>CAYMGR010000114.1:0-7137 GCA_964389985.1 uncultured Saprospiraceae bacterium
CTCACAAGAAGCGTTGGGATGATTTGATGCAAAAATACTTTCCAGACCAATTTAAGGAAAAATAAAAATGAGATTAATGAAATTATTAAAGCCATTAATGATACTTTTCTTCTATGATTCCGTCTTATTTTATAAATAATATTGTAAGTTTGATCACTCCACTAACATTTAGATCTTGTCATACCGTTTATTAATCCCGCTACTCATGTCTATTTTTTCAAACTTTTTTGGGTGTAAAAAATCAATGAAACCTGGTCAAGAGTTTTCTGAGCTCCCCATCTTTCCATTGGTAAATAATCCTAAGGTTTCAGTAGATTTAATTGAAATGGATTCCGACTTTTTTGCACAAACCTTTATTCTATCCGAAGATAAAACTGCCATTTATGTATTAGCCTATGGAATGGAAGGCGCCCCGGACCAAATGCCCTATCAGCTCATTAAACTGGATGAGAATGGAAAAGCTATTTCTAAACTTAGATTAGAACATTGCAAATGGACCGAATATCCCCACTTCTGGTGGACTAAAGAACAGCAATTAGGACTTTTATTATCAACCGGCTCATTTATTTTTACAACTCAGCCATTAACAAAACGACAAGAATATAAAGCCATTCTGCTTCCTGAATTTATTCGGCTACCAGAACTGGAGGAATTAGTGTATAATGAAAAAACAGAACTCTATTACAAAAAATGTCGACAATCCCTAGGTAAAAGTACATCTGCATATCTCCAACAAATACTTGAAGATACTTTTCTATTTATTAATATGAACGCTGATTTATCAGAAATCTGGCTCATTGAAAATGAAGACTTTTTGAACCAAATTCGAAACAAACACGAGACGTTTTCTCCGCCTGTAAATCAAACAGGTCCTTATAATGACGAACTCACACATTTGAATCTAAAATCCAATATTCAGATAGATTATAAAATAGACTATCCCAGAATAAAAAACATAGAAGAACACGTTTATGAATTAACTCAAAACAAACTCA
This sequence comes from uncultured Saprospiraceae bacterium, assembly GCA_964389985.1. Taxonomy (GTDB): domain Bacteria; phylum Bacteroidota; class Bacteroidia; order Chitinophagales; family Saprospiraceae; genus Vicinibacter. The sequence continues at coordinate 996 of CAYMGR010000114.1, forward strand.
TCCTGCACTTTAAAGTCACTAATAAGGACAAGCAGAGTCTAAAAATTATCCTTTCCGATAACCGCTATCTCACTACTTCAAACAGCAGAGTATGGCTCATGCATGAAAGAAAGTTGTACAGCATATACCTCCACCCATAAATCCAAACATTTAATCCGAACTCTTGTAGTCAGGTTAAATGATTGTTTTGCAAAATCAGTTTATTGCAGCGAATGATTACATACTTAAATTAATAGCATCTTCTTTATGGATTCATAGAATCCAATCGACTTCATTCCATTAAATATAACTCAAACTTAAAGACCAGTTCAACAAATTATTATTATCAGCACAAAAAGAAATGCGGGATATGGGATTGGATTCCTATCATAATGCTGGGTTTGTTTTAATAGAATAAATTTAGGGTAATCCAATTCCTTCTAAGTTTTTAAATTGCGATCTTTTATCTAAATTTCGGATTATATGAAATTCTATATATCACACATGAAACTATACGGATTACTAATTCTCCTGTTTTGGCTCAGTTTTGCTAACGGCCAGTCTGATACTATTTATCAAAATCTTTCTCAGAAAGATACCGTTCTGATAAAAAAGAAAATTTCCAAACTTTTATTAGATGGTGAGTCATTAGCTCAAAAAGATAAATTCGACAGTGCTTTAGATTCCGTTAGCATAGCAGAACAACTTGCACTGGATCTCTTTGGACCGGTTTCTCAATATTATGCCCGGTGTTTGAATATCAGAGGCCTGATCAAACTATACGCATCAGATTATGCCGGTGCAGAAAAGGCCTGGATCGAAACTAAAAGTATAAGAGCAATCAGTCTGGGTGTGAAGCATTCTGACTACTGTGCTTCGCTCATTAATTTGGGTATCGTATATTTTTTAATGGGCCGCTATGAAGAAGCTGAATTTTATTATCTCGAAGCTAAATCCATTTTTGAAGGTCAGGATAATTATCAATCTGATGCCTGGTATATGAATTGTTTGGTAAATCTAGGTGGTCTGTATTATAAAATGGGGAATAATGAGAAAGCTGAACGGTTTTACCTTCAGACCCTCAAACTTCGTGAAAAAAAATTCGGGAAAACCTATCCTGAATATACCGCAACGCTCTTTAATCTAACCGGGATTTATTTGGAGTGGAACCATTTTGAAAAAGCAGAAAGCTTGCTCCTTGAAGCTCTGAATATTATAAAATCTGCAGTTGGTGAAGATAACTCAAATTTTGCTGGTGGTCTTGGCAATTTTGGCCTACTTTATAAAAAAACAAATCAACCCAACAAAGCAGATTCAATATATAACAAAGCCTTAAAAATTGTTGAGCGATCCGTGGGAAAGGAACATCCTGACTATGCAAATATTCTTGTTGAACTAGGGTTACTAAATATAGAGCAAAAAAAATTTACGCAAGCTGAACAAAATATTTTGGCGGCTAAATCTATTCGTGAAAAAGTATTTGGAAAAGAACATCTGGATTACTTATTTACATTGGAACATTTAACAACGATTTATAAAGAAGAAGGAAATTTTAAAAAAGCAGAAGGGATCCTCTTAGAATTGAGTACGCTCAGTAGACAATTACTTCAAAAAGCATTGGCCCATCTTTCTGAAAGGGAATTAAGTCAATACGTGGAGATGTTTACCAAAATTCAAAGTCAGACCCTTTATTTTGCACAGGCCACTGAAAATCAAAAACTAATTGCTGTTTGTTATGACAATTCCTTGTTTTACAAAGGATTTTTACTGACTGCGGCCAATCAGATCAAGAGACTCGACGAATCTAATCCCCAAGTCTCAGAAAAATCGAAGCAATTACAAGCCTATGGAAGAAGACTTGCCGCGGAATACAGCAATCCACTTTCTGATAGAGATAGCGCCCGAATTGTTGAGCTCGAAGAAAAAGTCAATCTCCTGGAAAAGGAATTGAACCGTTTGGTTGCTGGTTATAGTCATGTGAAGCTTCAGGTAAATTGGCAGGATATCCATTCCAAACTTAAACCCGGGGAAGCTGCAATCGAATTTGTACAGTACTCATTGACGAGTGAAAAAAACGAGGATAGTATTCTATACGCCGCACTTATTATTCGACAAGATAAGTTGTATCCTGTAATCATAAACCTATTTGAACAACATAGCCTGGATGCAGTTTTTTCGTCCCAGGGTGCGAGAAAAGCTGATTATGTAAATCAAATGTACTCTCTTGTTCATAGAGGTGCCAAAGAGTTGGGTTCAGAAAACAAGAATTTATACGAGTTAATCTGGAAACCAATCCAAAGTGAATTAGATGGTATCCAAACAATATATCTTTCACCAACAGGCCTCTTACATAGAATGAATATTAGTGCCATCCCATTGAATCCGGATGAAATATTAGCTGATCGGTATCGCATCATTACTTTAAATAGTACGAGACAACTGGTAATCCAATCCTCCACTGATTATCCAGAGAATGATGCCATGATTTATGGTGGACTCATCTTTGACCAGGATTCGACAAAGCAATCAATTGATGGGACTTATGCAAGCCGTTCGACACCTGCTTTATCTATTTCTTCAACTGATCCAAATTTACGAGGTGGAAACTGGGAATTCCTGCCAGGGACTGAAAAAGAAATTAATCTCATTCATCAAATCCTAAAAACTTCAGGATTTAGGGTTACTAAAATTTCTGGAAATGATGGAACAGAATTTAGTTTTAAATCACTTGGCACAAAATCAAAATCACCCAACTTACTACATCTGGCCACACACGGTTATTTCTTCCCTGACCGAACGAACTCTACTAACAGTAACGTGTCACATCATCCCGATGATTCTATTAGGAATCTGTCAAGCCAAAAGCATGACCGAATGGAGAATACCACTTTAGACAATAAAATGAATGAAGAATCTGTGTTTAAAATCAGCGAACATCCAATGTTGAGATCCGGTTTAATCTTATCAGGTGGAAACGCCGGTTGGAAAGGCAAACGATCGTTAGTTGATGGTGAAGATGGTGTACTAACGGCCTATGAAATCAGTCAGATGAATTTATCCAATACGGAATTAGTTGTTTTATCTGCTTGCGAAACCGGTCTTGGAGATATTCAAGGAAATGAAGGCGTATATGGCTTACAACGGGCCTTCAAAATTGCAGGAGTCAAATATATTATCATGAGTCTTTGGCAGGTACCCGACAAACAAACAAGTATGTTAATGACTACTTTTTATAAAAAGTGGCTTGAAGCTAAAGATCCTGTAACAGGTAAGAACAACATGTCTATTCCAGATGCATTTTATGCTGCTCAAAAAGAATTGCGAGACAATGGTTTTGATCCTTATCAATGGGCTGGGTTTGTATTAGTAGAGTAAATTCTATTTTAAATACGGATGATTTATTCAATTATTTCTTTGGATTTTTACTGACTATTATAAATAGCTTTAATTTAGCTTATCCCCTTTAACAGCCGTTTGATGATCCATAAGATTCTTGCTATTTTAGCAGTTTAAGTTAGCTTTATGATGCTCAAAGTTTGGAAGAAATTTATCTGTCTTCAATTCATTTTAGGTTTTTCCTGGAGTATCTATTCACAAGTGTCCGATTCTGCCCAAGTGAGTAACCGAATTGACAGTCTGATTCAGGTTTCACGCGATTTGACAAATCAGAATGAATTTTCATCTGCTCAAAAACTAAATGATGTAGCTGACTCGCTGAGCTTGAACATGTTTGGAAACAGCTCAGTAGCTTATGCCCGTTGTTGCTTCAACCAAGGGAGGATTTATGATTTCCAGGGAAATTATCAGGAAGCGATTAAATGGTATGAAACCAATCTTTCCATACTTGTACACATTCTGGGAAAAAATCACCAAATGTATTATGATGGCTTGCAGAATGTTTCCATTTTGTATGCGGAGATGGGACAATACGACCAAGCAAAATATTTGTTTCTTGAAATGCTTGATTATGCCAAAACTAATTTTGGAATCAGACATGTAGAATATGCCTCTTGTCTTAGAAATATCGGTTTACTCTACCAAACCGTTGGTGATTACAGGCTTGCGGAAACATATTATCTTGAAGCAGGAGATATTTGGAGTGCGGTCAATGGAAAAGAGAATGAATGGTATACAGGATTTCTTCAAAATTTTGGCAATTTGTATAAGGCAGATGGAAATTTTGAACAAGCTGAATCAATGCTATTGGAAGCAAAACAAATTATAGGAAAGATCTTTGGAAATCAGCATGCTGAATATGCTTCCATCCTAAATAGCCTGGGAAATTATTATTCTGATATTGGAAGTTTAGTGAAAGCTGAATCTCAATATCTTGAAGCAATCACTATCAGAAAGAAAACAGTTGGAACAGAGCATCCGACTTATATAAATTGCTTGAATAATCTGGGAGTGCTCTACTCTGATATGGGCGAATTCGAAAAAGCTGAAAAGGTCTATCTAGAAGTACTATCTATTCGTGAAAAAAAATTGGGAAAGCAACATCCGGATTATTTAGGAACCTTAAATAATATGGCCGTGCTCTATAATCGTACCAAACATTATGATCAGGCAATCGCGTTGGGAAAGGAAATTGTAGCTGCTAAAAAACAAATTTTAGGAACCAGCCATCCTGATTATGCAATAAGTCTATACAATCTGGCAATGTCTCTTTTGGCGAAGGATGCCTTTCGCGATGCGGCAAATTTATTGCTGGAAGAACTAAGCATTTGGCAAAAAGTACACGGAAAAGAGAATTTGGAATACACGGAGAGCCTGTTAGATTTAGCTATCTGCTATAAAAACCTTCAGCAGTATGAACAGACGGATCAATTGTATGTTGAAGCAAGTTTGTTGTATCGAACGCTTATCAGGAGAGGACTTAAACATCTTTCTGATAAGGAAATGCAAGCCTATGTGCAGAAATTTAATCAATGTCAGAATGCAGTGCTTTCCTATGCGATGACGACCCATCGTCCGATCATTTTGCAGACTTGTTATGAAAATAGTTTGTTTTATAAAGGCTTCCTATTAAATACTTCACAACAAGTAAACAGATTTGTAAAAAGCAATCCGGTAGCCAATAAACTTTATGATACTTTGAACCATTATGCTCATCAACTTTCTACTCAGTATGCATTGCCCATAAAGGATCGAGATTCTTCAATCGTAGCTGAATTGGAATGGAAGACTGAAGAAATAGAAAAAGAATTGATGCGAACAGCAATTGGTTTGGAACAAATGATACAGCAGGTAAGCTGTGCCCAAATTCAAAATAAATTAAAACAAGACGAAGCGGCCATCGAAATAATATCTTTCAGATTTTATGATAAAGCCATTACTCCCCAGAATTATTATGGAGCCTTGGTATTAAAAAAAGAATCCTTAATTCCTGAACTGCAAATATTATTTGAAAAGAGTCAATTGGATTCCCTCATAAAGATTCATTCAGAAAAAAATTGGGAGTCTCAGCCTTATCAGGCCTATGCTACACGTGGTGCTATGCCTACAACAAAGCAAACAAGAATCAATATGTATGATTTGGTTTGGAAACCTTTAGAACCCCATCTTCGAAACATTCGTCACATTTATTTTTCGTCTGCAGGAATTTTGCATCGATACAATATCGGGGCCATTCCGACATTTGATACTTTAAATTTATTGGTCCGACGAGTTTCAGATCGATATAATTTAAACTTAGTTGGTAGTACGAGACAATTGATTGATCCGTCAAATATCAATTACAACAATGAGGATGTGATGTTGTATGGTGGGTTAAACTATGATACGGATGAGATACGTTTGCATAATCCTTCAGGGGTTGAACCTAAGAGGAATCAATTGGATCAAAACTTGAAAGATAAAGCTGAGGATCAGACCATTTCTGCCTGGAATGATCTACCCGGCACGCTTGAGGAATGTCGTGCAATAGAAGCAAATTTTAAAAATAAACTAAGAAATGTTAAATTACTAATAGGGTTAGAAGGAACAGAAGCATCTTTCAAGGCACTAAGATCAACTAAGCATTCTCCCAGAATCATTCATTTTGCTACCCATGGATTTTTCCTTCCCGAAAACAGTCAATTAACATCAAATGGAAAAGCATGGGCTAAGCAAATTAAAAATCATCCTATGCTTAAGTCGGGTTTGATTATGGCCAAAGCCAATG
>CAYMGR010000115.1:0-7016 GCA_964389985.1 uncultured Saprospiraceae bacterium
AAAAACAACCAATGGCCTTTTACAATACCTTTTGAATTCAATTCCAAACTTGGAGCCGGTATTTTAATGATATTTAATATCTGTAATCCGGTACGTAAAATTGGATTTTTTACGTTTAGTTTTTCTAAATCCAAATCAAAGGACAGGTAATATTGCCGAATCCGCTTTGGTGATTCGATGAAGAAATGATCTTCCGGAGTGTCCCACTCATTTCTAAATCCACCATATAAATGATCCGATCCATAGCCGACAGCAATATTTAAAAAGGATGGCCAAAATGCATTTACAGTAGCATGAAACATTCCGGGATTGAAAGATAACCATATCGTTTGAGCATTGTAATCTTTGAGGACACTATTAAAATATCCCTTTCCATAAAGATGTTCAGCTCTTTGTTTTAAGCTGGTGACTTGTCCGTTGCTTCCCAAAACAGGGGTGCTGGGATAGGCTTTTGGAAAAGCAGATAATTTTAATTTAAATTTTTGCTCATCCCATAGAGCTTGCTGGGATAAAAATAAACCGCTGCCGAGTAAATTAAATCCGATGTCTGGAACACTAAATCCATAGCTTGAACTATAGCCATCAAGTACTTCAATGGTTGTTTGAAATAACATCGCGATGGAACTGGCAATCAGCAAAGATTTCTTTTTTGAAATTCCACACCATCTGGCCCCTTCAAAGCATAAAGCGGTTTGAAAATAACTATCAAAACTATGAGCTGCTTTATCCATTTGATTCCATTCTCCCCAATCATTAAATAAATGAAAAGAACTTTGCTCGTATTGGGAATACCATGCTTTAAACAAACCAATAGAAAACGCTGAATAAGTCAGCGTACAAAAACCACCAGCTAAAAGTGTCCTCTTACTGTTAAAGGTATCTGATGGGCTTAGAAAATTATTAACGTGGCTTTGTGCAGAAATAAGTCCAAAGGTGCTATAAAAAAAAATCAGACTTAAAGCAAGTTGTTTAAGTCTGATTCGATAAAACATAATATTTTAAAGCGCTAATCAGAAAATTCTAATAGCGATAATATTCAGCTTTATAAGGACCTTCTTTTTTAACGCCGATATAGTCACTTTGTTTTTGACTCAATTCTTCTAATTCAACTCCTATTTTAGCTAAATGCAATCGAGCTACTTTCTCGTCAAGATTTTTTGGCAATGTATACACTTTATTTTCATAGCGGTCTGCATGTTGCCATAACTCCAATTGGGCCATACACTGGTTGGTAAATGAATTACTCATTACAAAGGAAGGATGACCTGTCGCACAACCCAAATTAACCAAGCGGCCTTCTGCTAATAACAAGATGTCTTTTCCATCAACGGTGTATTTATCCACTTGGGGCTTTATTTCAATATGGGAATTCCCATGATTTTGTTTTAACCAGGCGACATCAATTTCATTGTCAAAATGACCAATATTGCATACAATTGTTTTATCCTTCATTGCTCTGAAATGCTTTTCAGATATTATATCGCAATTTCCGGTAGCTGTCACTACAATATTTGCTAAAGGGATGGCATTTTCCATTTTCAGAACCTGAAAACCATCCATTGCAGCCTGTAAGGCACAAATGGGATCAATTTCAGTTACGATTACCCGACATCCAGCCCCTCTCAAAGAAGCGGCGGAACCTTTCCCAACATCACCATATCCAGCAACAACCGCTACTTTTCCAGCCATCATTATATCTGTAGCCCTTCTAATGGCATCAACACAAGATTCTTTGCAGCCGTACTTATTATCAAATTTAGATTTAGTAACTGAATCATTTACGTTAATACAGGGTAATGGAAGACTTCCATTTTTCATCCGATCATACAGCCTTAAAACACCTGTAGTCGTTTCTTCTGAAATCCCTCTGATCCCATTCACTAATTCTGGAAACTGGTCTAAAACCATATTGGTTAAATCCCCGCCATCATCCAGAATCATATTGAGTGGCTGGCCATCTTTAAATGCAAATAGCGTTTGTTCGATGCACCAATTAAACTCCTCTTCATTCATTCCCTTCCAGGCAAAAACGGGAATTTTATTAGCTGCTATTGCTGCTGCGGCATGGTCCTGGGTTGAAAAAATATTACAGGACGACCAACTTACTTCAGCACCTAATTCAATCAGTGTTTCAATTAATACCGCCGTTTGAATCGTCATGTGCAGACAACCAGCAATCCGTGCACCTTTTAAGGGTTTAGAGGCGCCATATTCTTCGCGAAGAGCCATTAAACCGGGCATCTCAGCTTCAGCCAGTTGAATTTCCTTACGGCCCCATTCGGCCAGACTTATATCTTTAACACGATACTTTAAATGAGTGGCTACTTGCTCCATAGTTTTAGTTTTTTCGCAAAGGTATTAATTAATTTAGTATAAATTAAGGCTTGACATTAAGCCTTTTAATAAAAAAATATAACAAGATTTAGTTGCAATTGTTTTATCGGATTGCTCAATGAACCGGAGGGATTTTGGGATTCATAACTTTAAACCAAATAGCAGGAATTAAGGCCATTAAAATACTTGCAGGATAGCCAAATGGAAGTTGAGGGCTCTGTGATAAACTATCCAAATTCTGGTATTTTACATCCGCCTGTTTGTGGTGGTGAGAATGGCGTGTTAATTCAAATAGAAATATCCTTCCTAAGATATGGTCAGAATTCCAGGAGTGTTTCTCATTGACCCTTTCAAACATAGTATCCGACAATTGTATTCTCTTTAAACCATAATGCTCAATGTAATTGATACTTTCTAATAAAAGGATAGCCACAATGGCTATACAAAGCACTGATAGTAAACCAATCCAACCAGCGAAAAGATAACAAACGATTAAATAAATGAGTTGGATGAAAATTTGTCTTATCCACCTATTTTTCCAATGCCATCGGTTTAAATTCATGTGCTCTAATCGTCTTCGTTCGAGTGCATAAGAATGCTTCCAGACACCAATAATGCTCCCAATCCAAAAAGCATAAACACTTTGATTTATTTTAGCTGTAGAAGGGTCTTTGTCTGTCGCTACGTATTTGTGGTGCCAATAATTGTGTTCCAAAGTAAATGGCATATAGAGTGCTGGAATTAATAATATTTGAGCCAAAGTATAATTTAACACGCCTTTCCGGTGACCCAGTTCATGAGCAACATTTATGCCCATAATACCGTTGCAAATTCCTACATTTAATACCAATGCCAGCCAAATAATAATCGGAATAGATTGACTATGGATGGTGAATAGAAAATAGACAATAAGACAATATAAAATCGGAATATTTAAAAACAAAACCAGCTCAAATAACTTGTTTTGAACTTGTTTCTTTTTTTGGTCTTCCGAATAGTTATTTGAATCAATTGGCAAGATCGATTCTATTAAAGGAATCCAAACGAAAGCTAAATAAAAGCTCCCGGGTGACAACCAAGACTGATAATACAGGCCCAAAAATCCTGAAATGGGAATGAGCAAAACCAAAAAGTAAATAAATGATTTTTCTTTCACTTTATAAAAATAAACAATAGTTTCCTTATTTATATTCTTAAGCCAATGAAACTGAACAAATAATTTACTTACCTTTGAAATCTAACCCATTTGTTATGAATTTGCTTAGACAATTAATTTTTTGTTCAATAATTATTATTTTAACCGGCTCTTACGTTTATACCCAACAAACCATTCGCACGGGATTCATTCACGATGGTTTGAACAGAAGTTATTCGTATTATATACCAGCCAAATTTAAACCAGGAGTGCCCATTCCTTTGGTATTTAATTTACATGGATATGGATCTAATGGGGATCAGCAGGAATTTTATGGTGATTTTAGAAAAATTGCAGATACAGCAGGATTTATCATAGTCCATCCAAATGGAACGGTGTTTCCCCAAACTACACAACAATTTTGGAATGTCGGACTCGTGGGAACAAGCAATGTGGATGATGTTGGTTTTATACATGCTATAATTGATACCTTGTCTAAAGCATACCCTATTGATCCAGATCGAATTTACAGCACAGGAATGTCTAACGGAGGATTCATGAGTTATCATTTAGCCTGCACAAGTACTCGCTTCGCAGCGATAGCCTCTGTTGCAGGATCCATGACTCTTGTAACGCTGGCTCAATGCAGGAATGCCGAATCCATTCCGATAATGGAAATTCATGGAGATTCGGATGCTGTTGTTAATTACAATGGTTCTAATGGTATTCAATCCATTCCACAAGTATTGGATTATTGGATTGACAAAAATGGTTTGGATAAACAAAATGTGATACAATCAATGGTACCTGATATAAATCCAACAGATGGAGCACTTGCTGAGCTTTCAATTTATCCGGGAAATCATGAAGTGCAACATTATAAAATTATAAATGGTGCTCATACCTGGCCGGGATCTCCTTTTATCATTGGAACAACCTGTCAAGATATAAACGCTTCCCTTGAGATTTGGAAGTTTTTCAATAAATACAAGCGAACGATTGTCTCCTCTGACCCGTTGCAGTTGGGCCAGATTGAATTAGCACCTAATCCAGCATCAGAAATGATTAAAATTAAAGGAGGACCTTTTTTAGGTTCAGCTCCAATTTTATTTGAAGTTTTGAACAGTTATGGAAAGACCGTCAAAAATGGACTGCTGAATTCGGGTATTCAATCGATCTCCATTCAAAATTTACCATCGGGAATCTATTTCTTAAAATTGATACAGGATGAAAAAGTAGCGCTTTCTTCCTTTCTTAAAATATAACTCGTTCAACTATTTAATACGCTGGACTTAGGATGGAATGCTAATGTAATGCATGAATATTTACTTTTTCAATTCCAATAAGATTCAGGGAAATGTGGCGATCGTGAGCTTTATTTTCAAACTCACTGATAATTTCTAAGATATCATAATCGATAAAATTACATTCGCTTCCGTCAATCGTAAGATTGCTGTATTCTTTAGCTTCATCTAAGGTTTTCCTAAAATTTACTTTATTTAAGAAGGTCACATTGGAATTCAATTTAATATATTCTGTTTCAATACCGTTAATGGTTTTTCTTGATATTTTATATTCTGCTTTAAAATTATTTTGAATAATAAAATATATTGAAATTAATAATCCGATACTGACGCCTATTAATAAATCGGTCAGGAGAATCACCAGAATGGTTATTGCAAATGGAATAAATTGTTTTAAGCCTAAACTCCACATGTTTAGAAATAATTTAGGTTTCGCTAAATTGATTCCCGTTATTAGTAAGATGGCTGATAAGCAGGCATAAGGAATCTTATTCAATAAAAATGGCAAAAAGAGTATGGCAATAAATAAAAAAACGCCATGTGTAAAGGCAGCCATTTTGGTTCGACCCCCTGCATCAACATTAGCAGCTCCCCTTACAACTACAGCTGTAATAGGCAATGCACCGATTAAACCACAAGCTACATTTCCAATTCCCTGAGCAACCAGTTCTCTATTAATGGGAGTAATTCGATTTCTGGTATCCAGTTTATCGACTGCTTCAATACACAACAAGGTTTCAAGACTCGCTAATAATCCAAGCAACATGCCATCTTTCCATATATTAAAATTGCCTGTTAAAGGTGAAAAATCAGGAAAGGATAAATCGTCAAATATATTAGATGGAATATTTACCAATTGGGTTGGTTTCAAAGCAAGGGCGTTAAATTGATTGATTAATAACTCATTGAGGAAAATACCCAAGATAACCACAAGGAGTGGAGCTGGAATTACTTTCCATTTTTGTGGAATATTTTTTTGAAATAAAATAAGTATACAAATTGAGCATATTGAAATGATCACCGCTAATCGGGTTGTATGGTGATAAAAATTATTGAAATCGCCTAAGAAATGATTGGCTGAGAACAAATTTATAAATCCACTTGTCCAGAAATCAGGTTGATCGTAACCGATACAAATGGGAATTTGCTTTGATATCAAAATAATTCCAATAGCGGCAAGCATCCCTTTGATCACTGAAGATGGAAAATAATTTGCAATTTTTCCAAGTTTCAAAATACCTATAAAAATCTGAAAAAAGCCTGCAACCAAAACGGTCAAAAGAAAAACTTTGAAATCACCTAAACTTGCTATACTGGCTGCAACCACGGTAGATAACCCGGCTGCAGGCCCGGAAACGGACAATTGCGCTCCACTTATTAACGGCACTATGATGCCTCCTATAATTCCAGAAAATAATCCGGCATAAAGTGGAGCACCTGAAGCAATAGCGATGCCTAAACAGAGTGGGAGAGCCACTAAAAATACAGACAAGCCTGCCGGCAAATCATGTCTAAACCAAATGATCCGATAATATTTTAGTGTCCTTTTCATTTGAATCCGTTTGCAAATTAGCAGAAAAAACAAAAAGAAGGCATAAGAAAATTAGACTTTGAATTTCTGAATAAAAAATTGAATCAGTGATCGTTTAATGGCTGGCTTGAATTTGCAATGGACCCAGCTTACAGGATTTCTTTCTTTTGTCTATCCTAGGAATTTAAAAATTTAATTTTGTCAATGCTCGTAGAGCTTTAAAAAAAAAATCAGCGTCCGGATTTTATCACGCAGAATGCGCAACCCCGGATTTACTACTAATTATTTACAGGAATAGGTTTGTATACAGTCAAAAAAAAAAGAAATTGCTGGGAGTAGGCTGAGCCTACGTCTCTTCTTGAATCATCATACTATTGATTGCATACCGATTTAGCTGAATGTTTGACGTAGGCTCAGCCTACGCCTAGCTTATTATTCAATTCTAAAATATTATTTGATTAATTCCTTTCCGATTGATTAAAACGATAGACGGACTGCTTGGCGTAGGCTGAGCCTACGTCTCTTCTTGAATCACCATACTATTGATTGCAACCAATTTAGCTGAACGTTTGATGTAGGTGCAGCCAACGCCTAGCTTATTTTTCATTTCTAAATATTATTTGATTGATTCCTTTCCGACTGATCGCTTCGATTATTAAAAAGCTCTGTCAATACGTGCAGAGCTTTTGAAAAAAAACGGCAGCGTCCGGAT
>CAYMGR010000116.1:0-2942 GCA_964389985.1 uncultured Saprospiraceae bacterium
TCGTTAAGAAATCAGAAATGAAAATGGGAAATATGAAGACGAGATTTCAAATTTATCTACAATGAATATTTAAATCCAAATATTTTTAGTTAAAGTTTTGGTTTGCCCCGATTAAAATCAAAGATTATCTAATAAACATTAACAAAGTGGTGATTTTGATTGATAAATAATTATTCCGCATTTTGTTAATTACTAAGACATCAGACATAAACTGACTGATGTATAATTCTAGACAGAAAAGTTCTAAAGAACTTTCAAGATTGCTGAAATCCCAGTTTTCATGCAATTTCAATTGAAACAGGTAAGCTCAAATCAAAAACAAAACTTAGGACCCAATTTAAATTAGAGTTAATAAAAGTAAAGCAAGTAAATAATTCCTCCAAGTAGTGAAACTGACGTTTCAAAATTTTATACTGATTCGTATAAAAATTAATTCCAATCCGATCGATAACTTCTTTTAAATATCAATTTTATATTAAGAGATTGAGTCATCGAATTATAGAATTAGAAGTAATGCATTTATATTGATATTTAAATTAATTTCTAGAAAATTTTGAAACCCTCCAGCGCAATCAGTAGCGCTTGAAAATGATATCCAGAAAATTCAAAATGTGTAGTTATAAATTTAAATACTTCTGGCTTTTTCTAAATTTTACAGCCTGGTTTTAATAAAAGATTCAAGTAGATACAAAGAGGCTTGTTCAAAATTTTGGAATCAAGCAAAGAGCTAATTTGACAATCGGCTCTTTTCCTCCTAATAACTGATCTACTTATACATTGTACTCCCTTCCAGATAATCAAAAACTTTATCCGGAACTAAATAACGAACCGATTTGCCTTCTTTTAAAAGCTTGCGGATATAGGTGGATGAAATTTCTAACAGAGGTGCTTCGCAAAAAATAATTTTACGATAGTTTGTAAAGGGGATGGCCTTGTTTAAAGTCGTTCTACAATACACATAAATATCATGTTGCTGAAGCAAGACTTCATAATTTTTCCATTTGCTTAAGTTTTCAAGATTATCTGAACCCATAATTAAAGCAAATTGATGTTCAGGATATTTTTCATGTAGATGCGCCAAGGTATCAACGGTATAGGAAGGTTGAGGCAATTTAAATTCTATGCTTGAAGCTTTGATTTTAGGATTGTCTTCAACAGCAAGATTTACCAGGTGCAAACGATCATAATCCTTCGCTAAACTTGATTTTGTTTTTAGTGGATTGTGAGGACTGACAACCAGCCAGACTTGGTCTAATTCTTTCAGGTTGGCAAGATGCTGAGCAATAATTAAATGGCCGGTATGAATTGGATTAAATGAACCAAAAAACAAGCCGATATTCATAGGACTAGTAATTGCTCATAATCGGCATGATCAACATTAATAGTTGCTCTCCGCTGATCGGTTCTGATGGAACAATTATACCTGGTTTATTTGCTTGTGACAATTCGATATTAATATTCTCCGAACTCATAACAGACAACATCTCAATTAAAAATTTTCCATTAAATCCTATTGTAATCGGTTCACCTTGATAGGTGCAGCTGAGTTGTTCGGTAGCTTCATTAGACATGTCCACATCCTGAGAAGAAACGGTTAAACTTTTATCCAGAATATTAAACACAACCTGATTGGTAGATTTGTTTGCATAGACCACCAAACGTCGCAAGGCTGAAAGTAATTCAATCCGGTTGACCTGCAACAAGTATGGATTATTTGTTGGAATGACTGCATTGTAATCCGGATATTTTGCTTCAATCAATCGGGTTGATAAAACCGTTGTATCAAAACTAAAAAATGCTTTTGTGCGGCCAAAATGGATGGTAATGTCTCCATCCTTTGGTAAAATTGATTTTAAGGCTAACAAGGATTTTTTTGTTAAAATCAAGGTAGAACTTGCTTCACTTTGATTATTTAAAAAGGTATATTTAACCAATTTGTGTGCATCTGTGGCAGCAAAAGTCAAGCTATTAAAATCAATATTCAGGCAAATGCCCTTCATCGCCTGACGCATTTCATCATTGCTCGTGGCGAATGAGGTCCGGTCAATCGCATTTATAAGGCTTTCAGCGGGTAGGGTAATCTTGTCTTCATTTCCAGGCAAACTCAATTCTGGAAAGTCATCAGCTTTTTCACCGACAAGCTTGTATTTGCCCGATTGGGAGGTAATTTCAATACCGTTTGTTTCCGGATTCACCTCAATCTGAATGGGTTGCTCGGCCAAGGATTTCAAGGTGTCCATTAACGTTCTCCCTGGAATAGCGATCGTTCCGGGTTTGCTAATTTGTGCTTCAACCTGGGTCGTTATCGTCAATTCCAAGTTGGAAGCCGTAATGGATAAATGTCCATCTTTGGACGTAACAAGAAAGTCTTCTAAAACCGGAATAACCGGATTGGAAGCCAAAGCGGCAGATACTTTATTCAATTTTTCGAGGAGCTGGCCAGACGAAATAGTAAATTTCATGAGTTTGTTTTATGCTTGTTTCTGATCGTAATTAAGAATTTCAATTGCAACTTAGCGGGCATTTCTATGTTTAAACTAGATTTGGTGGACAAAAATACGCTTATTTTATGAAGCGTTAAGCGAGATCAATTTCATGCAGCATGCTTTTTTGAAAATACCTGAGGTCCGGTCAGACTGGAAAACGCTCAAACTTCCTGAATTTCAATACGATGAATGGAGTCCGGGCTTTGGATTATACCAAATTCAATCCAATAAAAAAGGGCTCTGTTCCCTGGAAATTGTGTTTAGGAATGGGCGGTGTTCGGAGCATAAAAAATTGGTAGCCCGATTATGTGCAAACCAGCTCCAGGAAGGGACACAAGATCTCCAATCGGAACAAGTGGCAGATATCATTGATTTCTACGGCGCTCAATTATCTGTTTTTTCCGATCTGGACTTTACGGTACTATCAATGAGTTGCCTCCAAAAGCATTTTGAATA
>CAYMGR010000116.1:3042-7005 GCA_964389985.1 uncultured Saprospiraceae bacterium
CAAACGGATAAGCTCTTTCAAAAAATAAAAACTGAATTTCCAATCCAGCAAATTAGTTTACCGGATCCGCCGAAATTCTTAATAGTCCCCAGTACAAAGCTTGAAATTCCTATTGAAAATTGTGCACAGGTTAGTTTGAAAATCGGCAAACGGATGTTTAAAAAACTAGATCCGGATTTTTATGGCATGTATATTCTCAATACGGTGTTAGGGGATTATTTTGGGTCCAGATTGATGAAAAACTTGCGAGAGGATAAGGGATTTACCTATGATATTCATTCTACCCTTGATGCACAAGTTTACGATGGCTGTTTTTATATCAGTGCGGAACTGAATCCGGATAAAAAGCAGGAAGCTATTTTAAATATTAAGCAAGAGCTTTTGCGACTTCAGGATAAGAAAATTCCTAAATCTGAATTGGAATTGGTCCGCAACTACCTCTGTGGAAATGTTATGCGACTTTTGGATGGACCATTTCAGTCTATGATATTTATTAAAATATTGATCACCGAGTATGGTTCAACCCTGGCTATCAACGCCTTAATGGATTCTATATTAAATTTGGATGCGGTTAAATTAAGAGACCTGGCCGGACGTTATCTGGATCCTGAAACGATGACACAAGTGACAGCCGGAGCCATTTAAATTCCCAAAATTGTTGTAATTTTGCAGACTTTCCCTGAAAATCATTCCGATTTTTGAAAGACCCCTTTTTTGGATTGATTATTGATGAATTTAAAGACCAGTTTAATATAAATGAAAGTATTTAATTTATTTGTTCAAGAATTAGCTGTAGACCTGGGGACAGCGAATACCCTCATCATACAGGATGACAAGGTAGTTGTGGATGAACCATCTATTGTTGCAATTGATAAAAAAAGTGGAGAAGTTATAGCAGTGGGTAATAAAGCCATGCAAATGCATGAAAAGACCCATAAAAACATCGAAACCATTAGACCCCTCAAAGACGGTGTGATTGCCGATTTTCAAGCTGCCGAGGCGATGATACAGGGTATGATTAACATGATTGGTAGTAAGCGTCGCTTTTTTACGCACCTGCGAATGGTTATCTGCATCCCATCAGGCATTACAGAGGTTGAAAAACGGGCTGTTTTTGATTCCGCAGATCATGTGGACTCTAAAGAAACTTACTTGATTCATGAACCTATGGCTGCTGCTCTGGGTATCGGCCTGGATGTGGAAGAGCCTATTGGAAACATGGTGATCGATATTGGCGGTGGAACGACCGAAATTGCAGTAATTGCTTTGTCCGGAATTGTTTGTGATCAGTCTATACGAGTAGCCGGCGATGAGTTCACGGGAGATATCATCGATTATATGCGCCGGGAGCATAATATGTTGATTGGAGAGCGAACCGCCGAGCAAATGAAAATTCATATTGGTTCTGCACTCAAAACATTGGATAATCCTCCTGATCCATACCCAATAAATGGAAGGGACTTGATGACAGGGATCCCAAGACAAATTATCATTAAATACGAAGAAACAGCAGAAGCCCTTGATAAATCCATTATGAAAATAGAAGAGGCTGTTTTAAAAGCTCTGGAATTAACCCCTCCGGAACTTTCCTCAGATATTTATCGGACTGGACTGTATCTGACGGGTGGTGGGGCCTTGTTAAGAGGATTGGATAAGAGATTGTCGATGAAAACCAAGTTGCCCGTTATCGTTGCGCAGGATCCCTTGCGTGCCGTTGTAAGAGGAACTGGGATTGCATTAAAAAATACGGATCGTTTTTCATTTCTGATTGACCGGAAAAGTATCTAATTGAATATGGCAGCTTTTCAAAGTTGACCGGCTTTCATTGTTTAATAAGCCATGTGGAGAATTCTTATACTAATTGTCCAAAACGGTTCAACCGTATTATTTGTACTCCTGCAAGCACTTTGTCTGTTTTGGGTTGTAAAATTTAATCAAAATCAACAAAAGATCTATCTCCATTCATACCAGTTAATGGCAAGTGGAATCCAATCTAAGTATCAATACACACTTGCTTATTTTGGATTGCGCGAACGCTATGATAGTATTGCCAATGAAAACGCTCGTCTGTTGAGTGTCCAACTGAATCAATTAAACAATTCTCAAATTAAGGATACCCTTCAACATGAAAATTTGGGAGGCTACCAATTAATTCAGGCCCGGGTCATTAATAATTCATTAGACAAGCGAAATAATATGATCACTTTAGATAAGGGCGGTAAAGATCATATTGCTCCCGGTATGGGGGTCATAACTTCCCGGGGAATCGTTGGGATCGTAACAGATACCAGCGAGAATTATGCATTAGTGATGTCCCTCTTACATAATAGAACCAACATTAGCTCGCGCCTCAAACGATGTGGCTTTTTTGGTCCTCTCGTTTGGAATGGTAAAGATCCTGCCATAATGAATTTAAATTCTATTCAAAATTATGCGGATGTTCGATTGGGAGATACAGTTGTAACCAGCGGGTATTCGGTTATATTTCCAAAAGATTTATTAGTTGGAACAGTTGACGTTTATAAAAAGGAAGAAGGATCTTTTACCTATAAAATCAATGTTAGACTGAGTCAATCTATGACTAATTTAGATCAGGTATATGTGGTGTTAAACCGGGATAAGGGAGAGAAAGAAGGACTTGAAAAAAAATCCTTGCAATATGAATAAAGTTTGGACTGTAACGGTTTTAAGATTTTTATTCTATTTGGGATTACAAACCTTAGTGTTGAAAGAAATTCATTTGAGTGGAAATAATCAAAATTTAATTTTTATTATCATCTATCCGGTCGCATTATTGACCTTACCTTTTCGCGTACCTCATTTTTTTATCATCTTGATCGCTTTTTGTTTTGGATTTATTGTAGATCTCTTTTATATGTCCCCCGGAGTCCACGCAGGTGCCTGTTTATGGATGGTTTTATTCAGGCCTTTCTTGTTTCGGATATTAGAACCTAAAAATGGTTACCAAATGGATATGAGTCCTACCATTAGTGATTTGGGGATTATCTGGTTTTCAAAATATGCGAGCATTTTACTATTGATCTTTTTTTTAGCTTATTTTAGTCTTCAGATATTTACCTTCGTATATATCGGAGAAATATTATTGAAAACGGTATTGAGTTTTTTTGTATCCACCATTATCATCTTTCTTTTGCAATTGTTTTATAGTTTTAAATCCAATTAATGCACGATGGAAGATAAACGCCTGATACGGTACCAAATCATCAAGGGATTTATAGTTTGCAGTGCCATTGGATTGATCGTGACCTTGGCTAAAATTCAGTTGTTTAATCCTTACTATTCGAATAAGGCAAGCTCCCTAACCTTAAATCAAAATATCATTTACCCTCCTCGCGGTTTATTTTATGATCGGAATGGAAAAATACTGGTTATAAACTATCCGACCTATGATCTTTACGTTACCTACAAGGATATCAATCCTCAAATGGATACCAATTTATTTTGCAGTTTATTGCATTTAAGTAAAGAAGATTTTATATCCAATTTAGAGAAGGATTGGAGATCCGGAAAATATAGCAAAGCCATTCCGTTTGTGTTTATGAAAAGTATTCCCCTGGATGTCTTTTTGCCTTTTCAGGAAAATGGATTTCGATTTCCCGGTTTTGAAGGACTCCTGCGATCCATTCGTGAATATCCTCAGGGTCATGGCTCCAATTTTTTAGGTTATATCAGTGAGGTCAACAAAGATGATATCGATCGTTCGGATGGTTTGTACAAGCCAGGTGATTATATTGGAACAGCTGGCTTAGAAAAATTTTATGAGGAAGAAATACGGGGAACCAACGGAGTTGAATTTGTATTAAAAGATAATTTAGGGAGAGAGGTAGGTCCATTTGAATATGGCAGACTTGACCGGAAAGCAAGTTCGGGCATGGATGCTGTTTTAGGGATCGATTTAGAGTTGCAGCAGTTTGGCGATTCACTGATGAAGAATAAGGTTGG
>CAYMGR010000117.1:0-3089 GCA_964389985.1 uncultured Saprospiraceae bacterium
TTGGTGCTGAGGCTGATTTGACTGGTTCCTCCTGAGAGATGATAAATAGCATAGGAATAGTCAAACTTGAATTTATATATTTTCAAACCGAAACCCGCTGACAGGCCCGAAAAACTCCTATAATCGGCAACGGCCAGATCTTTTTTGCGTTGATGGTTATATCCTAAACGGAGCGAAAAATTCTCCTTTTTTCCAACATTCAATTCCGCACCAATGCTCAGGTGTCGGAGCATATTCCCCAAAGCTTCTTCAAAGGGTTTGTCTTTGGTTGTTTCACCAAATAAATTGGCATTGTCATTCAAATCCGGGTCATCATATCGCACATTCCACTTTTCCAAATGATTGATTCCGATATGATAAATGAGGGGCAAATGTTTTAGTTTTTTTGCAAAACCAAACTGGATCTCAAAGGGTAAATTTTCAGATTCATTATTATACTTACTTAATTGAAATCCTGCATTTTTAAATACCAGACTGACTGAATAATTTTTATCCGGATTAAAGTAGTTGATACCGGAATTAAACGCCATTCCTGTGGATGAATAAACATCCAAACTTGAAAACAACATTTGTAAATTCACGCCAACACTCAATCGTTCTTTAATAAGCTTGGAAGCGGCAATGTAAACATCGGACTCTTTTGATTTAAATCCGCCATTTTGATTTCCATAAACATCCGTTCGTATAAAATCTCCATGATTGACATATTGAACACCGAATTGAAGATTTAAGTCGGATTTTGAAAGATGTTGAGAATATGCAAAATGACCACTGTTAATATCTGCAAAATAAAATTGATTGGAAAAATAGACTTTACCACTCATCTCTTTAATCAAGGTAGAAGGATTGTTGAAAACGATGCCGGGGTCTTGTCCTCTCCAGGCTATCGGCATACCGCCAAGCGCAGCAATTCGGGCACCGGCTGATAAATTGACAAACTGATAAATGGATCTGCCACCTGTTTGCCCAAACAGATGAATGCTAATAAAAAAAAATATTATTGAATAGCTGTAGTGTCTTTTGCCCATTTTGTAAAACATTTTCCTAATTCACAATTCATGATTCTTACTAATGTTCCTGTGGTATCGTATAATTTTAATTCACCATCTTCTACGGCACCGTCTAATTGTTTATAATTTCCTTCCGCTTTCATTTTTCCATTTTCGTGATATTCTACAAACGGACCCATTTCTACATTATCGGCAAATCTAACAATTTCTTTTAGCTGACCACTGGGATAATAAACTTTTACATCTCCCAACATGACATCATTCTGGTAATTGGCTTCTATTTGTATTTTTCCATTGGGATGATAAGCTTTAAAAGGACCTTCGTATTTATCATTGACGCGATTTTCTTCACTTTCCAACACGCCATCCCGGTATAATTTTCGCACACCATTCAATAATCCTTCTTTGTAAAATCCAGATTCCAAAAGCCTGCCTTGATCGTCAAATTTTTTGTAGGGGCCTTCACGGACTTCCTTGCCCTCTTTAATGCGGTAGGAATACTTTTCAATGAGTTTTCCGTCTGCATTTTTATTCTCAGCTGTTTTCAACTGATTGCAGGCGGTCAAACTTATCAGGAAGGCCAATAGGAGAAACAGGGATTTCATGAGCTTGTAACGATTTTATTTCTTGAAAATTGCTATTGGATGCTCAATACCAAATAAATTTAATGGATCTAAATGCTTGCCCCGATTGGATATTGAAAAAATAGACTCCCGGGCTCAAATCACGGACATCCAGTCGAGCTTTCATTCCTGAATTGCTAAACTTTTGATTTATTCTTTGAACACCCATGAGATCTATGACGGAAACTTGAATAGCCTGTGAATCCATATCGCTCTTGATCGTAAACCGGAGCTCTTTATCAACGTAGGCAGGATAGAAATTCATCAGGATATTATGTTCTTGACCGGATACCTCTGTAATTTCTTTTACAAGGTAAGGTCCCAGATGTTTAACACACGAAAGAGCATCTGTGAGAGTTAAAGTATATTCTCCGGATGCAAGTAATTTGATTGGATTTTCAAAACTACCATTAGACCAATGATAGGTGTATGGAGGTTTTCCGCCACGCAGGATCAGCTCAATACTTCCAGAATTATTTTGGGCAGAGCTAGGATTTATTGTTAGCTGATCTACAACGATTTCATCTTCCTGGACCAGGGTAAATTCTTTTTCAACCATGGATTGTGCCTGGTCTGTAATCTGAACCTGATACATTCCTGCCGGAACCTGAAGAAGGTCTTTTGTAGTTTGTTGATTGCTCCAAAGAAATTGATAGGGTGCAATGCCTCCTTCAACGGTTAACAGGATAGAACCACTAGAATCTCCAAAGCAATTGATAGGCTGAATATGAGCTTGTGCAATGTTTAAAACTCCGGGTTTATTGATATAAATTAATTTGCAAACTTGATCTTGTCCGCATTCGTTTTCAACATTCAAGCAGATTGTGAAGCTTCCAAAATGAGTATATACATGGCTTGGATTTTTCTCAATACTTTGCTCCCCATCACCAAAATCCCAATGATATAAATCCGGAATACCGCTTGAGTTGGATGTTAATTCAATTTTTAAACCATCCGTTACAGAAATATAATCGGCCTTTGGTTTTGTTTTTTCCTGAATGTTTATCTGAGACTCCGTTTTGCAAAAATTTTCGATATTTTCAATTTGCAATTGATAGTCTCCTGCTTTTTTAAGACTGATTTTTACTCCATCAACAGGACTCGTAATTTCACCATTAGTGGTGCTCCACAAATATTTAAATTTCAAACCGGAATCTGATGCACTGGCATCCAGTTGGATTTCTGGTTTTATACAGGACAAATAATCTGGTTTTTCAATGTGCAGCCTGGGTTGCTCTTGATCCTGAAGGAGCATGAAACTATCCTGATTCGCACATAGACTAACTGTATCTTTAATGACAACATGATAAACTCCAGCTTCTTTAACGGATAAAATACTATCGCTTGACTTAAACAAAGTATCAGCTGTTTTAAACCATTCATATTTAATAAACTTTGAATTGGATTTTGCAACAACATGACTTTGAACTAATTTACAATTTAATGTAGTATCTCC
>CAYMGR010000117.1:3189-5655 GCA_964389985.1 uncultured Saprospiraceae bacterium
CCCACCTGATCTGTTACGGTTACTTTATAAGGTCCTGCTGCCAATTGTTCGTTTTTAGAAGTACTTGCCCCATTAGACCAGGAATATGTATATGGGGATACACCGTATCTGGATTGAATTTCAATACTTCCGGTAGCTTCATTAAAGCATTTAACATGATTGAGCTTGATGTTGCTTAGCTCGAGCATTTTGGGAGGTGCATTGACGGTCCAGGGACCAAATGATTTAAAGTAATTATTATCATCCGTTATGGTAACTGAATAAGTGCCAGGTCCAAGGTCTTCAAGATTTCTGGTAGTCGCGCCGTTGCTCCATTTATATTTTAAATTTCCATAACCCCCATTTAAATTTAATTTTAGTTGTCCGTTGAATCCACAAAAACAATGTGTAATGTTTGCAGTAGCGTTTAGTTTAAAACTATATCGAATCCAATTTTCAATTTCAAGATAGGTCTGGGTTTTTAATTCCCATACTCTTTTATCTGGAGAAACCGTATAAAGCAAGGGATAGTAAAGTACATTGTAATTAGTGATTACATTCGGGCCATTCGTTGGACTTAAGTTAGCAATGGAATATGGCATTCCGGTAACAAAATCGCCTTGTGTTAAATAATTACAGTTTGCCGGACCAAATAAACATTCCGTATTTGTAGCGTAATCAGCTTCCATAAAAATCACGGTAGTTTCAGAAGCATAATTGTTATAGATATCGCGAAGAACATGGCTTTGATGAAAATCCCAGCAATAATGACACCAGGTAACGCCAAATTCAATTACGGCCGATTTGTTGCTCCCCATTTTAGCATACAAATTATAACTGTTGTTGAAGACATCTAATAAATTGATGTCTGATGCAGGAGCACCGGCATCAAGCTGTGCAAAACTTGTACCCGTTTTAATGAATATCAAAACAAATAATAACAAGTACTTTATCCTAATCATTATTGCAGGATACATTTTATGAAGTGTTTTGAATAATCAAATTGCAACTCAACAAAATAAATTCCTTTTGCAAGCTGCGGTAAAACAAGTTGTTCGCGAATCTGATTGGCCTCATAGGTTTTTTTCCAAACGGATTGCCCTAACACATCATAGAGATTGACTTGAAAAGCCTGTCTCTGTGCAAAACGGACATCCAGCCAAAACGCATCTATGGAAGGATTCGGAGAGATGCTGAAATGTTGCAACAAATCTTTTTCAGAAGTTCCCGTTAATTCTTTCACTTCAAAGGGACCAAAGGATTTCTGACATAAATTTTCATCCGTTATCGTCACTAAATAGTTGCCGGCAGCTAACTGTAAAATAGGATTACCCGTTAATTGATTGGACCAGCTATATTGAAATGGCTGAACACCACCGCTTAGACTTAAAAGGATGCTACCCTCATTCTGACCACTGGTTGTTGATAAGATATCGACGCGATCTAAAAGAATGGCAACGGCTTGATCTACTGTAAAAGTCTTTTCAAGTAAATTAGATTGCTGATCATTTATTTTTACTGTGTAGTCTCCAGCTTTTATTCCATATAAATCTTTAGTAGTTGCCTGATTGCTCCATTCAAAACGGTACGGCGGAAATCCTCCCTGAACAGTTAATTCGATCGAACCCGTAGCATCGTCAAAACATTTAACATGTTTAATTTTTGAATTGGAGATGGACAGAATTCCAGATTGACTAATGATTAAATTTTTGCATAAGCTATGAGTACCGCAATCATTTTTGATTTCTAAACAAACGGTGTATTCACCAAAATCAGGATACGTATGAATTGGATTCGCTACATCCGAAAAACTTCCATCACCAAAAGTCCAATAATAGCTATCAGGAATTCCGGTACTTTGTTGACTAAAAAATGCCGTATGATCCATTATTGCTTGCGAAAAATCAGCTAATGGTGCGGATTTTTGTAAAACGGTTTTGGTTTTAGAATTTTTACAATAATTGACTGTGTTCTCAATTTGTAAATTATAGGTTCCGGCTTTGGACACAAGCAATTGCAAGGTATTTTCACCTTGTACAATTTGTCCATCCAGGGTCGTCCATTGATATTTAAAGTCTGGACCCTTGGAGGAAGCCTCTGCATCTAATAGCGTTTCATTATAAACGCAACTGAGTTCATGAACCAGACTAATTTCTACTGTTGGTTGATTAATATCCTGATGAATCCAAACAGTATCTTTGCTAACACAAGCATTGTTTGTATCTTTTACATGAAACACGTAGCTACCGGCATTTTGAACACTGAGTGGTTTAGAATATTCTACAAATAAGCTATCTTCTATTTTCGTCCAATAATATGAAATGGAATCAGAACTAGAATGTCCTTCTAGTTGAAGTCTGTCGATTTTGCAATTAAGTAGTGTATCCCCGCTGGTTGAAATATCAGGATAAATTCTTTGATTTCGAATTTCAACGGAATCCATAGCTCTGCATAAATTTGATTGATCGATTACCGTTAAAAAATAAA
>CAYMGR010000117.1:5755-6918 GCA_964389985.1 uncultured Saprospiraceae bacterium
CAGATTTGAAAACAGGTTATTCGACTGTGATCCGAAGCCTAAATCAAAAAGATAAGGAGCAACGCCTCCATTTGCTTTAGCCAGAATGCTTCCAGTGGCAGATTCACAGGTATCTTTTGTTGAACTGGCACTTAGAAACAGGTCGTTAGGTTGTTGCACGGTATAAGATTTTGTACGACTGCAGCCAACGTTATCTGTAATGGTGAGATTGTAAATGCCAGCTTTTACTGAGAGCAGATCTTTGGTTGTAGCACCAGTTGACCAATTGTATTGATAAGGCGCCGTGCCAAAACTTACTTCAAGATTGATGTTACCATTTGATTCATTATAACACAAGACATGATCAATGGAGAATTTGCTGACATCAACTCGTTTGGGAGCTGGATTAACGGTCCATGGACCAAATTTTTTAAAATAAGTATTTTCATCCGTAATCGTAACGGTATAGCTACCGGCTGCAAGGAGATTCAAATCTTTTGTGATGGCTCCATTACTCCATTTGTACGATAAGTTTCCATAACCTTCTTCGACCTGTAATTCAATTTTTCCATTGTCTCCACAATTTGCATGGGTGATGGCAGCTGTTGCATTGAGTTTAAAACTTTTAGTCAACCAGGAAACGTAAGCGTCGTAAGTTTTTGTTTTGACTTCCCAAACCCGTTTATCCGGAGAGATCGCAAATAAAGTTGGATAATAAGTCACGCCGTAGCTATCTTTTACATTGGGCCCATTGGTTGGAGATAAATCGCACATTTGAAAAGGCGAGTCAGTAACCCAATTGCCATGAGTGGATTTATTGCAATTGGCAGGCCCATAAAGACAGGGTGTGTTGGTGGTGAAGTCAGCCTCTAAAAAAAATACAGCTGTTTCAGCCGGAAAATTATTGTATAGATCTGCAAAGATATGGTCCTGATGGACCCCCCAACAAAAGCCACACCAGGTAGCCGCAAAATGCAGACAGGCCGCTTTGTTAGAACCCATTTTGGAATACAGATTATAACTTTGACCATTTAAGTCGGTTACAGTAAAATCAGGCGCCGGACTGCCGTTGGGCAATTGTGCATGAGCCAGAAAACCCAGTAGGATAAAAAGTGGTAAAATGAAGTTCCGCAATTAGAAAAAGCATTTAGCCTTAGGCCAAGCCCAAAAGCTAACAAATTTAA
>CAYMGR010000118.1:0-6899 GCA_964389985.1 uncultured Saprospiraceae bacterium
TTTACAATTACCAGGAATCGGTTAAGTGCTCGCTTATAGAATAATTAAATATAGACATAGTATAGGTGGATTTTACAGTATCCAACAATTGAAGGAAGTTTATGGAATGAATGATAGTCTCTTCAATCAATTATCCGGTTCAATTAAAGTAACATCTCAAATAAAACGCCTTGAACTCAACAATATGGATTTTAACGAATTAAAAAATCATCCCTATATCGGATTTCAGGCCGCTAAATTAATAGCTGCATATAACAAAAACCATCCGGGAGCTTATAATGATGAAATCATTTCCAATATACCAATTATTAGCGAAGAACAAAAGCAAAAATTGCTGCCTTATATAAAATAGGGTTTAGCTTATAAGTATTTTAAAACTTCATTTACATTTTCACTGGACCCTATTAAAATGGAAGATCGTTGATGCAATTCGTTGATTTCCTGTTCCATAATTCTATTCCCAAATTCATTTAAACTCAGGCCGCCAGCTTGTTCAATGAGGTAACTTAGAGGATTGCATTCATACAGCATTCTAAGCTTTCCTTCTGGATTTTTTGTTGTTATGGGATATAGAAATACACCTCCCAAGCATAGTGTTCTATGCACATCTGCTACCATTGATCCAATATAACGCAGCATTCGACTTTTGTCAGCGCAATCATTTAGATAGTTTTGGATACCCAAACTAAACTGTTTAAAATAACCTTGATTGATTGAATAGTTATTCCCAAAATCAGGAATCTTCATATTGGGATGACTGAGACAGAACTCACCAATTCCACGGTCATAGGTAAAGCCGTTCACACCAAACCCGGAAGTATAAACCAACATCGTGGATGTCCCATATAAAATATATCCTGCAGCAATCTGGGAAGTCCCTTTTTGTAAAAAATCCGATAATTGTAATGCTTGATCCTGTGGAGTTTGCCTTTGGTAAATTCCAAAAATTGTCCCAACACTAATATTAACATCAATATTTGAGGATCCATCCAACGGATCCATCACTACAATATATTTATTTTTATTAGGATGATTTTGATTAAAAGGAACAAATGATTCCAATTCTTCAGATGCAACACCGGCACACAAACCCGAATTCCGAAGATATTCGATCATTAATTCATTTGCATACAGATCTAATTTCTGAACGGTATCTCCGGAACTATTTGTGTTACCTTCCATACCTAAAATATCCATCAAGCCCGCCTTATTTACAACCCGGTTAACAATTTTAGCTGCGATCCCGATATGCCTGAGCAAACCTGAAAATTCACCCGAAGCCTGATTTTGTCGAACCTGGTTCTCTACTATATATTCATCCAAAGTAATTCTACGACTCATATAGTTAATTATGCCACAAGATAGCTAAAAATAAAGACTGAAATCATACAAAGGCTTTAGCTTTGCTTGGTAAAATAAATCAAATTGAGACATCTATTTACACTCAATCACTATTTTTTAAAGTACAGGAAAAAATTATTACTAGGCATTTTATTTGTTGTTCTCTCAAATATATTTAGAGTATTGCAACCTCAGGCTATTCGGGAAGCATTGGATAGAATCCTTGAATTTATCCAAAGCGAGAAAGGGCCAACTCAGCAAGATCAGTTGTACTCAGAATTAATGAAATTTGGCTTTTATATTTTTGGCTTTGCCATTTTAATGGGCCTGTTTATGTATATGATGCGTCAAACCATTATTGTTATGTCCCGTTTAATCGAATATGATTTGCGCAAAGATATATTTCAGCATTATTTACAATTAGACAGTTCTTTCTTTCAAAGAAATAAGACTGGTGATTTGATGTCAAGAATCACAGAGGATGTCAATAAAGTAAGAATGTACCTGGGCCCAGCTGTATTATATGGCATTAATTTGATCTGCCTGGTTCTGATTATAATCGTTACCATGTTTAAGGTAAATTTTCTGTTATCCTTATATACGTTATTACCCCTCCCTTTTCTATCCTTTATTATTTATTGGGTAAGCAACAAAATCAACAAGCGGAGCGAAAAGATTCAGCAACAATTGGCCCGACTAACCACGGTAAGTCAGGAGTCTTTTAGCGGGATCCGAATCATTAAATCTTTTGGAATGGAAACCAATTGGAAGCGAGAATTAGAAACCAATGCGTCTCAGTACAAGAATTTATATTTGGGACTTTCCAGAATTGATGCTATGTTTTTCCCTTCGATGTTATTGTTAATTGGATTAAGTACCCTTATCACCATTTTTGTAGGAGGGCTTAATGTTTATAATGGCACCGTCACACCCGGTAATATTGCGGAATTTGTTATTTATGTCAATATGCTTACCTGGCCTGTATCCGCTTTAGGTTGGTGCGTTTCAATTATTCAGCAAGCAGAAGCTTCACAAAAGCGAATTAACGATTTTTTAGATACTAAGGCTGATTTAAAAACAATTGGCACGAATGCAATCCACCCAAACGGCTATGATATTGTTTTTAACCATGTGAGTTTTCAATATCCTGATTCAAAAATCGAAGCTTTAAAAGATTTTTCAATCACCATTCCACAAGGCAGCAAGATTGCTATTGTTGGAAAAACAGCTTCCGGTAAAACGACTCTGGCAGAATTGCTGCTTCGGCTTTATGACCCAATTTCAGGTAGCATCACCCTTGGAGGTCAGGACTTAAAGTCAATTTCTATAGACAATATCCGGCAACAGATTTCGTATGTGCCACAAGACATCTTTTTGTTTTCAGACACGATTGAAGAAAATATTGCCTTTGGGATAGATCTTAAAGAAAATGAGCACGTTAGACAAGCTGCTCAATTTGCATCAGTAGATCAGGAAATCGAAGATTTTCCAGATTCTTACCAGAGTATTTTGGGGGAACGCGGGGTAAATGTTTCAGGAGGACAAAAGCAACGAATCAGTTTAGCCAGAGCCTTAGTAAAGGATTCACCCATCCTATTGCTTGACGATTGCCTTTCAGCCGTTGATTCAGAAACAGAAGTCAAAATCCTGGAAAGTATCTCAAGCTATTTAGAAGGCAAAACCCTGATTTTGATTACCCAACGATTAAAGCAGACTCATTTTGCGGACAAAATTCTTGTATTAGACAATGGCCAGCTGGTTCAGGAAGGGCGTTTTGAAGAATTGATTAATCAAAAAGGACTCTTTTCCCAACTTTATGAGATTGAAATTAAGTCAGAAAATGAAATTATTGAAAATTAAGCTATATTTACATAGCATTAAATTTCTGTCCCGTGGAAAATGACAAACATATTGAAAATATTTTCTCAAAAAAATTAAGAGCTGGCAAACGTAGAACTTATTTTTTTGACATCCGCAAAACAAAATCCGATGATTTCTTTATATCCATTACAGAAAGTACCCGTAAGTTTACCGGCGAGGGATATGAAAGACATAAAATATTTGTATATAAAGAAGACTTCAATCGGTTTGTAGAAAATCTACAAGAGGTTATCAACGAAATCAAAACCAATTACCTTCCTGATTTTGATTATGATGCGTTTGCCAAAAGAGATGAAGAATGGGAGCAACAAAATAGCGAAGATCAAAAAAACAAATCCGATGATTCATTGTCTTGGTAGCTAACTTAAATAAGTTTACCAAAGACAATTCCATACTCAGAATTTCTACCTGCCATCTTAAATTTTCATAGGGATTAAGATACCCATTTGAGTTTGCTTAAGCACTTATAAGTTTCCTCTTAGTCTCAAGCCTATTTTATCTTTGTACTGCCCGCCATAATGCATATGAATAAAAGATTAAACGTTTGAAAAGATAGTATTCCAGATCCCATTGGTGAATGATAAAGGCTAATTGAGCCAGTTCATTAAAAGACTAATAATAAATTTTATCAATCAAGATCTTCTGTGCAGCGGTTATGAATAATCTACTTATCTATTGCTTCTGAAAACAGTTTACAGACTGGAGGGATATAAACCTGAACGAATCATATCTGAAAAAGCCTGAGCAACCATGGGTTTGTCTTCCTGATAGGTTACTCCAATCCAATGCGAATTAGCTGGAATCACTTCCACTTCAATCTGACGCGTATCGATTAAAAATTGGATTAACTCCGGAATATAAAATTCAGAACCAGACGTGTTTAGATTCTGGGATAAAAAATTTTTAAAATAATCTCCAGCCCACTTAAAATAACTGGATTGAAATCCCCACATATTCATAGAAACGGGTGTCTCTGGATTTAAAAAATGTTTATGATTTAAATGTTCATAATGGATCTCGGGTAATTTATGTATGTTTTTGCACTCTACCACACTTATCAGTTTATGATGTTCCGATAGTTGGCAGATGCCTCGATTTACAGAGCCATAATCCGATAATGTATTGATTAGAGGATACGCAATTACTGCATAATTTGAATGATTCCCATTCAAAAATTGGAATAAGATCTGCATTGCCTCCCTCCCATAAAAGTCATCCGCATTTATTACGCCAAATGGACCATCAATGGAATCTTTAGCAACCCAGACTGCGTGTCCTGTGCCCCAGGGCTTGGTTCGATCCTCAGGACATTGGTATGGCTCTGGTAATGCGTCTAGCTCCTGATAGACAAATTCCATTTCTATTTTACCACTCCAAATCCCCAAAAAACGGGATTTAAAAGCTTCAGAAAAACTCTTTCTGATTACAAATACAATTTTCCTAAATCCTGAATGGATGGCATCGTAAATTGAATAATCAATAATAGTTTCGCCATTTGGACCGAATCCATCCATTTGCTTTAAGCCACCATAACGGCTGCCCATTCCTGCCGCCAAAATCAACAATACCGGTTCCTTTTTAATCATCCAAACAATTTGTCTGCAATATTACTACTGGAATCCAGAATTAACAATAGCAGAAGAATAGACTACCGACTATGAATAAAAAAGCCCGAAGAATCTTGAATTCTTCGGGCTATAATCCTTACATGAATGATTAAATTTTAATCAATGATTTTGTTTTTTGTGCACTTTCTGAAGCTATTCTGATAAAATAATTACCGCTAGCCAGATCTTTTAACTCTAAATTTAATTCGTGCTGACCACTATTCATGCGTCCAGAATGCAACACTTTTATTTCAGAGCCTATCGAATTGAATACAGTAATTCTTATAAATTCATCCTTTGTTTCAAAACGAATCGTTGATGACTCTTGTGCCGGGTTAGGATAGGTTTCAAAATTCAAAGCAAAATCCCTGTCATAATCCTCCGTTGAAGTTGGAGAGCAACCATCTATAACAGGTAATTTTTGAAACTCCTTAAATAAAATTTGACTCACCACAGCTGGGCTCACTTCAAACCAGTCAATTAAGATGGATGCATAAACTGATCTAAAATCATATTGCATGGCCACCCCTTCATCATTGGTTACCGAACTACTTATCGTTGGATTATTGCCAAGGATACCAGGATTCACACAGCTACCAAATAAAAACATAGGAGCAGCTGATCCATGGTCAGTACCTGTTGAGTCATTGGCTTTAATTCTTCTGCCGAATTCAGAAAACGTCATTCCAACTACCCGTTTACTATTGCCAGATTGTTCGATTGCAATTTGGAATCCAGCAATTGCATCTGATACTTGTTTCAACAAATCTGCATGAGTTCCGATTTCATGATCATCCGGATCGCACTGATTTGCATGTGTGTCAAATGTACCAATGCTAACTACATACACCTTTGTTTTCATTCCTCCCTTAATAAGTTGGGCAACAATATTTAATTGGTCTAATAATCTATTGCCTGTTGTTGGTATGGAACCACCTGCACTGTTAAATGCATCTTTTATGACGTCTGTATAATCATTTGTTTGCTTTAAAGTATCAATCAAATATTTTAATTCATTGCCGTAATTGGTAGTGGGTATAGTCGTTGGAAATGCAGGTTCATTTAATTGTGCGAGCGTTGCAGGGTCGTTGATTGCTAAACTAAAATTAGCAACAGAACCTTGACAGGTTTGGCTCACCAAAGAACCTACAGTAATAGCTAATGGATCCGGATTATCTGCATTTGGATAACCCGATGGATAGGATCCATGATTTAGCATATAATATCTGCCCAACCATCCTGTTGTTTCAACTACTTCTGCACTGGAACCGGATGTCCAAATATCTGTAGATCTAAAATGTGATCTATTTTGATTGGGATATCCTACGGATTGAATCAGTTTAAGCTTACTATCATCATAAAGCGACTTTAGAGCCGTCATAGATGGGTGAAGGCCTAAATCAGTACGAAGTTTAATCGCTAAACTTTCTTTAATTAAAATTTTATTTCTCACTTTATCTAAATTCGAATATTGATCCAGTGGCAGTACCATATTTAATCCATCATTACCCCCTGTTAATTGAATCAATACTAAAATTTTGTCATTTTCTGGGCTAACGAAATCCAAAAATGAATTCCGTGCAACTGCACTTACAGGTATTCCATTGATTAGCATCGGAACAGATGCCAAGGAACTAACTTGCAAAAATTTTCTTCTTTTCATTATCGTAGATTTTATTAGCTTAAATAATATTCAGGCATCGTTAATAAATTTGAAAACAATGGTTTTAGCCTAGCTTCAACCACCAGTTTATTGGCATCACTTGGATTAGCCGCATAATTACTCCAGGCTGTTCTCCACTGAGCTTCTGTAAAGTTGCCCAATAATCTAGCCTTTAAATAATCCAGTTGATTTTGATAGATGGGCTTTGGCAATAGATGTGCTACAATATCATTGATCAATTTAGTAGCATCTCCGGGATCGGAAAAATCACTCACATATTGGGTTAATTCCAATCCAAACTGTTTTCCAGTAATATTTCGGACTCTAACATTTTTACTAACCATACCCGTTGTGAAAGTCGCGCGGAGTGGCAACGTAACTGAATTCACCCAGATTTCATGAAAACT
>CAYMGR010000119.1:0-6882 GCA_964389985.1 uncultured Saprospiraceae bacterium
AAAAACAAATAGATAAAAGGCCGGGCAAGGGTGTACGCCAGCATAGTGTTTAGGGTGTGGGACAAATATAAAGACGGGAAACTAAATAATCAAATCAATACGAACCCCAATATCGTCTCAGAAACCATTCAAGGGCAAGGCAAATAAACAGAATAAAAAAGATCCATTTCTGGTCAATCAAAGGATTGACTTCCAGGTTTTGGATCAATATTGATTTAGAATTTTGATCGTTATTTAGGTAGGATTGTAAGGCATCTAGTTGGTCGGGAAAATAGGCTGTACCGGAAGATCGTTCCGCCAGATTTCTAAGCAGATTAAAGTCAGCAATATGATTTTGGGTTTCAAGGTTTAATGCCTGTATAGAAAATTTACCGGATGAAGTAAGGGATTGTCGATTCCATTCCAGTTGTGCCTGGTAATTATATTCCCCGGGTGCCAGGGAGCCAATATCAAGTGTATAGTAATTTTCTAATCTCGAAAATGTAAAATTATAGTTCAATTTATCTGGACCTGTCAGGGTCATATTGATATCTGGAGTATTGATGCGTTCATTATTATCGTTGTACAATTCACCAAAAAATGAAATCGTTTCACCTTCGTTATAGATCCGCTTGGGTTGGCTGATTCTAAATTTACGATGATCGAGTTTGCTGGTATTGTATTGGATATTTTTACTGATCAATTCAGAAAAGAAATTAAAATTTCCGGTTGCTGCAAATTCATTTAATTTCCATTTCCAAATGCCTTCTCCTAAAATATAACTGCTTCTGTATTGGTTCTTCTCAGACAAAACCCACATAGGATAATTTGTTTCGATGCTGCCAATTTTTTGAAAAAATAAAATGGAGGCAGAAGGGTCTAACGAGTAGGTACCAAAAGGCACATTTAATGGTGGTAGTTTTGAAATATACTGGATGCTGGGATCACTTAAAACGAATTGATTAAAATTGGATTTATAAACAGGAGCTGCTTCTGAACTTGTTTTATTGGAATCGTTAATGCGAATAATATCTTGCACACTATTCAACTGAATGATATCCGTTTGGGCTCCCAGAATAAATAAACTAGGTACTTTGAGATTTTTAGCTTGTTCAATCATGTTTTTGCCAACGCCGCCGGTGCCTGGAAGCTGATGAAATATAATTAAACTATAATCACTTAATTTATCTACTCTGTCTGAAATGTTTTTAACTGTTAACTCGTAATTTTTATTAGTGGTGACCGCATCTTTAATAGCTGAGATATCAGGATGGGGTGAATAAGACAGAATGAGAATTTTCTTCTTTGAATCTAATATGTCAATATAGAATTCACGTGTATTATTAGAAGTATTGACTTCTCCGTTCAACGATGCAGAACTTAGTCTGAATTTTTGAAGTCCGGGTGATTCTGTTTGGATAATAAATTGAAACGTATTAAAATAAACTTTTTGGTTAATTTCAAATGCTTGAGTTTGAATGGAAGTCCACTTGCCATCTTGAAATTTGCTGAGGATTAAATCACTTTTTGCATTCACCAAATTCCAGGCTTGCAAATCTACTTCAACTGAAAACTTGTCTCCCGCATATACAATTTCATTAAAAAAAAGGTTACTGATACGAAGGTCCTTTTCAGGAGTTGTGTCTCCCAATAAAATAGGATAAATAGGAATTTGCCTTAGACTACTATGATAGAGTGGGCTTTTTCCTGTATTTTGAATTCCATCACTTATCAACACAAGACCTTTGATTTTTTCAATTTCGTAAGTATTTGAAATCTGATCTAAAACTGAGTTGATGTTTGTCAATTTCTGGTCAAATTGATCTGTTTTCTGTTCAATACAGTTTGCCCCGAATTCCAGGTGAATCAAATCGTATTTATCCTGCAAGGAAGCTTCAAGTTGGTCTCTTGATTTAATAAATGATTGAATGGATAGGCTGTCCTTTGAAACAATGGACTCACTGACGTCTTGCGCGAATACCAAAATTGGTTTCTGAATACTTTTTTTGTAATATTTATATAAAGGGTTGAGAATGAGTAGTAAGATTCCAAAAACTGCAATCATTCTTAATACGCTCAGTCCCAATTTCTGTGCATAAGTCCTATCTGCCAATTGCGTGCTTTTGTAATACATTATTGCTCCGGCTAATCCAGCCAGTATCAGACAAAGGCCAATTGTCCAAACAGGATATTGAAAACTAAACTGTCCCATTCAATGAAGCTATAAATTGCAAAGATCTTTAAATTGATTTCTAAACGTATAAAATAACCATTTATTAACCAATATGTTTTATGTATAAGCGTTTATAAATGACCATTTTAAATATATTTGTTGTCAACTTAACATTCAAAATGAACCGATATTTTTATAGCTTCTTCTGTTGGACATTGATTCCTGTAGCATCCCTTGCCTCTTACATATTAGTTCCGATGGATGTAAAGCAAACAAATCATTTAAAAGCATATGGAATTACCTATTGGGTCATTGACCAAAATGTTGAAGCTTATTGGCTATTAAATTATAGGGGAGGGAGTTTTGCCTTTTTGAATTTAAAAACCCTGGAGAAGGAATGTAAAACCAGGGGCGTAAGCTATGAAGTCATTTCGGATGCTGAATTTGGTCGTGTTAAAGCAGAAATCAATAATCCTGAAGTGAATCAAGAAGTTATGAAACTGGAAAAGGCCCCAAAAGTTGCCGTTTATACTCCAGAATTCAACTCAAAAGGAGAGCGTATTCAACCCTGGGATGATGCGGTAACCTTGGCTTTAACCTATGCAGAGATTCCATTTGATAAAATATACGATAGAGAAATCTTATCCGATATGCTCCCAAAATATGACTGGCTACACTTGCACCATGAAGATTTTACAGGCCAATATGGGCGATTTTATTCTGGTTACCATACCCAAGCATGGTATATTGAAAATCAAAAAAAAGCTGAGGAATTGAGTAAACAATTGGGCTTTAGTAAAGTATCTCAATGCAAACTGGCCGTTGCAAAAAAAATAAAGGAATATATTGGTGGAGGTGGTTTTGCATTTGCAATGTGTTCAGCTACAGATTCTTATGATATTGCTTTGTCTGCTGAAGGCTTGGATATATGTGCCGTTTATTATGACGGGGATCCCACGAGTGCAACTGCGAATTCCATGTTGGATTATACCAAAACACTGGCTTTTAAAGATTATAGGCTCAAAGAAAATCCTCTTGAATATGAATTTTCTACTATTGATAATACCTATGATCGCAAATTAAATCCTGAAAATGACTACTTTGAATTATTTGATTTCTCGGCTAAATGGGATCCGGTACCTACCATGCTAACCCAAAACCATACCCGCACGGTCAAAGGGTTTATGGGCCAGACTACCAGTTTTAAGAAAAATTTGATCAAATCAGATGTATTAGTGCTCGGAGAAACGAAATCCGTTGATGAAGTTCGCTATATACACGGTACCTATGGATATGGAACATGGACCTTCTATGGTGGGCACGATCCGGAGGATTATCAACACCAGGTTGGGGATCCCCCAACAGATTTAAATTTACATCCTAATTCACCTGGATATCGGCTTATTTTAAATAATGTTTTGTTTCCTGCGGCTAAAAAGAAGGAACGGAAGACCTAGTTTATTTCTTTTCAATTTCCTTGTTTTTTCTAATCGCATTCTGAATCTTAATATCTTTATCTATTATTAAGATAAAGAATCAGAATGAATACAAAAATTGCCGGAATCGGCTATTACGTGCCTGAAAGGGTCGTAAAAAATAGTGATTTGGAAACTATTATGGATACTTCTGATGCCTGGATTCAAGAACGCACCGGGATCCAAGAAAGAAGATATGGTAAAGCTCATGAAGAGACGACTACAACAATGGGTGCTAAAGCGGCGCAGATTGCTATCGAACGTGCAGGCATTGAAAAAGATGAAATTGATTTTATCATCTTTGCAACATTGAGTCCCGACTATTTTTTTCCGGGTTGTGGTGTGTTGTTGCAAAGAGAGTTGAAAATGACAAAAAAAGAAGCAGGTGCACTGGATATTCGGAATCAATGTAGTGGATTTCTTTATGGACTTTCAATTGCCGATCAATTTATTAAATCAGGGCAATACAAGAATATCTTATTAGTAGGCGCTGAAATGCATTCAATGGGTTTGGATTTTAGTTCGCGAGGGCGTAACGTAACGGTAATTTTTGGTGATGGCGCGGGTGCTGTTGTGTTGCAACCTACGGAGGAACCTGGTATACTAAAAACGGTCTTGCATGCTGATGGAACCTACGCAGAAGAACTCGCTTTTATTAATCCGGGATGCCATGGGGGATATCATTTAGGCAAAGAATCATTTGGATATTCCGAACAGGATTATGGTGGTATTTTTTTGACACAGAAAATGTGGGAAGAACAAATGATTTTTCCAAATATGAATGGACCTCTTGTATTTAAAACTGCAGTAGTTAAATTTCAAGAGGTGATTCATGAGGCCCTTCAAAAAGCAAATTTAACCGCTCAGGATATCAATCTTTTAATTCCACATCAAGCTAATTTAAGGATCAGCCAATTTATTCAACAAAAATTGCAGCTGAGAGACGATCAGGTATGGAATAATATTCAAAAATATGGCAACACAACAGCAGCCACCATTCCAATTGCACTAGGAGAAGCCTGGGAAGCTGGAAAGCTCAATAAAGGTGATTTAATTTGTTTGGCCGCATTTGGAAGTGGTTTTACTTGGGCAAGTGCACTGATACGTTGGTAGTGTTTTTTAAATTAGATTATGTCAGAACTCAATAGGATTAATACAGTAGATATTTTGGCAATTGGTGTGCATCCGGATGATGTGGAATTGTCTTGCAGCGGTACTTTATTCAGTTTAATCAGAAAAGGGTATTCGGTTGGTTTATTAGACCTGACACTGGGAGAATTGGGAACCAGAGGGAACGCTAACATTCGAACGCAGGAAGCTTTTCAGGCTGCGCAAATGCTTCAAGCTAAATTCAGAATTCAATTAGATCTTCCAGATGGTTTTTTTGAGTGGAGTAAATCAGAAATTTTAAAAATCATTTCAGTCATCAGGTCTGCAAAACCTAAGCTAGTTTTTGCGAATGCTATTAAAGACAGACATCCTGACCATGGAAGAGCTGCAAAATTAGTTTCAGATGCCTTATTCTATTCCGGTCTTCAAAAGATTATTACAAAGGATGCCAATGGAACGATCCAAGAACGTTGGAGACCTGCTCGAATTTTGCATTATATCCAGGATCATCATTTAGATGCGGATGTTGCCATTAATATTTCTGATTATATGGATGCAAAAATTGAGTTGATAAAATGTTTTAAGTCTCAATTTTATAATCCTGATTCAACTGAAGCAGATTCTCCTATATCAGGTAAAGATTTTTTTGAATTTATAAAAGCGAAAGCTAAAATTTATGGACGTAGCATACAAGTTGAATATGCAGAGGGCTTTAATTACAATGGACCTTATCCGGTAAAGGATCCTTTGGAAGGATTGACTTAATATTTATCTGTAAGATCGGGTCGATTCAATTTGTGATATTCTAGCTCGTTGGTATAGTTTTTAGAGCCCAGCCGAAAATTTAGACCGGTAAAATTGTTAAAAAGATATTTGTCCTCAATTTTACAAAAGAAAGCCCTGTTTATAGAGCTTTTGGCTAGCCAATGATCCAAGTTTGGTTTTTGTGTATTTGAACTGAGTATCCGTTTTTTTAATTCGAATTTATTTTCTGGTTGTGCGGAAATAAAAAAGGGAATACTAGCCAGTGCAGTTGTGATCACTAAACCTTTAATCCATTTAATTAATGCCGTTCCAAAGATTAACCAAAGCAATCCCTTGATTAAAAAAAACAAGAAACCAGCGATTCCAATTTTTCTTAAATAATTTTTATATCGTTCATTCATTAAGTTTGAATTACTCCTGTGTTAAATGGTTCAACTTCGCGAAACTGAGCTGCCTGAATTCCCATAATAATCCATTCCCTTGTTTTGGTTGGATCTATTACGGCATCAACCCAAAGCCGGGAAGCTGCATAAGTAGCTTTGGTTTGATTTTGATATTTTTCGTTTGTCTGATCAAACAATTTTTTTTCACCCTCAGCATCTGGAGCGTGACCCTTTGATTTCAAAGCACTGATTTGTATTTGGGTTAAAACTTTTGCTGCTTGAGCTCCGCCCATTACTGCAATTTTAGCACTCGGCCAGGCAATGATGAATCTCGGTTCATAGGCCTTGCCACACATCGCATAATTTCCTGCACCATACGAATTACCAATAATGACACTGATTTTTGGAACGGTCGAATTGGAAACAGCGTTTACCATTTTGGCGCCATCCTTAATAATACCGCCATGTTCAGATCGAGTGCCTACCATAAATCCGGTGACATCGTGGAAAAAAATTAAAGGAATTCTTTTTTGATTGCAATTTAAAATAAATCGAGTTGCTTTATCGGCTGAATCAGAATAAATGACTCCTCCCATTTGCATTTCTCCTTTGGCTGATTTAACAATTCTCCGATCATTCGCTACAATTCCTACCGCATATCCACCGATCCGGGCATAAGCACAAATGATCGTCTTACCATAATCTTCTTTATAATAGGTTAATTCAGATTGATCTACGATACATTCTAAAATTTCTGACATGGAATAGGGCTTAGCCGTAGCAAATGGATAAATACCTAGCAAATCTGTAGCACTCCGTTTTGGCTGAATAGAATGTGTTAAATCAAAGTTTTCTTTAGTTTTAAGATTGATTTTATCCACCAAATTACGAATGGTGTTCAGGCAAGATTGATCGTCTTTTGACTTATAATCGGTAACCCCTGAAATTTCACAATGGGTATGGGCACCTCCTAACGTTTCCTGATCCACCTCTTCCC
>CAYMGR010000120.1:0-6753 GCA_964389985.1 uncultured Saprospiraceae bacterium
ATTATCCTGAACTTGAATGGGTTTTAATAAACTAATGCAGGTTTGGGTTTGGTCTAATAAACCTTGATCTCCCTGAATCATTTCATTCAACTGGAGGCAATTCGATTTTATCTCATCTGCCTTACTGACGACTTTTAATTCATCTTCTAATTCCTGGATTTCATTTTCTTTAAGTTGTGCAGCTTCCAATTCATTGAATTGAAATTTTAAAAATTCAGCTTGAAGCATTCCAGTTTTAAGTTGTTCTTCCAACTGCTGCGTTTTCAATTTCAAATCCTGATAGTGTTTAAATTTAATTTGATAATTTTGAACCAGCTCGCTTATTCCAGAATATTTATCCAGGGCTTCTAATTGATAATTTCGATCAAATAAATCTAAATGATCAAATTGTTGATGAATATTCAATAAGCTTGGCGAGATAGACTGAAGCTCATTAACCAATACAG
Source organism: uncultured Saprospiraceae bacterium (assembly GCA_964389985.1). Lineage (GTDB taxonomy): Bacteria > Bacteroidota > Bacteroidia > Chitinophagales > Saprospiraceae > Vicinibacter. Next base: position 447 of record CAYMGR010000120.1, read on the forward strand.
GACTATCATTGATGAAGCAACGGGTTTTACCGGTTGGGAATATTTCTCGTCTGATGATAAATTGTTTTTGCTCGTCTAGCTCAAATCGCTCATTCCATTTTTTGATGAGCTTGTCATTTAACTCAAACTCGGCTTCAATGATGCATTTTTTTTGAGGATCCTTTAAATCTTTAACATCCGATCGGTTTCCCAAAACCAATTGAATAGCACCTATGATAATTGATTTTCCGGCACCCGTTTCACCTGTCATCGCGGTAAACCCATGTTCCCAATGGATATCCAACTGGTCAATGATTGCAAAATTTTGGATGTTCAGACTTTTTAACATAAAATTCTTACTCAATAGCTTGTCCTAACTGTTGTGCTCTTTGAAAATCTTGGTTGGCGGCGGCCTGATTACCCAAAGCTTGCAAGGTTTTACCCCTTTCAGCATAAAAGAGTCCTGAATTGGGATTTAATCGGATGGCGTTATTGTAATAGTCCAGTGCTTTATTGATTTGATTCAGTTGGATTAAACAGCGACCGCCTTCAAACCATAATTCAGGACTTTTAGAATCCAACTTTAAATAAGAATCTATATCCGCTAAGGCTAAATCAAATTTACCAGCCTGGTTATAAAGTATCGAGCGGTTGAGATATCCTACTTTCCAATTTTTATTAATTTCCAAACCTTTATTGATATCAGCGAGTGCTTCATCCAAACGTCCTAATTTAGCTTTTGCAGCACCCCGGTTTACATAGTATTCGGCTTCTGGTTGCATTTTGATCGCCTGATCATAATCCAGTATGGCTTTTTCATCTTCATTTTTATTAAAGAACAAACGGGCGCGACTATTATAAGTGGCATGACCTGCTTTATATTTTATAGCCATGTTGTAATCATCCAAAGCTCGATCAAATTTTTTTTGATCTCTTAAGTAATTCGCTCTGTTATTATAAGGGAGCGGAGTGTTTTGATAATATTTTAATACGTGAGTCCACAAAGTTTCTGAATTCTTCCAGATTTTGGTTTGGTTAAAACAGATAAAGCTTAATACAATTAGATAGATTGCTATCAAGGTGAATCCCAATTTTTTAAATTTTTGTTTATTTACAAACAGCTGCTGCAAATAGTAAGCTAGTAAAAAAAACAATCCGATATAAGCGATATAGGTAAACCGGTCAGCTAAATAACCCTGCCCGGCTGCAAGTATTTGTAATAGAAAAACGATATTAAAAAAGAAAAAGATAAAACCAAATACTAAGGGTTTTATATTGAGAAGGTAAGCTTTATAAATTCCATAAAGAACCAGGATTGCAGCAGGCATCGAGAGATAATGCCAGATACTTAACTTTTCAGGATAGGGATACAGGGGTGACATCCGGTAGGGGGCTATCCATTTTATTAAATAGGTAATTAAACTATAACTGCCAATAAATAAGCGATCCACACCGGTATGAACCATGCTGTTAGTTTCTAAAGATCCCTGATCTTTTAAAAACAAGATACCCACACAGCCAAAAATGAAAGCAGCAATAAAATAGTGCGCTTTTTCATAAATCAATTTCATGCTTAGGGTGCGATTCTTATAATAATCAACGGCAAGCATGGTTAAGGGTAATGCGACCATCTGTATTTTAGCAAATAAACCGATACTAAATAAGCCAAATGCCAACCAGGATTTCCATTTTTTGCCTTGTTCTAAATTTTGAATATATAATAACAGCGCAGGGCAGAAAAAAGCAGCATAGAGGACATCCTTCCGTTCAGTAATCCAGGCTACCGATTCAACCCTTAAGGGATGGATTGCAAATAAAGCGGCCCCAAACAAAGCAAAGTAGAGTTCAAGTTTAAGGCTTTGAAAAATTTTAAAGACAAAATAGACACAGATCAAATGAAGCAATAAATTGACTAAATGCATGCGATTGGCATTCATCCCATAGAAACTGTGCTCTATGGCAAAACTGAGGATACTGAGCGGATTGTAGTTTCCAATTACGTTTTGCTTAAATATTTCGGCGTATTTATGATCAATGACAAGTTTATTTTCATAGGCATTCCGATCATCGTCCCAGTTTACAAAATCACACTTTATGACAGGGCTAAAAATGAGGAATGTAAAAACAAGTAGTAACAGGAGATACCAGCCTGAGTTAGCTTTTTGGACAGCCTGATTCTGGGTTTTAGTTTGCTGTTCCGCCGCAGTGGTTTGAGCTTTGATTTTCTTTTTCGCCATACAAAATGGTGTAAGCCTACAAAGGTACTAAAAATGGATTTGCCACTTCTGGTACGGCATTTGATTCCTAGCTTTCTTATGAATTTGTAGATTTGTGGTGTGAAGATAACAGCCGGTGAATTAGCCGTCCTGGTTCAGGGGACTTTGGAAGGCGATCCAAATACAATAATTACCCATCCCAGTAAAATAGAAGAAGCTGAGGATGGGAGTTTATGCTATTTAGACAATTTGCAATACGAACCATTTTTATACCAGACAAAAGCGTCAGCAGTACTGGTAAATCATGCTTTTCAAGCCAAATCAGCCGTAAAACCGGTGATTATCCGGGTTGAAAATGTCCGCTTGACGGTTAGTGAGTTATTTAAGAAGTTCCAGGAATCCCCTCAAAAAATCGGGATAGATCCCAAGGCGGATATACATGAAACAGTAGTTTTTGGAGAATCCGTTGGGATTGGGGCTTTTACGACCATTTCCGAATTTGTTAAAATTGGTTCTGGGAGTCTAATTCATGCCCAGGTTTTTATTGACAAAAATGTTCAAATCGGGGAAAATGTAATCATTTATCCCGGAGTTAAGATTTACAAAGATTGCATTATTGGAAATCGCTGTATCATTCATGCCAATGCAGTAATTGGTTCGGATGGTTTTGGATTTGCCCCGGACGAATCAGGAAAATATCAAAAAATCGCACAATTAGGCAACGTTATTGTAGGAAATGATGTTGAAATAGGATCAAATACAACGATAGACCGGGGAACCATGGGCTCAACTAAAATAGGGGACGGATGCAAACTTGATAATCTGATTCAAATTGCTCATAATGTGCAAATTGGGAATCATACGGTCATTGCTGCTCAAGCTGGAATAGCAGGTAGCGCCAAAATTGGAAGTTATTGTATGATAGGTGGCCAGGTGGGAATTGCAGGACATTTGACGATTGCTGACAGGACGATGATACAAGCTCAAAGTGGGATCGCTAGTTCACTTGAGCAAAGTAATGGAAAGTGGTATGGATCTCCAGCAATGGAATATTTTGCATTTTTAAGATCGTTTGCTGAATTTAAAAGACTTCCTGCCCTTGCCAGAAAATTAAAAGAGCTGGAAGATAAAATGAAAGCAGAATCCTAGTTAATGAACCAAAGAACCATAAAATCAGAGGCTATTATAGATGGAGTCGGACTTCATACCGGGTCATTTGTCACCATGAAGTTTAAACCCGGGCCTGAGAATTATGGAATTCGCTTTCAACGGATGGATTTGCCGGATCAACCCGTAATCGCAGCTGATGTGAGCAAGGTGGTGTCCACCAACCGAGGTACAACTCTGCAGGAAGGAGTCGCCCAGGTTTGGACGGTCGAACATGTTTTATCTGCCTTAGCAGGTCTTGAAATTGATAATCTGATCATTGAATTAGATGGACCTGAAATACCTATAAAGGATGGAAGTGCCATAGATTTTGTAAACATCCTTCTTCAAAGTGGAATTGTCGAACAAAATGCAGAACGGGAATATTTTAAAATACTCGAACCGATTTCATTTGAGGATGAAACGACAGGAGCTGAATTTTTAGCTCTGCCCTCTGAAAAACTGGAGCTGACTACTATGATCGATTTTAACTCCAAAACGCTGGCTCCACAATATGCCAGTTTAGAACACATAGAAGATTATAGAACCGAAATAGCCCCTTGCCGCACCTTTGTTTTCTTGCATGAACTCGAAACCTTGTTAGAACAAAATTTAATTAAAGGGGGCGACCTTAATAATGCCATAGTTATAGTGGATCGACTGATGAGTCAGGAAGAGCTAGATATCCTTGCAAAAAAATTGAATAAACCAAGCGTTAAAGTAGAACGGGAAGGGGTCCTCAATACCATTAAACCTTATTTTGATAATGAACCGGCCCGGCACAAACTTCTGGATGTATTAGGTGATTTGGCATTAGTTGGAAAACCTATTTTGGGAAATATTTTGACCAAAAAACCAGGTCATAAATTAAATGTTGAGTTTGCCAGAATTTTAAAAAAGAAACTAATCGAACAAAAGAAAATGCAAGGAGTCCCGCATTACGATCCAGATAAGGCTCCAATATTTAATACCGTGCAGATTCAAGCGATGTTGCCACACCGATATCCTTTTTTAATGGTGGATAAGGTGATAGAAATTTCTGAAAAGCATGTGGTCGGGGTAAAAAATATCACGATGAATGAGGCCTTGTTTCAAGGGCATTTTCCAGGTAATCCGGTGTTTCCAGGGGTCCTGCAAATTGAAGCATTGGCGCAAACCGGAGGTATTATGGTGCTTTCCATGCAAGACGAACCCAATGCCTGGGATACCTATTTTTTAAAAATTGATAATGCCAAATTCAAACAAAAAGTATTGCCTGGCGATACCCTAATTTTAAAAATGGAGTTAGCAGGACCCGTTCGAAGGGGTATTGTTCAAATGCTTGGCACGGCTTATGTAGGGAGTAAGATGGTTTGCGAAGCAGACCTAACCGCCCAAATTGTTAAAAGGTAAAAATGAGCGCAATTCAAAGTAATATCCATCCAAATGCAGTGTTGGGTAAAGGAACAATAGTAGAACCCTTTTCCACCATACAGGATGATGTCTTCATCGGGGATAACTGCTGGGTTGGACCGTATGTAACCATAATGTCTGGAACCCGTATTGGCAATGGATGTAAAGTTTTTCCAGGTGCGGTGGTTGGCGCGCCTCCTCAGGATTTAAAATTTGCTGGCGAGAACAGCTTGTTAGAAGTTGGAGACAATACGGTCATTCGGGAATGCTGTACGTTGAACAGAGGAACCAAAGCCGCAATGACCACAAAAGTAGGCTCCAACTGTCTGTTAATGGCTTATGTGCATATCGCACACGATTGTTTTGTTGGAAATAATGTAATCCTCGCAAATAGCGTAAATCTTGCAGGTCATATTGAAATTGAAGAATATGCTATAATTGGTGGAATGAGTGCCATTCATCAATTTGTTAAAATTGGATCCCACGCAATGATTGGGGGAGGATCGCTGGTAACGAAAGATGTTCCGCCTTATGCAAAAGCTGCCCGGGAACCACTTTCATATGAAGGGATTAATTCAATAGGTTTAAAAAGAAGGGGATTCAGTGTGGACCAGGTAAATAAAATTCATGAAATTTATCGCTACCTGTTTGTTAAATATAAAAATGTAAGTAAAGCCATTAAAGCAATCGAAGTAGAATTGCCAGATTCTCCGGAGAAGGATGTCATCCTTGAATTTATAAGAAACTCCAATAGGGGTATTATGAAAGGCTATCGACGTTAAATGGAACTTATAGCCCACTCCGTTTATAAACGATTTTACAGGAATTGGATTCTTAAAGATTTTAATTACCATTTTCAGAAGGATAAAGTTTATGGAATTTCCGGATCAAATGGGTCTGGTAAATCCACCTTGCTTCAAATTTTATCGGGAATGATGAATCCAAGCAAAGGTAAAATTCAATTTTTGAAAAACGGTGTTCAAATTGATGAAGAAAACTGGTATACAAATTTCACCTACGCCGCTCCGTATGCTGAATTATATGATTATATGACCGTCAAGGAACTGACGAATCATCATGTACATTTTAAAAAACTCAAGAAAGGAATTCAAGTAGATCAGTTTATCGATATTTGTTATCTGAATGGTCATGAGGATAAATGGATAAAATATTTTTCTTCCGGAATGAAGCAACGACTCAAACTGGGATTGAGTATTTTATCAGAAGCGGATATCATATTTCTAGATGAACCCTTAAGCAACCTGGACCTTCAGGCTAAAAAATGGTATAAAGATTTGTTGTTAAAATATACACAAAATCAAATGATTATCATCGCTTCAAATGAGGTGGAAGATTTTGAAGTCGTACACCATCAAATTAAATTAGGGGATGGATAGAAAAATAAATGAATCTGGTTTGGTTTAGACCGATGCGATCTTTGCATAATTAATAATGATTAATCATGCTCCCAAAGAATACTTTAATCTAAATAAATATTTTGGTCCCGTAGTTCAATGGATAGAATAGAGGTTTCCTAAACCTTTGATACAGGTTCGATTCCTGTCGGGACTACT
>CAYMGR010000121.1:0-3858 GCA_964389985.1 uncultured Saprospiraceae bacterium
TTCACAAATACACAACCGAACTCAATTTCTTTCAAAGCTTAAAACTTGCAACCCACAAGCTTTGGGATGAAAGTACCGAGCGCATGATCACGTTTAGGGAATACTATCAAATGGAGCGATTGGGTTTGATAAAAGTATAGGAAATGTTGCAATGTTGCAATGGTACGATATTGCAATGCTTAATTTTTTGAATGAATTATGATTATTTCCCCGCTGGGCGTAGGCTGAGCCTACGTCTTGGTAGATTAATTTTAATGGGAAGATTAATTAGAGAAATCGTAGAGACCTGCTGTGCGTAGGCTGAGCCTACGCCTAGTTTAGTTCAATTTTAAGCAGATGAAATTAATTCGAACAATCGTAGCGACCCGCTTTGCGTAGCCTCTACCTAGATTTGTAAAACTTTAATATTATTAAGTAGTACCTAAAAACTCAACAACCGCTTTAATTTGTTTTGAAATATCCGTATAAACCTGATCCAAATTGCTTGCATTCTCAATTGGAATGCCACCGGTGGGTAAGGCCTGTAATTTTCTGAATGGCATTCCACTCCAGTCACAGGCTCTAGCTATGATTGGAATCACCCGGGCTTCACCTTTTTCATGGCGTTGCATAGCTATTTCCAGTTCATTGCGCCAGATGTAATCAGAAGCAATAAAATCAATGCTCACCAATAATAAAATAATGTCAGCTGTAACTAATTCATTTTTTATAGAGATATCCCAATTATCACCTGCTAGTATTTGTCGATCCTGCCACACTTCAATTTTATTGGAGCGCTTAAGTGTAATTAAAAATTTGTCCAATTGATTTTTAATGTGTTCGTCCTCGTGTGCGTATGAAATAAATAATTTTAAGGGTCTCATTGCTTGCGATTCATAAGATTTAATTTGTTTTGATAGCGTGGGTTATTCAGGACATCTTCAACAGATTTTCTTTTGGATTTACCGATCCAGACTTCAAATTTTTTTGAAGCTCCTGGAATTTCTGCAAGCACCGGTTCTCTTGAAAGTTCGATATTGGCATTTAGTAAGGTGCGATACATTTCATTGGCCAATTTTTGATCCTTTTTATCAAAATACTTAATATAACTATCAAACGTTTGATTATCAATTCGCTCATTTTCTGCAATAAACTGATTGTACCATTCTTTTTGATATAGAGCAGCGTAAGCCCGTTTTGCTTCTGCTTCAAATCCAGGCATATATTGAATATAGCATTTATACTTCTTTGAGTAATTGTCCAAAACCTGCACCTGATCTTTAATAGAATGATCTTCAATTGGTTTTTGGGTTACATTGTATTTTTTTTGCAAAATTAAATACGATTGATTCAGGCCATCATATTTTTGTTGAAGTTCGGTCAATAATTTAACAGATTGTTCTTTTACAGAATCAGATTCAACGGCTGACTGACTCAGTAAGGTATTTGTGTTTAGCAATGAAGTTTGCAAGCTATCTAAACGCACTAAAGCAGAATCCCGTTCGCCAATTAATTTTTCTTTGTCGGCGAGTAACATAGATTTTTCAAGGATCAATGCTTCTTTCTCTTTCAATTGCTGTTTTAATTCATTGGCTTTATGGGATAGTTCCAAGCCTAAATATAAAATGAGACCACTGAGGATGCAAAACGATATCACAACAGTCAACGTATAAATTTTTGATCTTTTTTCATTTTCCAGCAGGTTTTCCAGGACCTGGATATTTTGCATTCTTTTTTCTTTTGATTCGGAGCTCATACAGCAATTTTAGAGAGTTGATAATTTAGTAGGAAACAAAATGCTTTTTACAGAAAGCAACGCAATTAATAGAAAAAGCATAAAGCTCAGGGCAGCTAGCAAGATTTCCTGAGTTTTGTTATAGATAAAAACGGAGGTGAGAATTCCAATCAGCAAGACGAGGCTTGCAAGAATCCAATAAAAACTATGACTTACTTTTGAAATTTTAACAGTTTGTAATTCAGGAAAAATAAAACACTTTATTTCATCGCCTATTTGCTTAAAAATACTTTGTTTATCCGGTAAGGTTTTAGCTAAAAATTCAATAGATTTTTTTTCTTCCGGTAAAACTTCATCGCTATATTTTCGTAAAATATCATCCGTTGACCAATCGCATTCTCTTAAAATGATAGGTACTATTTTAATGTTCTGGCCGTCGGCAATTTTAAGTGAATGCAAACAATCATCACTGTTTAAAAAATCAATACTGATTAATGGAATGGTTAGATCTGATTCTTTCAATAAATCTTCATTTTTACTCGCATCTCCACTTTGTCTGAAAAGTTCTTGTTCGTCATAAATTTCAATCCAGCCCTTTCGCTTGTATTGCAATAAATGGTTATTTAAATCTTTATACAAAGCTAAATCTTCTGCTTTGTCTGAATAGCTAAAGTAAATTTTCTTCATAGTTTAAATATCAAAAGAAGCAGGTAAATGAGATTCGGTAAACTGCTCAGCCGCTTTTCGTCCGATTTCCAATAAATCAGGAATATTTTCGTAATGATCCATTTCAGCTAAGGAAATAATTTTTTCTGTATTATAAGAAAAACCCATTGACTTGAGATTGGTTTCTGTTAAACGCACGTTGTGTCTGGTAAAACTGAATAGCGGCTGACTTAAATTTTTTAATGGATTCAAATTTCCAAACTGACTGTCAATAAAGTCTATAGGTCCACAATTTTTTGCCAAATATTGTAAGAATATCTGATTGAGTTCCTGGGCATCCACCATAAATAAGTTGGGAAGTTTAGAAGCCCATCCTACTGCACGAGATTCCGATAAATTTTTTGGATCTTCAATTAATAGACCATTTCCTGTTCCTAAGGAATTCATCAGTAAGCGGTCTGCATTGCTTTCCCAGTTAAAGCCAAATCCAGGAACGGTAGCTACTAAAAATAGTTGAAAGACCGGATTATTTGCCAGACTCACTCCACCATCTACAAAGCTGGTCGTTAGTTGTTTCCCATCGCGTGTTTTAATGGGCAATTGCATCGGTTTAAAATAATAAGGGGCAGCCGAACTTGCACGACACAGTTGCCACAGTTTAAGATCTTTATTGGCCTCAAAATATTTTCCGGATGGGTGGTTGGAAAAAGTCCACAAACTATAAGTATCCGCACGTTTGGTATTGATAGCCAAACCGCATTTTACAGCAGTCGTATCGCCCAGTGTAACATAGCCGAAGGTATTTTTTAGGACGTTTTCCAGGTTTTCCGAACTGTAGTTTTCTTTAAAAACGGCACGTAGTCCGGTCCAATCACGTGGAAGTAGTTTGTAGCTCCGTTTTCCAAATATCACTTTTCCTAAATCCAGATACAATTGGATAATCTGTTTGACCTCCATGCCTAATGAAAATCCGGTAGCCATAATGGCTCCCGTGCTGGTCCCACCTATCAGATCGTAATAATCACTTAAAACCAAGGCTTCGTTTTGAGTTCGTTTTCTTAAAATGGATTCTATTTTTTCCAAAAATCCGAGGGTTAGGATTCCGCGAACCCCACCGCCATCCAACGCCAGAATGCGTTTTGGGTTGGTTCCTGCATTTAATTTTTCTTGTAAACTTTTTCGTACAAATGTCATCTGTTTTAGTTTTTAGTAAACTCTAATACTTCACGATATATTTCTCTAAAATCGAATACCGTTGCTTTAATATTGTCGCGATTTTTTTTGCCATAGTCAATCAATGCGTAAACATTTAATTTGGAATCAATCGGACTTACATAAACTTCAAATTGGGATTTTTTCTTGATTTGATCTTCGGTATTTATTAATAAATTCTTTTTCATAGCTTTATTAAATTGTTTGATGCTGGAAATTTCTGCACCGGCAGAAAATTCGAGTTTATAATTATGAGGATCAGACGG
>CAYMGR010000121.1:3958-6750 GCA_964389985.1 uncultured Saprospiraceae bacterium
GAGACCCTATTCCGATAAAAAATATAAGGATACAAATTCATTTCAAAACGTTGAAATTCATCATTGGGTGAAAATTGATGAACGTATTTTTCCAAAGCGCCGGATAAATTATCTACCTTATGATATTTGCGTGCACAGGAGCTCAACACCAAAATCAACATGAAATACTTATACATTATTTTATAGGATTAAAGTGATTAAATGTAAGTCCGAGAAAGACTCTATTTGCATCGTAATTGGGATGAATGGCAATTTTCATTGCATTGTGTATCAAATCTTGAACTCCCCAAAGTCGTTCGCCATCCGGATTTGTGCCCCGAAGAGAACCTATAATACCAAGGTTGATGGCCAGGGATTCGTTGATAAAGCAGCGTAACGAATAGGAAGATGAATTGTAATTATTGCTTGTTTTAGCACCAACTACATTATAACGCTTTGCACTGGTGTCTTGGGTAATATCCGAAAAAATTCCGTAATCCTGCACATCCATTCCCAATCGCGTGGCCAATTCAAAATATTGACGCTCGTATCCGGTAAACTGATCAAAGCAAAATTCGAACAAATTATTTTTTCTGGTGGAGTGATAATAGATTCCACCGCCGCCAGTCCACCAACGATCGAAACTGTCACCAAGGCCTAAAAGATTTAAGGGCATGCCTCCATCATTATAGTAATTGAAACTTACATTTTTATAATTGAAGGCAATCGCACCAACGGTTTGATGGCGAATGTGATTATTCATTATAAAATTGACGCCCAACATAGCCATTCCTTCGTTTCCAAAACGCAGATTATAAAAGGGCAAATTATTGATCGTTCTTAAATTTTTGTACAGTGGGAATTTTTCATTGATTCGAGTTGATGCCGGACCAAAAAACAGAGAAGAAGTAAAATCAATTTGGTTATCTTGCTTTAATAGGATAAGACTATTTCCCAAAGACTTATTATAGATGCCCACATTCATTCCGACGGACATCATGTAATTGCCGTATTTGGAATTTATTTGTTTTATGCCGCCCACACCTACGAAAGCTTTGATACCCGGAAAATTGGTACCGCCCCGATAATGAATATTAATGGTTGTACCCACATTAAGATACAATTGGTCGAAGCCAAAATGTTCCTGAGCTAAGGTCAAACCAGGTAATAGGCTTAATAGAATTCGCAGGTACCGGATCATGCAAAAAATTTAAGAGTAAATAAATGAAACCTTGTCCGGGAAGATATTGCAGGAAGGCCTAAAAGCGATCACTAACATCCAACCGGATCTTGTAATTTACAATAGGGAAGACCTTTGATTCGGAAGAAAATGCTGGAATTAAGGTGAAATTACAAAAATTTTGGTTTTTGTATTAAATGATTAGGTGGGTATAAAAAATTTCACGGGCTTATAGTATGATTCCGTTTCCCAATCAATTGTCCTGCTAATATTAATTCACATGAATCCCGTAAACCCTTTCGGGGTACAATTATCTTATCGTCCGGCAAGTTTATTCCCCAAATAAGCCATAGGAAGATAAGCGGCAACCAGATCAAGTACATTAAACCACATGGGAGCCGGCAGCATGGTAACATTGGTAATCCCTCCTGCCAAAAACAGAACCCCAACAATGAGTGCGGCGCGTAAATAATACGAAGCTGCAAATTTTGAGGCGATAAATGCACCCGCTAAAGTACCCAGGGCATGCGCCAAAAAAGGCATGATAAAATGACGGGGTTGGAATAAATGGAGTGAGGCTTTAAGGCCTTCCATAGTAGTTACGTCAGCCCCTTCTGGTGGCGGAATAACAGAACCACTGATCGTGATAATTCCCATATTGATGATACTGCCAATAACGGCTCCGGCCACTACCGCTAACACGTTTCTAAAAATTGGATTCATTTGTTTGAGTTTAGTTTGTGGAGCAAGATAGTAATATTGAAGATTTTTCAATAATTTTCAGGAAAATGATAACCAATTTCTTTAAACGCAATTTAAAAAAAATATCATGAAAATATTTGCTCCATTTTTATTGGGAATAATATTAAGCCATAGTGCCTGGGCACAAGCTGATATGAATTATTGGACCAATGAGTTTAAATTGGATTATATAAACCAGGGAATTGAATTTAAAATTCAAAATAAGCGCTTGTTAGATGAAACCGGTCAACAAAATGGAAAATACTCTAGACCTGTTGCCATCCAATTTTTTTTGGAGCGCCAACTTAAAATTGACGATTCTTTAGAAATGGTAATCATTTTTGATTTGATCGAAGGAGAGAGGGATGTTTACGATAGCTTAATTTATTTAAGCAATTTATCTAAAGTCAACATACCATTTAGAAAATTGATTCTGGATACGTTTGAGAGAAATCAAACAATGACTGAAACCGTCAGTCATACGCATTATGTTTCGGTAACTGTGCAAGGGGAAACTCAAACAGCTACTTGCGCAGATGGTACAACCGTTACAGCATCCATTCCTTCAAGAACGGTAAGTGAAAATCAATCGTTTCCAGAAAGTTTTACACATAAACGGAGCATTGCAGTTACTCAGGTGAAAGCTTATGTAAGTTTTGATGCAGAGCAAATAAAAAACTTATTGAATTCTAAATCAGTCCGTTTTCAAATAGATACGGATAAACAGTCTTTGACTTTTGATTTTAATTTTAGTACATTATATAGTTTAAAACGTTTTTTGAGAAGGTACAGCAAATAGAACGATTTCTTGAGTTGTATAGTGTTAAAATTTCAATTGAGTAAAACATCACTACATTATAAAACGGTCATAATTTTCCTGACTGATTACTTG
>CAYMGR010000122.1:0-6736 GCA_964389985.1 uncultured Saprospiraceae bacterium
CTGGGTGCTTCAGAAAAATTCAAGATCCTGGATTATGTCCATCAACAAGATTTGAGTTCTCCCCATACCGGTGTTTATCAACAAGCTATTCAATCAGTGAATCAATTTGTTGCTTCATATTCAATTGATGATCGGACTCGAAGTTTTTTAAAAGTACAAGATGGGTGTGACTATAAATGCAGCTTTTGTACCATCCCTTTGGCACGTGGCCGGTCACGCAGCGGCACGGTATCAGAGATCGTACAAGCAGCAAAAGAATTAATTGCTAAGGGAATAAAAGAAATTGTTTTAACCGGAGTCAATATCGGAGATTTTGGAAATGGTACAGAAGTTTTGGAAGGAACGAAACAAAAAAAACAAGCATTATTCATCGATTTAATTCAGGAATTAGATGCCATTGATGCCGATATTCGATTTAGAATCTCTTCGATCGAACCGAATTTATGCAGCTACGAGATCATTGATTTTGTAAGTCGCTCCAATCATTTTATGCCTCATTTTCATATGCCGCTTCAGTCGGGAGATAATGATATTCTTTCCGCAATGAAAAGAAGATACAAACGAGAATTATATGCAGATCGTGTCACATATATTAAATCAAAAATTCCTCATGCATGTATTGGCGTTGACGTTATTTGTGGATTCCCTGGTGAAGAAGACCATCACTTTCAAAATACATATCAATTTTTAGATCAACTTGATATCAGTTATTTGCATGTATTCACTTATTCTGAACGTCCCAATACACAAGCCATTACTTTAGGCCATTCGGTTTCTCCCACAGAAAGACACCTACGTTCTCAAAAATTACGCAACTTATCTGAAATTAAAAAAAGAGAATATTACTTACAGTTTTTACAAACACAACAAGAAATACTTGTTGAAAATAGTCTGGTCAACGATTATTACAGTGGGTTTTCAAAAAACTATTTAAAAGTATTGATTCATAAAGATCAGGCGGCAGTGAATCAAATCATCCCTGTAAATCTTGTTTCCCTCACACAAGATTTATCGTATTATGCAGAGCCTGTTTAGAAAAAGAAACCCAGACTGATTAGGATGTAATCTGTTTTATAATCGGTATCGTGGTAAAAAGCCGTCAAGCCTTTTTCAAAATTAACATCAATAACGAGAGGACCAAAATCCACACCAGCGCCGACCAGTGCACCAAAACTTGCATCGTTGATGACATCGTGATTCAGGCCCAACTTATTCTCTTCTATAAAGCAGGTATAGCTAAACTGAGCTCCGGCCATCAATCTAAACTTAAAGCGGTCTGTATTGATAAGCTTATATCCAAGTTGCAAAGGAATTTTTAAGAAATATACATCCGGTAAGTCTGAAAAAGGGTCGAGCATGATTTTAGACTTCAGTTTCAGTTTATGGAGTTCCAAACCCGGACGCAGGTACAACCGATTTGCCCCAAACCGGCCAGTCAATCCGGCATGCATCCCACTGATGACTTCATCTGGTGCGTTGGTCTGTGGATTATCCGTAAAGGCCATACTTAGACCCACCGAAGCAACAACGCCACTTTGGGCATAATTTACCTGGCTGATTAAAGCCAATAAGGCAATTAATATAAATTGTTTAATCATGCTTCAAAAATTAGAAAAAGCCTACTTTTATGCACACAAAGATAATCAATATATTTATATATTATAAATATTTGTAATTTATAACTTACATTATGTGGCCTGATTTTTCCTATATTTTACACAGTATTTTTGGCAGTCAACCCGATAATGCTTTTAGCATTATTAAGACCTTCGGGTTTTTCCTGGGTCTCGCATTTATCGCAAGTGCGACGCTTCTACATTTAGAATTGAAGCGCAAAGAAGCCCAAAATCTCATTCACGGCATTCAGGAAGATCTCATTATTTATAAACCAATTGACTGGTCAGAAATTTTCACACAATCTTTTGTCAACTTCATTCTCTTTTTTAAACTTGGATATATAGCTACCCACTTTCAAGTATTTAAAGAAGATCCTGCCGCACTCATCTTTTCGCTTAAAGGAAATTTTATTTCAGGAATCATCCTTTTTGCAATAACGGCCGTTTATTTATATTTCAAAATGTCTAATCAAACGGAGAAGAATATAAAAACGGTAAGGCAATTAGTTCTTCCACATCAACGTCTGACGAATATTACAATTGTAGCAGCAATATATGGTTTGGTTGGTTCGAAATTATTTTCTGTTCTAGAAAATTGGAACTCCTTTATAAAAGATCCCATTGGAGAATTTTTTTCAGGATCCGGACTCACTATCTATGGTGGATTAATTCTTGCCTTTATCATGGTCTATCGTTATGTAGAAAAAAGAGGCATCCGGCCGATTCACATGATGGATGCGGTGGCTCCCTCCCTGATGATAGGTTATTGTGTTGGACGCATGGGTTGTCATTTTTCAGGAGATGGCGATTGGGGTATTGTAAATGAACTTAGCAAACCCGGGTGGTTTATTTTTCCGGATTCCTGGTGGGCAAATTCTTATGCACATAATGTATTGAATGAAGGCGTTCCAATAGCAGAATGTAGCTGGCGTTACTGCAGCCAACTGATTCCAAAAGTATTTCCAACTCCTTTATATGAAATAATCCTTGCCGGATTCATTACGCTGATCCTTTGGATCCTGCGTACGCGCTTACATCGTGCTGGATTGCTCTTTTTTGTTTATTGCTTTTTGAATGGTCTGGAACGATTCTTTATAGAATTCATCCGGGTAAACCCACGTTATAATACATTGGGATTTGACTTATCGATGGCACAGTATATCGCTCTTGCATTAATTTTAGGCGGGTTGACCGGATTTCTCTTTTGCTGGAAAAAAAATATACCTGCATAAGCTATGCTGGATTATGCAGCTTTTGCAAAAAAACTACTGCAGTGGTCTTCAAATAATCCAAGAAACTATCCCTGGATTGGAGAAAAAGATCCTTACAAAATTTGGATCTCAGAAATCATCCTACAACAAACCCGATCCGAACAGGCATTAGCCTATTATCTTCATTTCATCAGTATATTTCCTGATGTAAGTTCCTTAGCAAAATCAACTGAAGATCAAGTATTGAATGCCTGGAAAGGTTTGGGATACTATTCAAGAGCACGCAACTTATATGCTACAGCACAACAAATTCTAAAAGATCATCATGGTAATTTCCCAACAGAATATGATCAACTTTTAAAACTTAAAGGAATTGGTCCTTATAGCGCAGCTGCTATTTCCAGTTTTGCGTTTAACAAGGATCATGCAGTAGTAGATGGAAATGTCGTTCGCTTATTATCGCGCATATATGGAATTCGCAAATTGCTTTCTAACTCAGCCAATAAAATCTATTATCAAAAATTAGCGGATCAATTATTACTAAAAGATCATGCCGCTGTTTATAACCAGGCGATCATGAACTTTGGTGCGCTACACTGTACTCCATTAAAACCACAATGCAGCAGCTGTCCCTTTCAGTTAGAGTGTTATGCATATACAAAAAATGCAATTGACCAATTTCCACCTAAAAAGAAAAAAAACATTCTTAAAAAAAGATACTTACACTTCTTTATATACACCAATCAACATGGTGAATTTCCAATTCGACAACGCAAGGAAAATGATATTTGGAAACTGCTTTACGAATTTCCTTTACTAGAAACCCAAACTAACCAAGCATTTAAATCACCCAGTAAAACCTTGTCAAAAAAGCTACAACTAGCATTTACACCAAAAACTAAAATAACACAATTCGCCAGTAAAACGCAAAAATTGAGCCACCAGGAATTACACATTCGCTATTATCAACTCAAGCATTGCAAGATGCTTCCCAAAATAAAGGGTTCATTTTCCTTTGTAAAGCCAGAAAACTTGGTGAATTTTGCCTTTCCAAAAGCAGCAGATCCATTATTAGAATCCATTAAGCTTTAAATTATGTTAAATAAAGTTACCCTTATAGGAAATTTAGGAAAAGACCCTGAGATCCGCGCACTAGAAAACGGGGTTACCCGGGCTAATTTCACCCTTGCTACAAACGAAAGTTATAAAGACCGCAATGGAAACTGGCAAAAGAGTACAGAATGGCACGATATTGTAATGTGGCGCTCCATGGCTGAACGTGCCAAAATTCTTAAGAAGGGAATGCTGGTATATGTGGAAGGTAAATTAACGCATAGAAAGTGGACAGATAAAGAAGGTCGCGATCACTATACTACAGAAATAACTGCGGATGTACTTAGAATTCTCGAAAAAAGAGAACACAGCACAAATAATCCAATGGGAACAAATCCTTCAACAGAAGAAAAAAAGTTTGATCATTCTAATCCGGAACATCTGGATAGTGAAAATGATGACTTACCTTTTTAATTAAATTCATTTAAAGATTGGAATCTGACCCTTATTCTTATAGTGTAATTCATTTATTTTTTTCTCCGCTTTTATTGATTCAAATAGAAGAAGCATATTATTTATTTGGTTTAATCTTTTTACTTCTTTGCTCAGGAATTTTTTCCGGAACTGAAATTGCCATGTTCTCTTTGAGTCATGAAGATATGGATCAAATTAACGAATTAGAAACTCCTTCTTCCAAAGCACTTATCTATTTAAAGCACCATACAAAAAAATTATTGGCGCTAATTTTAATTTGCAACACGTTTGTAAATATTGGAATTGCATTGATCTTAGAACGTCTTCTAGCCGCCTGGCTGCCCTTAGAAAAAACCACGGCCTGGGCTGAAAACTTAATCACTGTATTTAATTTACAATCTTCAAATTATCAAAACCTTGGTGAACTCATCTATTTTAGTATTGCTGTCGTAGGAGCAACCACATTAATACTGTTTTTTGGAGAAGTCATGCCCAAAATTTATGGGCGATTAAATCCGCGACAACTTTCATTGAGCCTGGCGCTTCCCATGCGAACCTTAGATATCTTTTTTTCACCCTTGACTAAAATCATGGTAGGGATGACCAATCGGGTTGAAAAAAAACTATTGGAAAAAAAAGTTGGATTACAAGCAACGAGTAAAGAAGATTTAGATACTGCTATCGATTTGGCTGTTAGCCGGGATATCAATTCTGAAAAACAAGTTGACATCTTAAAAGGAATTATTAAATTTAATGATGTATCTACAAAACAAGTCATGACTCCTCGCACCCAGGTATTTGGCTTAGATTTTAATTCACACTACTTCGATGTTTTAAAACAAGTACGGGACAGTGGATTCTCAAGATTGCCCGTGTACAATGAGGATTTTGATCAGATTACAGGAATATTATATGCCAAAGATCTCATTGGCCATTTAGATGAACCGCCAGAATATGAATGGCAAAGTTTAATTCGCACGAATACCTTGTATGTTCCTGAATCAAGAAAAATCAACGACACCCTCAATGATTTCAGAGAAAAACATGTTCATATGGCCTTTGTGGTAGATGAATACGGGGGAACCAATGGAATTGTAACCCTTGAGGATATCATGGAAGAAATTGTTGGAGAAATTAAAGATGAATTTGATGAACAACACGAATTAAATTTTATAAAAATTGACCCTAGTACCTATCTATTTGATGGTAAGACCTTGATTAACGATATGTGCAGGGTGCTCGGTGTTGACATCTATAAGTTTGATGATGCACGAGGGAATGCAGATTCTATTGCAGGGATGTTGTTGGAACAATACGGCGAAATGCCCCGTAAGGACCAGGAGATCGAAATCGAACATATTAAATTCAAAGTTACATCTGTAACTAAACGTCGTATCGAACAAATAAAAGTAAGTCTTTAAACGGAATATAATTTTGTCGTTAAAAACTTCTACACATTTTATTATCCTTAAAAAAATGAAATCCAACCACCGCATTCACTATTTCCTCTTAAGCATTTTGTTGCTTGGCTTGATGATTGCCTGTACTGAAAACACCTACCTTCCTAAACCCAGAATGTATCCCCGGATTCAATTTCCTGACTACCATTTAGTAAACTACACAACCGCATATTGTCCGTTTAGCTTTCAATATGCTTCCTATTTAACACCCGTAAAAGATACCAGTTTCTTCGGAGAAAAACCGCAACATGAATGTTGGTTTAACTTACAAATGGATGTCTTTAATGGGGTTTTACACTGTTCTTATTTGCCGGTCCAACATGCTAACGACCTGAATAAATACATTAAAGATTCTTATAAATTAGCCCGAGAGCATCAAATAAAAGCGAATTACATTGATGAAATACCCATTCACAAGCCCAATAAAGTTTATGGGATCTTATACAATCTGGAAGGCCCTACCGCATCTACATTTCAATTTTACCTGACCGACTCCAGTAAGCACTTTATGCGCGCCTCTCTTTACTTTAATAGTCAGACCAGACCTGACTCTTTGCAGCCTATCTTAGAATTTGTAAAAAAAGATGTTATGACAATTATTAACAGCTTTGAATGGCGTTAATGAATTTTATAACTCAAGCCAACATTCAGTCCAATAAAAGTATATTTTTGACTGATCGGATTTAAATCGCTAGAAAGCGATCTCACATAATAACGCATAGACGGTTCTAACAATAAAAGAATTTTATCGTTGTACTTATAATTTAATCCAATGCTTGCGATCAAACTTAGGCCTGCATTCTTTTTGAAAAAAGGAGCATTTCCTTCTCCACCGTTTTCTAAATCATAAACGGTCTTGAGATCTTCTCTATAAATTTTTCCACTTTGTTGTGCATAAAGATTCACGCCAATACCTGCATTA
>CAYMGR010000123.1:0-6701 GCA_964389985.1 uncultured Saprospiraceae bacterium
TTATTGTAGAATAATAAACCCATGGCGCTATCGAAAATAAAGAGGTAGCTTTCTTCTTTACCGACGTCCTGGATGGCTTTATTGATTTTATCCAGGATGGGTTGAATTAATTCTTGTCTTCGCTTTTCTAACGAGTTTTGTGCTGATTGTCTGTAGGTGCTCAATGCATTTTGATCTATTTCGAGATCGGATTCTGCCTGTTTTTTCTGGACTGCCGTAAAATTACCACCAGATATGTTTTCCTGATATTTTCGCAGTTTCTCCTGGTATTTGGCAACCATCTCCTCACCGGTCTTGGTCAGGGAGGCATCGTATTGTTTTAGTGTTGCGGAAGCTGCTTTGGCTTCATTTAGAGAATCAATCAGCTGAACCGAGTTGATATGACCTACTTTCTGACTGAATGCCTGGCTTATATTCAGGCAAAAAGCACACATCAACGAAAGGGTAAGGACCTTCATTTATTAATTATTTGTTGTAGAAATCTTTATTTGTTTTCTGAATCCAGGTTTTTGCGTTCTGCATCGCGCATCCCTTCACGGATCTCATTGGAGATGTTGTTTTTGGCATTATTAAACTCCCGGATACCGGATCCAAGTCCGCGCATTAATTCCGGAATTTTCTTTCCACCAAATAACAATAAAACAATAAGCAGGATTACCAGAACTTCTGTTGAACCCAGATTACCTAAAAAAAGTAAGTTCATTTTATGTGTATTTAAAGATCAAAGTTATTTTTTTAATCCGATTTCTCGTAATCGCTCTTCCAAATAAGCGCCTGCAGTGATCGGTTCATAGGCTGCAGGACTACCTTCAGGAATGCAGGATTTTAAGCAGCTTAGGTCCATTTCGCTTCTAGGATGCAGAAAAAACGGTATAGAAAGCCTCGGTTTATGCCATTCCTGCCGGGGTGGATTGACCACCCGATGGGTTGTAGACACCAAATAATTATTTGTTAATCTTTGTAACATGTCCCCTACATTGACCACAATCTCGTTTTCACCGGGAATCGCATCCATCCACTCACCCCCTTTGGTTAAAACTTGCAAACCTCCGGATGAAGCCCCCACTAACAAGGTTATGAGATTGATGTCTTCATGTTGCTCTGCCCGCAATGCTGATTTAGGTTCCTGGATTATGGGCGGATAATGGATCGCCCGAAGAATGCTATTGCCATTTTTTATTTTTGGATCAAAATAAAATTCTCCTAAATTAAGAAATAATGCAATGGCACGTAATAATTGTGACCCACTTGATTCAAATGCCGAATATAATTCCGATCCCAAAACAGTGAATTCAGGCGGATGGCTAACCACGACATTATCCGGATACTCCGAACGAATGGAATCTCCATCCAACACGGTTTGTCCGATTTGAAAAAACTCTTTCAAATCTCCAACATCAGATTGTTTTGCATGCTCTTTTCCAAAAGAGGTATAGCCTCTCTGGCCGGCAAGGCCTGCTATTTCATAGCGTCGCTTTTCGGATTCCGGTAAGGAAAAAAATGCCTTGGAAGCTGCATAAAATCCATCCACCAGATTTTTAGGTATCCCATGATTGACAACACCTACAAAACCTATATCATGAAACGCTTTGCCCAGCTGACCCACAAATTCGTTTCGCTGATCTCCATTACCTTTTACAAATAAATCTAAATCTACCAGTGGAATAACTCGTTCCATATTATGCTTTGTCTATAGCTATCAAAAATCAATCCAAAACATCTAATTCCCAATGCATTAGACTGCCTAATTATTGACAGGTTTAAAACGGGATTCGCGTAAAATAAGTTGGGCGTCCTTTTGGGAAATCAACTCATCCATTGTCATTTTGGAATGTTTTTGCATATAGGCTTTTATCAAATGGTATCCGATATAGGAACCCGTTTGACCGGGTGCTTCTTTTGGCATGCCCGGAGAAGACGGACTTGGATTGATAAATTTATTAAACTTCATCAGCTCGGTAGAATACAACATGTTTCCTGAAAGAAAATAGGACCAAATTTCGAGACGGTTGTGATTGCACCACTGCAATTGTGCAGGAGTAAATTCAAATAAAACAGTATCCTCTATTTCCGGCAGAATTTTTTCAAGCAAGTATAATTTTTTCCCCCGATGGATGAGATAATCAATCAACTGACCGGATTCCGGTTCGGGTAATTTATCTGACAGATAGGCTTCCCAGGATTTTTTTAAAAGATGGTCTTTATTAAAACAACGCGTGAGGTATTCAGAAAAAACCGGATTTTTCGGATCGAGTGATTTATAATTCATTTCATCTCCAAGAAAAAATTCCAGTCCAATACCA
The DNA here is from genome assembly GCA_964389985.1 of uncultured Saprospiraceae bacterium. Taxonomy (GTDB): domain Bacteria; phylum Bacteroidota; class Bacteroidia; order Chitinophagales; family Saprospiraceae; genus Vicinibacter. The sequence goes on from CAYMGR010000123.1 coordinate 2,304, forward strand.
ATTCCGGTAATGGAATCCTGATCTGCGAAAACAAAATTTGCGTATGAAAAATTAGACAACAAACTATAAAATACCGGCTCTCGGTCATTAGGGAAATAATACTTCATAAATTTTACAGAGGTTTCCATTTGCTTTTTAATCTCCGGAGTTGAATTAAAAACTTTTTTTGTTTTTTCCAATATGTCTTGATAAAATGGATCGGATCTATATGCGCGGAGTGCATTTAAAAATTCTGGTTGGATGGTATCGGATGATTCTGTAATGGCTAAAATTTGTTCGAAATACAATTTAGAAAAAACGGGATAACGCTGCATAAGTGCTTGCAATGATGTTTCCAGTTGATTGGTATCCAAAGCAGCTAATTCCAATTCAAAGCGAATCCATTGTGTGTTGGTTTGGATATTGGAAACATTGGGAATAGGATCCCGGTTTGATTTTTTACATGCAGTCAAAACGAGGCCCAGCAGAAGAGAACATTTGAGAATCGTTGAAAAAGACCGGGTTGGTTTTTGAAAGGCTGTTGAGGGCTGTGGCCATTCCAAATTAAAAACATATATCTTAGAAAATATTTTAATAGATAACATGTGGAAAATTAAGGTCGAATAAATTAAGGAATCTTTAATCGGATTGCCCGGTTTATAATTGGATCAATTTTATATTCACAAAGATTTAATTATTATAGCTTTACAGCTGCATATTTGACATAAATAATTTCCTAAAAACAAAAATATGAAGATCCTAAACCTACTGATCTGTTGTATCCTCTCTGGCATCGTCTTTGGTCAGGAAATTAAATTCAGTGTATTGACCGGTCCTGGAATCAGCTGGATAGCTTCGAATGACAATCAGATTGCATCTTCGGGAATCAAATTAGCCTATAAAGCACATGTGCAGGCAGAATATTGGTTTAATGATCGATATGCCTTTACCGGTGGGATCGGACTTTCCTTAGGACAAGGTGGCCATCTTGAATTTAACCAGGGCGGCGATTTGTGGAAGGAAGCTGAACTAAGTGATACGAAATACAAAAATTTACCGGATCATGCGACGCTCGGCTATCGTATGAATTATATAGACCTGCCATTTGGATTTAAATTGCGGACCAATGAATTTGGGCGTTTTCGATTTTATGTACATGCTCCTGAATTTGCGATTTGTTTAAGAACCCGGGCGCGTGGTACTATAGAAGCCCCTCCTTTGCCTGATACAGAAGGAGAAGATATCCGAAAGATGGTGAGTTTCTTTGGCTTGTTTTATGGAATTGGTTTAGGTGGCGAAATGCGGATTTCATCGGATGTTTCTTTAGTGGGCGGATTGCGTTTTTACCAAAGTTTTACCGATCTCACTGACGACAGCGGGCGATACACAGATGGATCACGTGAAGATTCTAAAGGTATTTTATCTAGTTTGGATATCCGGTTTGGTGTAATTTTCTAATATGGTAGCCTTTGATTTAAATCAATTTATTCAACATGCTCTACAAGAAGATATCCAATCAGGAGATATCACGTCTTTAGCCTGCATTCCAGAAACACATGTTAGCCGAGCTGTATTAAAAATTAAAGAAGATGGTGTCATTGCAGGAGTAGAATTGGCAAAGTCTATTTTCTCTTTTCTGGATGACCAAGCCGAATTGAATGTCTTTAAACCGGATGGTTCTTATGTCCATCAGGGAGAGATCGCTTTTGAAATAAGTACCGGCACCCGAAATTTATTGATGGCCGAACGGTTGGTATTAAATGCAATGCAACGCATGAGTGGAATTGCCAGTTTATGTAATCGGTACTTACTAGAAGTTGCAGATTTACCGGTTACTTTATTAGATACCAGAAAAACCACTCCGTTAAATCGATATTTGGAAAAATGGGCCGTTCGACTCGGCGGTTGCCACAATTACCGGGATGGATTATACGATTGGTTTATGATTAAAGACAATCATATTGCTGCCTGCGGCTCGATTACTAAAGCCATAAAAGCAGTGCACAAATATCAAAAAACGCATCATCTTGAAGAGGTAGGCATCACCATTGAAGTTAAAAATTTAGTGGAACTGGAAGAAGTATTATCCATCGGTAAAGTCAGACGGATTATGATGGATAATTTTGAGCTGGCCTTATTGGAAGAAGCTGTCGCCATGGTTGCTAAAAAACATGAAACCGAAGCTTCCGGAGGAGTCAGTCTCGAAACGGTTCGTAAAATTGCCCTTAGCGGGGTAGATTTTATTTCCATTGGAGCCTTAACACACAGTGCCGGAAGCCTCGATTTAAGCTTGAAGATACAAAGCTGAGTTTAAGCCGGATAAGTACCTAATAACATACCTACGAGGATGCATGTAAGTGTAATTACCAACCAAAACCGCATATCCTTGTACAACACAGCTGGGGTCTGGTTTGCCTTCATACGCTTTCAGAAATTAATATAATGAGAAAATTCGTTTCGCCTTATTCGTTAATAAGTTTTTATACATTTTAACCATGTACATCTATCACGAGGATTCGTGTTTTGATGGGTGGTTAATTGCATGAATCAATATTTTTTTAAACGGTGTGAGATAAACTGGAATTCATTAAACGGCAAACGGGTAATCCTATCATTTCAAAAACCATACCATAGCATAAAACTGTAATATGTTTGATTTTACGGGGGATGCAAGGCTCAATTCAGGATTAATTATAATATGAACACAGAATAAAAAAAATAAATACTATGATTAGGTAGTCTAACTTATTACGAAATAATCTAATTCCAGAATGTGATGGTGTCGAGTTATTTTTACCGGATCAAACCATTCACTGAATGAAGAAAATTGTAAGTTTTAATGTCAATGGATTGCGATCTGCCATCAGCAAAGGGTTTAATGAATGGGTCGCAAAAAATGATTTTGATTTTATTTGTTTGCAAGAAACCAAGATGGATGCCTCTCATGCAGATCCCGAATATTTTAATTCACTGGGTTATCATACAATATGGCATTGTGCAGAAAAAAAAGGGTATAGTGGTGTTTTAGTCATGTGCAAAGAAAAACCATTGGCCATTCAATTAGGAACCGGAATAGATGTGTATGATCGGGAAGGTCGATTGATCGTCCTTGATTATCCTGGATTTAGTTTAGCCAATTGTTATTTTCCATCTGGTTCGTCGGGAGAAGAACGACATCAGTTTAAAATGGGATTTTTAGAAGCCATGTATCCTGTTTATAAAAATATGGTCCATCAAAAAACCAATTTAATCGTGGTAGGTGATTACAACATTGTACACCAGGAATTGGATATTCACAATCCGGAACGCACGGACAATCCTTCCGGATACAGACCGGAAGAACGAGCCTGGATGAATCAATGGTTTAACGAACTGTTTATCGATAGCTTTCGCTTGTTGTATCCCGATAAAAAAGAATACAGTTGGTGGAGTTATCGAGCCGGATCCTATGGAAAGGATAAAGGCTGGCGGATTGATTACCAATCGATTTCCAAATCCATGAAAGATACCGTTCGTTCGTTTAAACACCTTCGGGAAATCCGTTTTTCAGATCATTGTCCATTAGAGGCGAGTTATGATATCTAAACAAGATTTGAACCTTCCGGCCTTTTAATTGTATTTTGAATTAATTATTTGTTTATGGAAACTGCACAACCCGCTAAATCTGCTATTCTTTTATATACAGAGCAAACGCCCAATCCCGAGTCATTGAAATTTGTAAGCAATCGCATGCTCTATCAGGGTATTGCTGATTTTAAAGACAAATCTCTGGCTGAAGAATGGTCTCCTCTGGCTTCAGGATTATATCAGGAAGCTTATGTTCAATCCATTTATATTTCCAATAATTTTGTAACCATAACTAAGAAGCCTTCTTACGACTGGCAGGAAATCATGATTCCGGCGAAGGATAAACTCAAACAACTCATTGAGCTGGAACCGGTATTGATTAAAGAAGGTTTTGAATCATTCCGGATTCAACAAGAACTCGAAACTTCAGATGGCAACTTTGACGAGAAGGATGCGGAATTGGTAAAACGGATCAAAGACATGATTCACATGTACGTAAAACCTGCTGTTGAAATGGATGGCGGAAATATTGAATTTAAATCATATCGGGATGGAATCGTAACGGTCATGATGCAGGGTTCTTGTAGTGGTTGCCCTTCCTCTACCGTCACCCTAAAAGCTGGCATAGAAGGCTTATTAAAGCGAATGGTGCCTGAGGTACAGGAAGTGGTGGCAGAAGCGGAATAGGAGACAATGGTTAATTGTTAAGGGTTAATGGTTAATTATTAATGGTTTAATGCTGCAATTCTACAATGATTGTAATTGCTCTATGTGAACTATGTTCCTATGTGCCTATTTGGTTCAAAATAAAGGACTATTATTAATGTTGCAATTCTACAATGTTACAATGTT
>CAYMGR010000124.1:0-6609 GCA_964389985.1 uncultured Saprospiraceae bacterium
GATGCGGGCGAGCGCGAAAAACTGGAGCTCTCCAGGAATTTGCACGATCAGGTGATCCCTTTGATTGCGATCTCCAAATTGCAAGTTGAATCTTTTGACTATCCGGACAATCAGGAATCTGAGGAATACAAAAAAGAACTCACCGGAATCCTGGCTCAATCTATTTCTGAAATCCGCGGAATTTGTCATAGCAACTCGCCCATCCTCTTTAAAGACCTTGGACTCAAAAAGTCCTTGTTGAATTTTTTCAAACAAATGGAAGCTTCCGAACAAGCTCCTAAAATTCAGTTAAACTTTGATGATACCCTTCATCTATCTGATGAAAATGGATTGTCTGTCTATCGCATCTTGCTCGAACTCTTTCACAACTCATTAAAGTATGCCCATTGCAAGCAGATTACTATTGATATGAGTTTAAATCCTAAAAAAGAAGTCTTGATTCAATACAAAGATGATGGGGTCGGTAACGATGCCTTTAAACCGGGTCATGGTCTGCTAAGTATTAAATCCAGAGTGACTTTATTAGATGGCGAGGTCCACTATAAAAGTAAATCGGGAGAAGGATTCCAATGTTTCATTAAATTGCCCTCCAAATTATTGATATGAGCGAACAAAAAGTCAATATTCTCATTTGTGACGATCACACTATTTTTCGTACGGGTATGAAAAACATCGTCCGGAAATTGCCAATGACCGATCATATCTATGAAGCTTCCAATGGTAACGAAGCCATTGCGGTTGCAGAAACCAATAAAGTGGATTTAATTTTACTCGATATTGAGATGCCCTACCTCAATGGAGTTGATACTGCAAAGTATTTCAAAAAAAATCATCCGGAAATCCGGATCATTATGATTTCATTTCATAATGACAAAGAGCTCTTCCTGCAATTATATAAAATCGGTGTAGAAGGCTATTTAGTTAAAAACACATCCCTGGAGGATTTGAAACGAGGCATAGTACATGTCCTGGAAGGCAACCAGTTTTTTTCTGCTGAGTTGGGTGCGACCGTCATTCATGGCCTCATCAACGAAAAACTTCAGGCTCCCAAAGATCCATTAGAATTGCTTTCAGAAAGGGAAGTAGAAATCCTACTATTAATTTGCCAGCAACTTACGACAGACGAAATAGCGGCTCAATTATTTATCTCTCCGCTTACCGTTAAAAGACATCGTCAAAATTTATTAGAGAAAACCAATTCTAAAAATATTGTTGGGCTTATTTTATATGCAATCCGCAATGATTTGTTGGATGCAGCTACCATCAAATAAAACGCAGCCATCGAATTCCTCTAAAAAAGAAAAGCCGGTTCGTTGATCACGATCCGGCTTTTCAAGTATAATAAAAAATTTATTACTTTACTACTGTAAATTGTTTTGTGCTGGTTCCTTCATTCGTAGAAACGCGAATCAAATATGAACCTGCATTTAAAGCAGCTGTATTCACTTTAAAGATATCCTGAGTTACTTGTTTGTGTGACTCAAAATTTAAGATTTTTCCATTGATATCTGCAATGGTCAAGTTAGCATCTGTTGGATTTGAAAAATTCAAAGACACATTCAGATGGTCATTAACCACAGGATTTGGATACAAACTCATTACATTGTCAGCTAATGGTTTTTCATCTGTTTTTACAACAAACTCACAGATCAATTCCAAAATAGGTGTATTGGTTCCCTGGAAACCGTTAAACCACTCACCGGCCTGATCAATTACAAAGGTTGAAAATGGTTGAGAGTTATATGATTTTTCGTTGCTGATTGCATGGAAGGTCGCAACAGCTCCAGTTGGAGTAGCCGGATGATCCACGCCAATAAAATAACGAGAACTCTTTTGCAATAATATACCATTATCACCTGTATTGAAATCGGTCAAGTCAACTGTAATAGGATCATAATTTTGTTCGGTTGTACCGCTGAATGCTTCTGCAGACAAGATATCTACTGATGGAGAAGCAATACCACCTGATCCGTCAAAATTAGTGAAGCCACCATCCACATCATCTTTCACTTTCATCAAATAAATGGAAACTGCATATCCATCTAAGGTACCGCCTGCATTCGTAACCAAGGCGAATTTTGCTTGTTTGGCAAGCCATTTATCATTGTCATTCCAACAATTTGATGTGCGATATTGATTTCCAAAAACATAGCCAGCACCACCACCGGATCTTACGCCGCCGGTTGAACGAGGTGCTTTTGCAAATTCATTTAAAGAAATTTCAAATGAGTCTACACGCGTATTATCATTTCTATTGTAATCAGCAGTCGTTGCGTCTTTACTGTAAACAGACCAACGGATAAAGTATTTACCAAAATCAAGATTATTTGGAACAAACAGATTGGTAATTCCAAATGCTGTATCATCGTCAGTTGTTTCTAAACGATCGATAATGGTAGAGTCTGCATAAATTATTGTTTTCCGGTCGATTCCAATGATTTCGCCTTTTAAAACAACATTTGTTTGTGCTTTTCCACCTTTGTTATTCAAGTTAGCAGAAAAGAAAAAACTATCTGTGCAAATCATTGCTTTCGGTTGTCTGTATGCTGCAGGTGTATAAAAATGGCTATTTAAAGCCAAGTCGTAATCTGGCAAAGACACCAATTGTACATCATCTACAATCCAGAAATAGTATTCGCCATCAAAGCGAAAACGAACCTGAACTGCTGCTTGACCTCCTGCTTCAGCAGAAATATCAATTAATATTTGGCTGTTTGTTGGTGTTTCAGCATTTACTGCAATGTCTGAATTCAATTGATGGCTGGTCCAATTTGCTCCACCATCGTTTGTAACATCTACAAAGCAAGTAGAATTAAAATTTCTGTAGTACTGGTTAAATTTTAATGCAACCCCACTAAACCCAGCACAATTGATTACAGGGCTGATCAACGCGCCTGAATGTAAGGCGGGACATTTTCCATTGCCAAAATTGCCAGGAACACCTGCATTATCTAATAAGTCTGAATTAAATACCATTGCACCATTCGCTCTTGAAGGAGAATTGATGGCTGTTCTGGTGCCCCAATAAGCGCCACCTGCTGCGGATGCAGCTGCACTGTAATACCAACGAGCACTATCTGCTTTTGCTGGATCGTCGGAACTTAAACCCTGAGTGGTCCAATCGTTAAAACCACCCGCAAAAGTGGAATTAGGATCATTCGGTCCTCCCCATAAGATCTGGGAGTTTACCCAGCTCACGCTAAGTCCCAAAAAGAATAAAATTGTAAAAATTTTTTGCATAAACTCTGAAAATTGATGATTGTGAATAAATTTTTTTCAAAAAAGCCCACAAATATATAAAACTGGATTATATAAATTGTCGATTTTTAACTGTTAATCTCCTCTAGTTCCTTTATTAACTCGTCTTTTCTTACCGGAACCACCCCCGAACGTTCACAAACCTGACCGCCCCCACTATTACAACAAACAGCCATAAACTCATCAGAGAACGAATAAGCCACGCAAATCGCTGCCAGACTAATCACAGTATCTCCTGCACCGGAAACATCGGCGACCTTTCTGGGTTTGGTTTTGTAATGAATTCCCTTGTTTTTACCCTCAATCCAAATTCCATCTGCTGCCAGTGTGATCATGATTTTATCACATAACAATTTGGTTTTTAGATACTTAGATAGATGGGGTAAGTCTTCAGGATGTTTGGATACCCATTCCGTGGCGTGTAGAGCTTCTTTTAAATTGGGCTTAAATAAAAAAACGCCCTTGTACTCAAAAAAGTGATTTTTTTTCGGATCGACTACAATTTTAATGCCGTGCAAGCGCGCTAACTCGATGATTTTACTGATCCACTCTTTATGCAGAAAGCCCTTATTGTAATCCTGCAAAATCAAAACTTTAACATCCTGATTCTTGAAAATTGAATATAAAGTTTGCAGGCAGGTTTCCTGAAGGTCCTTCCCAATTTCCATTTCGGATTCCTGATCGACTCTTACAATCTGGTGTTGATCCGCCACAATACGGGTTTTGACCGTGGTAGGCCGCTTGTGGTCTTTAAATAAATAAACCTGCTCGCAGTTGATATTTTGTAAAAGCCGGTCTAAAATGATACCGTCTGAATCTTCCCCACAAATCCCCATCAAACTTGTTTTACAACCCATTGCCCGTAAATTGGCCACTACGTTGGATGCGCCTCCCAGTTTATCTTCGGTTTCCTTCCAATGCACCACGGGCACCGGTGCTTCCGGAGATATTCGGGTAGCCGTTCCACGTATGTAGCGGTCTATCATAATATCTCCGATAACCATGATATGAAGATCGCTATGATCCTTTTTTAATTGAGCTATTTCTGATTCAAATTTTATCAATCTTAAGATTTTGTTCTAGATCCTTTAATATTAATCGACTGGCCCCCAGCCTCTCGGTAAAAAATCGTCCTGCCTGGGTTTCAATGTCCAAATTTGGCTGCTGTTGTGATTGCACAAATTCTTTAAATTCATTCGTATCCTTTATAGCAAAAGCTATTCCGTTTTGGATCGCATCAATCGCTTCCTGAAATTTTTCAAACCGTGGTCCAAAACACACTGGAATGTGATAAATCAAAGCTTCCAAAATATTATGGATGCCTTTACCAAAGCCCCCTCCGATATAGGCAAATGTAGCATATTTATATAAGCTGGATAAATAACCAATCTCATCCATCAACAAAATTTTCTGGCCCTGGTATTGCTGCAATTGACTATAAAGAATCAAGCCCTCTTTAAAAAATTGCTGGATTTGCTGAAGGTGTATGGCATCCACTTTATGTGGAACCAAAATGACCTTCCATCCTAATTCAAGTGAGGCTGAAATGCCTTCACAGGTCACCTCCAGGTCTTCAGACCAAATGCTGCCGGCTATCCAGATCTTACTTGAATTACAAAACAAATCTATTCCCGGAATGACTTTAGGCTGTTTGGAAATTTGTTCGACCCGATCAAATCGGGTATCCCCACTACAAAGCAAATTTGAAAAGGATTTCTCCTTTAGCAATTCAAAGGTCTCTTGATTTTGTACATATAATTTTTGAGCGGATTTAAGTTTGTTGAGCAAAGAATGAAATACCGGACGAAGCAAAAAATGCCGTTTTCTGATAATCAAGGAAACAAAACAGAATGGAATTTTTCTATGGTTCAGCAGATGTAAACAGTTAAACCAAAAATCATATTTTACAAAAAGGACCAGATCCGGTTTCAGATAGTCGATAAAGGTTTTGATCTCGCTGTAAATGTCGGATGGAAAATAACAAACATAATCCGCTGCTGGATATTGAGACAAGCGATCATATCCGGAGGGTGAAAAAAAACTTAAGATGATCTGATGTTGGGGATATTCGGTTCGAATGGATTCTAACAGAACCCTCGATTGTTCAAATTCACCCAACGAAGCAACATGAAACCAAATCCGTTTTCCGGATTGATTGGGATGTTGATCGACAAACTCCAACAACTTAGTTTGCCAATCTTTTCGGCCGTTAACCCATGCTTTTGCATCTGCTCTAAACCACGCTGCAAAACGAATGGATTTGAAGTAAAGTGGAATCAACCAACGGTATAAATAATACATCAACGCCTGGAATCTTTACAAATATATTTTGAATGAAGGGCTAATATTCCAATTCCTCGCCCTGATTTTTTAAATAAAAGGGTAAATAAATTCCCACTTTAAACTGAATCATAAAATCACTGCGTTTGATACCCAGTTCAGATTTGTTGGTATCGTAATTCAGTGCTCTTTGATTTTCAGTAAAACCAAAAACCGGTTCGATGCCAGTATAAAAGGAAAGCCAATTTTTTCTGGATAGATACTGGTAACCGACAAACGGAATCAGTGCATATCCATTGGTAAGTCTGTCCAAACCTTGCAGATATTCGGTTGTAAATTGATTCAGGGCACGCGCATCATCTACAAAGCGAATATGATGTTGCAGGAAACCGAGACCTGCCCGCCACATCAAACTTTGTCGGGCATTATTCTGACTGCCGATAGGAATCAAACCACTAACAAAACCTTGAAAATAATAGCCTCGCTGCCGCAATTTTAATTGACTTAAAAATTGATCAGAACCAATCAACAAACCTTCATAGCTTGTTTGGAAGGGTTGGATCACATTTTCATGAACCGTATTTCCAAATAAGTAATCGAAATGAATCCCGTAATGCAATAGATTTGACTTAGACTGGAAAGTTAATCCGGATCCTAAAACCAGGTGATTACCAAAACGATCTGCCAAATCCTGCATTGGAAAACCAATTCCATATTCAAAATCCAATAATAACACGGGCTTTTCCTGAGCATTCAGGCGAGCTAAGAAGAATAGCAGGAACAGGTAAAAAGGAGTGCAATTTGATTTCATTCGCTCAAAATTACCAGAAAAACGAATAAACCAGTCATAATGTATAACCAAAGCCCAAAGAAATTTAGGGTATTACACCTTGCTTTTGCTGCTTTCAGAGAACATAAATACCAGGATTTATTATCTATAAATTGCTATAAAATAATAGTATAAGTATATATAAAAAATAACATATATATTTTATTTATTGTATTCTTCATTGATTATCAACTCTTTCATTTTGTATTTTTATATTTGTGGCAGTTATGTCAAGAGGAAGG
>CAYMGR010000125.1:0-6588 GCA_964389985.1 uncultured Saprospiraceae bacterium
CAATTGTGCCGCCATTCCTTCTGAATTGATCGAAAGTGAATTGTTTGGTCACGAAAAAGGTTCGTTTACATCAGCGATCAAGCAAAGACTTGGTAAATTTGAATTAGCTCATGGAGGTACTTTGTTTTTGGATGAAGTAGGCGATATGAGTTTATCTGCACAGGCTAAAGTATTAAGAGCTTTACAAGAAAACCGCATTACAAGAGTTGGGGGAGATAAAGACATTGCCGTTGATGTGCGTGTAATCGCAGCAACCAACAAAGATTTGCGGGTTGAGATTGCACATGGACGATTCAGGGAAGATTTATACCATCGGTTAGCTGTAATTATCATTGAAGTTCCTTCCTTGAATGACCGGAAGGATGATATTCCCGTTTTAGCTGAGCATTTTGTAGAGCATGTATGTTATGAGTATGGAATTCCAGTAAAGAAGGTAGATGATTCCGCTATCGAAGAATTGCAGAAATATAATTGGACCGGAAACATCCGTGAGTTGCGGAACGTGATTGAACGATTAATCATATTATCAAAAAATAAAATTACCCGCAAGGAAGTTTTGGATTTTGTTATACCGGCAAGTCAACGTAATTTCAGGTATAAAGAATTGTTTGAACAATTTGATAATATTCAGGAATTAAATGAATTTATAAAAAGAGAATTTACAGCGTTTAAAACGCTCGTATAGTGTTAACCCAAGAAGATATCCTGAAGCCTGTCTCCTTTTAATAGAAGACAGGCTTTTCTTTCTAAAAGCAATTTCAATGAAAACACAAAAACAGTGGTCGCAAATTAAAGGAGAAAATAGCTGGACGATGTTTAAAGTACTGGCTGAATTTGTTGATGGATTTGAGACGCTCAACCGGATTGGCCCGTGTGTTTCAATTTTCGGATCAGCACGTGTGCAATCAGATCACCCCCATTACCAATTAGCAATGGCGGTTTCATCTCGTTTGGTAGAGGAGGGTTTTGGAGTGATCACTGGCGGTGGACCCGGAATTATGGAAGCAGCTAATAAAGGTGCTTTTCTTAGTAAGGGGGTTTCCGTTGGACTCAATATTCATCTGCCTTTTGAACAATCCAACAACACTTATATTGATTTTGACAAAAATCTACATCACCGCTATTTTTTTGTTCGAAAAGTAATGTTTGTAAAGTATTCGCAGGCTTTTATTGCAATGCCTGGCGGGTTCGGAACCTTGGATGAATTATTTGAAGTACTGACCTTGACTCAAACACACCGGATTAATAAAGTTCCTATTATTTTAGTTGGAAAAAGTTTTTGGGAGCCTCTTAAACAATGGATCGTGGATACCATGGTTCATACATTTAAATATGTAAGTCCTGAGGATATGGATTTGATGCCAATTGTGGATACACCTGAAGAAGTAGTTACTCAGATTTTGAATTATTATGAAGCGGATAATTCAAATGGACTTCGTCCTACTTTTGAACTATAACTAATTTATAAATTTCCAATTGATTCCAAACCGGAAGAAAAAATCATAAAAAGGATAATTTTGAATGAGTTCAGGATGAGTTTTGTTCCAAAATAAATCCAGGTGATCTGCATAAATACTGAATTTAAAATCTGAAACTTTAAAATGCATAAACATCCCCAGTGTATAGATAAATTCATTTGAAACAGTCCCGCTATAAAAAGACTGAATGATTGGATTAAACCTGAATTTATAATCGTATTGATAAAGTTTGACTTGTACCCCAAATTCTGAACTAACGATTTGTTTAAATAAATTTAGGTTGTAGCTCAAGGAGTGATCAGAATTCCATCCATTCCATCTAAATGGATCCGGATGATATACCTGTAACATCATTTGGTTTTGGACATTCCATTTTTTGAATTTGTATTGAATGGCCCATGAAAAATTTGCATAGGAAATGTCTTTGACAACCAGGGGAAGAGATAAACTATCCAAATGAACTAAACTTGAAAATCGGGAAAGGTTTACCATTAGATGATTGTTTAGCTTTCCTTTCGTTTGAATTTCAGAACGCAAACCAAATTCCGTATTGTAGTTTGTTTCAAAATGATTAGACCAGAAATAGGATTGATTTAAATTTAAAAATTGATACACGTACGATACGGCCGTATTATGATAAAATAACTTTAACTGAGCAAGCAAATATTTTGTATCGAGTAATTTGGTTTCAAGATCTCCTTCAAATGCAAACTCATTGTCATTTGTTTTTAAGCTAAGTGTAGTTAACACAGGCCATTTCCCTAGTCTGTTGATATGATTCAAAAGTCTGAATGCTCCGGTTGAGACATTTTGAGATAAACTATCATGATCTATTTTATTAGATTCATACTGAAGCTCGAAACTCGTTTGAATCCATTTTGATTCTAAAAGTTGGAAATTTATTTTTTGATGAAACCATTTGTTTTTCAATAAATTCTGGATCGCAAAACTATCTACATAAAATAGACCATAAAGCTCAGGATTTAAAGGATTCCCGGCATCTTTATAGGCATAAGAAAACAAAGAATAAACCGTTTGAACTCCGATAGCGGGCTTAAAAAAGGAATGTTGAAGGGGAAAATGATAGTGTATGTGGAAGGAAAGGGATCGTTCAAATTGTCTGGAAATGGCCGTGGTGTTATTTACAGGTACCGATTCACGCACTTTAAAGTTTGAATTAGACAAAAAGCTATCTTGTGTGATGCCCCAATTATCTTCAGATCGATGTCGCTCATCAGAAAATATTAAACTACTTGCAAATGAATTATTTTGATTCGAATATGCGACTCCTGTATTAAACAAAGTGTTTTTTTGCCCGTTAAAATTGTAAATTCCTTTATTGTTTTGACGGTTATACATTAAATTCCAAATTACCTGATTTTTAAAACGGGATGCAAATATTAAATTCAAATCATAATTATCCTGAAAGCTGGCTTGTGAGTTTGCAAATGCACGTCCGCGTTTTAATTCAATTTCGGAAATTGGTTTAGAAGGGGAGATAAACGTATAATTTTCAATGGGTCCATTATTGAATCGGAGACCGTGGTAACCATGATCAAATAAACGCTGACCATAATTTTGATTTGGAGACCAAAATCTACTGGGATGATTCCCATTTAATTCAATGGATGATTCTGCAGATTCTATTGGTAGTATCGAACTTAAACTATCCAGTTTATTGAGTACAAAGGGGTTCGCAGACTCAAATTTCAACAGTTCAAGAGGGATATTTCTTAAACTATCTTCCGTGCGCAGTTTTAATGTATCCAAACTTTGCTGTGCAAACATGCTGGATGTACAAGCAATGATTATAGCTAAAAAAAGGGATGAAACGATACGGCGCATCCTAGAGGGCAAAGAGTCTACTCAAACAAGAATGAACAATCAAAGAGATGTTTTTATAAATGTTGAAAGTATGAGTTGATGATCTTTCGTTATTAATTTTAATAAGTAAAATCCTGGTGCCAAATCATCAACACGAATTGTCTTTATCTGCCGGCCATGACTAAACTTGTTGCTTGAATAAATTTGGCCGGTTGAACCAAGCACTTGGTATTCTAAAAGCTCCAATTCAAATTCAAGCTTAATTTCTTCTTTTACCGGATTTGGTGATATTTTAATTGTAGATTTTGAATTAAAATCAGCGGTGTTGACCGGATTGCAAGAATACACTGCATTGCATGGTTTTTCAACACCCTCCACAACAAACAGACCATTTTGCATGTCGGCAACGACTATGTTTCCTGAGGGCAAGTAAGGGTAATTTCCCCAGGAGCCTTTATAGCTTAGGTTATTAGGTAAATTGGATGTTGGATAATAGGCTTCCAGAACAGGCTTTTCAGGCTTTTCGATATTGTAAACCTGTAGTCCATCATAATAATATGATACGTATGCATATTTACAGGAAACCAAAGGATTGTGTGGGATGGCAATACTGGTATCTTTTGCGGGAGATAAAAGAGAAATGACTTTGCCATTTGCAATATCGCTTAAGTCAAAGACCTTCAAGGGGAGTCCATGATTTTCGTCTGCCATGACATAGGTTTTTCCATCGGGCGTTAACCAACCGGAATGGTTGTATCCGGAGTGAGGATATTCATTTGGTTTTAAGGTTAGGATGGCTTTAGGATTGAGCGGGTCGCTGAAATCCATGATGGCCAAACCATCGGGGCCACAATTTAAATAGGCGGTATCATTACGTGCATAAGCATCATGAACATGAGAAGCGGTGATGTCTCCAAATTTATTGTAATGGCCTATAAATTTGGGTTGTTCCGGATTTTTAATATCATAGATTCCTAATGCAAAAAATCCATCTTTTCCATTTTCAGCACAGGTATATAAGCGGGCTTTAGGAATGTCGATAAATATATTGTGTACCCGTGTCATAAACTCCCGGGAATCATATACGACAATTGCCGTATCCGGTAATCTGGAGATATCAATTATTTGTAAACTACTATTTCCTTCGTCACATACGGCATATAGGTAACACCTATAGTCATCATAATCTCTGTGAATGACATTTGGTCCATTAAACGCGCCGGGGATCAGCATGCGTTCAAATGGATTAGTAGGATCCGTTACATCAATCAAATGGGTTCCGGAAGTAGAACCAATCACACCATACTCGCGATTATTAACCCAAAATCCCCATGCTTCATTAAATGCGTTATCGTAGGCTGCTGATCCCACTACTTTCGGATCCCTCCAATGACCTAAGAGCTTCAATTGTTTTACCTGGGCTTGAACATCTATAAGATATAGGCTCAAAACGAAGAACAGAAATTTTGTTCTGATCATAAATTAAAGATTTAAAACAGCTGGATTCATTCCCATCGATGAAAACCCGCCATCATGATATAAATTTTGCATAGTAACCATTTTGGTTAAATCTGAAAACATGACTACACAATAATCACCGCAGGCATCTGCGGAAGCATTTCCTAGAGGACTCATTTTGTCTGCATAATCAAAAAATTCTTTAAACCCCTTGACTCCTGAGCCAGCAGTTGTCCAGGTAGGAGATTGGGAGATGGTATTGACCCGTACTTTTTTTAAGGTTCCAAAATGGTAGCCAAAACTACGCGCAAAAGATTCCAGTAATGCTTTGGATTCTGCCATTTCACCATAATCTGGAAATACTCTTTGAGCCGCTATATAGGTTAAGGCCAGAATAGAACCGCCCTCCTGAATCGCGTCAAGTTTTAAAGCACTTTGCATCAGCTTGTGGAATGAAATTGCTGAAATATCAAAGGTCTTTTGCATAAAATCATAATTAGAATCCGTATAATGTTTTCCTTTTCTAACATTTAAGGACATTCCGATAGAGTGTAGAATGAAATCTATTTTTCCACCAAGAACCTCCATAGATTTATTCAACAGATTTTCAAGATCTTCAACGGATGTAGCATCTGCTCCGATCAGTTCGGCATTTAGTTTTTGGGATAATTCCATTATTTTACCCATCCTTAAAGCTACAGGCGCATTCGTAAGGGTAATTCGGGCGCCTTGCTCGACACATTTTTCTGCAACGTGCCAGGCAATAGATTGTTCGTCTAAGGCCCCAAAAATGATGCCTCGTTTGTTTGCCAATAATTGATTAGACATAAAAGCTATTTTCAGCAAAATTACATTGGTTATGAATAGTGTGTTGCTAATTTGTTTTTTAAGGCTGTTAAATTTTTTCAGAGCAGCACTAATTAGAGCATAATCAACTCTGTAGCATTTTTTATCGCCGCCTGAGTAGGGGGTTCACCACTCAGCATTTTAGCTAATTCATATAACCGTTCTTCCTGGTTTAATTTTTTGATTTTCGTAAAACTGTCTGTTTTTTGATGCTCTTTATAGACATAAAAGTGTTGGTTGGCACGAGATGCAACCTGTGGAGAATGGGTAATACAAATCAATTGTTGAATATTCGAAAGTTCTTTTAGAATATTTCCCATTTGAAGTGCAATCTGCCCGGATACTCCGGTATCAATTTCATCGAAGATGAGACAAGCGTTTTCATTTTTTTGTGCAACTAATGATTTTATAGCCAAATTAAAGCGGGCTAACTCACCTCCTGAGGCTTGTTCCTTTAAAGGTCTTAAACTTCCTCCTTTATTAGCACTAAATAAAAACTCCAGTTGATCCATGCCATTCGCATTTAATTCACCCGACGGCCGGACTTGAATTTCAACTTGTGCGTAAGGCATCCCCAATTGGATTAATAAATTTTTGGTCTTACTCACTAAGTCAGGTATTGCTTTTTTTCTTTTTTCAGACAGTTGTTGGGCTTCCTGGTCTAAATTTGTATGCAGCACATGCAACTCTTCTTTGTATTTGATCAAAGTCTCATCTGAAAAGGATAAGGCATTCAACTCACCTTCAAGTTGATTTTGAAGCGCTAATAACTCTGTTTCATTTAACACACGATGCTTTTTCAACAAGCGGTTTAGTAAGTCCAGTCGTTGATTAATTTGTGATAAGCGTTCGGGACTGATCTCAGTATGATCTGCAACTGACTCCAATTCTCTGCTCAGATCCTTTAGTTCCGTTTTGATCTGATCAAAACGCAAGTAAACAGCTTTTAAATTATCCTGGACCTGTATGGGTTTTAATAAGC
>CAYMGR010000126.1:0-6539 GCA_964389985.1 uncultured Saprospiraceae bacterium
CTCTTTGAACCCCAACCCCCTTGAAAGGGGCTTTTATTCTGTATAAAGATCAAATTATTTATTTATAAGGTAGTTTTTTATTGCACAGAGCAAATTGATTCACCAACTCATTGAACCCCAAACCCTTTGAATGGGGCTTTGGTTATGCCTTAAGATCAAATTTATTCCAATTAAATTTTTATTGAACTAAGTAGAATCGTGATTGGTTCAGATAGCAAAGAAAATTTTAAGCTCCTTTCCAGGAGTTTGGGGTTGACTGTGAACATAAATTGTCTTTGGATTTCAATAGTCCTGGTAAGGTCTGTTGAAAAATGAGTGTTCCCCAAATAATTGCATGACAACTATTTGGCAATTTTGGGATCGGAGCCATCCAATTAATGTTTTAAATATTCCTTAAAAAAGAAGAAACGCACACTAAAGGGCAAAATTAATCGGTTACTAATCCGTGAATGATCAACATATTAAATATTAATGTAATATGTATTAACATTATATTTAGCGTGTTAACGTTTCGTTTTGATTTTTATTTGTACCTTTGTGATCCTTCTCCGTTTAAATATGGTTTATATTGATTATATTTGTAAACGCGCGAAGAAGACCCAGGTTCCGATTTAAGAAATTACGGTTTTTTCCATGAACAAGCTTTCGTCCATTTTAATTGTCCTGTTATTTGTGCTTTTTACGCACAATGCCAACTCGCATCAGGGGCTGAAGTCCATGGATATCGTCAGGTTTTTAGGAAACAGGCCTGAATTTTATGAAGAAGAAGTTCGGTCCCGCTTAGAATCTATGGATTGTCTGGTATCCTTTAAAATTGAAGAGGATGTAATGGACCAGGTGAAACGCTTCATCGGTAGAAACCGGACCAGCACGCTTGAAATATTAAGGCGCACTGAAAATTATTTCCCACTCATCGACCGTATTTTTACTGAAAACGACCTTCCTACCGATTTAAAATATCTGACTATAGTTGAATCAGCGCTTCAATTGGATGCAAAATCCTATGTCGGAGCAGCCGGTATTTGGCAATTGATGCCCGCAACTGCGCGTATCTTAAAATTGAGAGTCGATGCAAAAGTAGATCAGAGACTGGACCCGGTCCTGGCTACTCAGGCAGCAGCCCAATATTTTAAAACGCTTTACCGGATGTTTAATGACTGGTCTTTGGTAATTGCAGCCTATAATTGTGGTGAATACAAAGTAAAAGACCTCCTCGAATCTTCCAATGCCACTGATTTCTGGGGCATCAAAAAATTATTACCACGCCAAACCCAGTTGTTTGTGCCTGCCTTTATCGGTGCCAGTTATTTTATGAAATATTATCCGGAACATAATATTGTTCCTTTGATAGAAGAGTTTCCTGAAGACAAAATCACCTTCGCTAAAATATTTAAAGAAGTCAATCTCCGGGATTTATTTAAGAAAACCGGTATTAAGAAAGAACTCTTTATGAGTTTGAATCCTTCCTATCGAAAACTGGTTATTCCAGGTCTTCAATCCGGATCATCTGTCAGTTTACCAGATAGTCTGATGGTTGAATTTGTTGATTATTACCGGTTCCAGAATAAATTTAATCCCATACTTGATGAAGCCCGGATACTGGCAGGCGATGAATTCGCACCGGATCACGAAATCATCTCGTTCAACAGACCATTTATTTTTGCACCGGATAATATTGCGCTACAGAAAGCCAATTCGATTCAGCTTGATTTTGAATCATCCAATATAAAAGATATCAAACAAGAAACCGACTACAAAGCAAATACCGATAAAAACATCATCCTTCATCTGGTTAAAACGCGTGAATCCCTCGCTGAAATTGCTGATCTATACCAGGTAGATTTAGAACAATTGATTGATTGGAATGCATTAAATCCAGGTAAAACCCTGCTTACAGGCACCGTTTTAAAAATAAGAGCTTCCGGTAACAAAACTCAAGAAATCGTTACAAGTCTCGGTAAGAACTAAGCAAATCCAATCCAGCCTTCCCTTCCAAAACCTTGTTATTCCTTCATTTTCTGCCATTAAATATCTTAGATTTATGTTAATTTTGGTAGTTCAGGCAATTATTTAACCCTGCTTTTGTTTATCTATTAAAGCTCGGATAGAAATGAAGCAATTTTTAATTTTGATCCTTCTGGCCCTTTTCGGAATCAGCCTATGGTCTTTCCGACCAGCAACTGAAGATTCCGGATTTGCCTTTAATACAGGTGAAAAATTAGTTTATAAGATCTTTTATAATTGGAATTTTGTATGGCTCACAGCAGGAGAGGTAATTTTTGAAATAAAAGATGAACCGGATGCCTATCATATTGAAGTGACCGGAAAAACCTATGCCTCCTATGAATGGTTTTATAAAGTCAGAGATAAATATCATTCCTACATTGATAAAAAAACGGGCTTACCCAAATTATACATTCGCGATATTCAACAAGGTAAATATCGCCATTATGAAAAGATCGTTTTTGACTATCCCAACCATAAAGCGTATAGTTCTACCGGAAGAAGTTTTAATAAACTGACGACAACTGAAATTGATTTAGATGGAAATTATTACGACCTAATATCCAGTATGTATTTTTTACGCAATATCGATCGGAATCAATTCCAACAAAAAAAATCAACAGCTTTCAAGCTCATCCTGGATAATCGCAAATACGAATTGAATCTGAAATATATGAAAGAAGATCCGGGATTTAAAGTAAAAGAAAGTGGCATTTATAAAACGTTTCATGCAATTGGCGATGTCATTGAAGGCAATGTGTTTAAAGAAGGCGTTCAAATGAATTTTTGGGTTGGCCAGGATGACAATATGTTGCCAGTCCTCATGGAATCTCCATTGGTCGTTGGATCCGTAAAAGGAATCCTCTCTTCTTATGAAAATTTAAAATATCCTTTCGAAGCAAAAATTCAATAATTGAAATATTTTTTCTATTTAATTTTTGGAACTTGCTTATTCCTCCTAGGCTTTTATTTTGGAAAGCAATACAAACAATCAAGCAACATATCCTCAACGGAACAATCTGTTTTGTTGGAACGCATCCGTGAGGTTTTTAAAATCGTTTATGTTGAAGCAAAATTTAGCGAACTGATCAACCATAAAGATTACAGTTGGTTTGATTTAAGTCCTTTTAGAAAAACAGCCATCATCCGCGTGCAGGCCACAGTCCATGCTGGATTAAATATGGATTCTTCCAAAATCCAAATCGATGAGGCAACTAAAACCATCCATTTTTATCTGGATACCACTCCGGTCATTCTAAGCATGGAGCATACCATGGATTATTACGATTTACAGCAAGGAAGTTTTAATTATTTTAAGCCCGAAGAACTGAGCCATCTGGAAACAAATGCTTTAAACTACATTCGGAAGAAAGCTGAACAATCGGATTTGGTGATTCGATGTTCCGCAAAACGAACTGAAATGATGTATTTGTTACATCAATTAGCTCAAACAATGAATTACAGATTGGAAGTTCATCCGGTTAAAATAAAACAGCCTCCTGCTATTCAATGATAACCGGAGGCTGAATGTATTTTTAGAAAGATTCTAATTCTTTTTAATAATCAATTTCTTGATTGCATAATATTTATCCGAACGGATTTCCAGAAAATAAATTCCATCCAACAATCTGCTCACATCTAGCTGATCTGCTTTCACAAGAGCCATTGAACGTTTGATTAATACCTGACCGTTGGTATTGAGTATCCTCAATTGGGCCGTTTTATCTAAAATTTCCTGCGTGGATATTTGTATCAGACCAGTCGTTGGATTGGGATAAACTTCTAATCCCGGATTCCTGTTTTGGTCATCGGTCGAAACAGTTCCAATTTGTATTTTGAAAAAAGAAGTTCCATACCAACCACCCGCGCCATCTTCAACGGTGAATAAAAATCCATCTGTTTCCATATCTGCTCCCTTATGGTGATAGGATAACTTTCCATCGTCTATATCTTTTTGTGTAAATGTAGATCCATAATCTAAAACAACCCCATTCAATAATAAATCACCTCGTTGTGTCTTTACTACGACCGTATAAACCAATTGATCCGATGTATTATCAATATCCTGTGATTGCAATAAGTCCTGACCAATCCCTTTTGTTTCTCCAACATTCATATATAAAACCAGGTTGTTCAGATTGAATGGATTATTGACAATTAAATCCGAACAGATATCCAGATTAAATGAATTGAATACAGCTTGTCCGCTTAAGAAATTATCCGTAGCTACTTCCAGTCTCCAATCGCCTTTTTTGTTTTCACCGTTAAACTTACTCAACAATTCCAGTGGCTTTAAGCGTTTGCTTTGAGTAGGAGGACAACCCGTAGTGAGTGTCAACAATGCATCATCATCAAACGTACAATTAAACTGATCTGTAACGCCACAATTTTTATCAAACAATTTTACACGTGTTCCCATTGGACTTACTAAACTCAAACTCACGCTATTGACTCCAACAGCCGAAGCCATAAAATCTTTCACATTGACGTCGCTAATAAATCCGGCATCTTTAATGGGGAATAACATGACTCCGGTTTGATTCGCCCTACGACTAACCGGATTCCCCGGATAGCTAAGTTCAACACAAGCTTTATTAATGGTGTGAAATGCAACTGGAGTTGTAGGACCTCCGTCCCCGCATCGATTGACCGGTAAGACTCTCCAGTAGTATAATTTATTTTCATCAAAGAAAAAACTTGGTTTAAACGAAGCGCCTTTAATTCCTTTTATGGAATAGACAATCGTCGCTCCAAAAGCAGGTGAAGTTGCAATTTCAAGATTATAGGTTTCAGCATTTGCACTTGGATTCCACTTGAATTCTATCGATTGGTTTAATCCGGACAATCCATCCGCAGGATAAATGGTTTTCAAATCAGAATAATCTACACTTACCAAATCAATTTCAATTTCTTCCCGCAAGGTGTCTCCGTTTGGAGTAACCGCGGCGATAACTAAATGGCTGATTCCTGAAGTATTCACTTGAGACAAATCCAAATGCAACACATTAGACGCATTGACATCAAAATTTGTTTGATCAAATCGATAGTTTGCTTTATCCGGTAAACCACTTTCTAAAAAGATTTGCATGTTACCGCTAATTCCTGCTGCACATGAACGAATTTGAATTTCAGCTTGCGTGGGTACACATAATTTGAAATTATTTGGTGCGACTCCAAAACGCAATTGAGGAGAAACAGATTTTCGGATGCGAATATCCTGATCCGACACGTCAAAGAAAATATTACCAACTGATTCAACCAAAATTCTTGCTCTTGAATTGCCATTCAAACTATCGGGAATCGAGACCAATTCTTCACCATCATTTTCAGTATTTAATACCAAAGGAATTAAGTTATCCGGATTGGTCCGGTTGGGCATTAAATAAATATTTACTTTTTGACAATTTACCAAGGATTTATCGGTATTGGCTACATCCCAACTGACTTTATTACACAGATCTGTATACAAGGTATCCAGGGTACTTTCATTTGGAAAGGTCACGGCAAAAGGACCTGCGGATTCTATAGATCTGAAAAAAGTTTGTTTCCAGGCAGTACCGCCTGCGCCGGAATGATTGTCTCTTGTAGTAAAGCGAAAGCTAATTTGTCTGCTTACCGTAGGTAAAACTTCCGTTCGCTCATAATTAGCCTTTGTTAAAATGGTATTCCATACCGGTACGATACGAACCGGATTATTATTCGGAAAAATTGATTTAAATAAAGGACCTTCTTCTGTTAAGGAAGGTTCTCCTAACATGGCACCGTAACCACCTGCATCGTATTGTTCCCAGTTATAAGTCATGGCATCATTTTCCATATCAGTTGCCCGACCACTTAATTTAAAAGGAGTCCGAATGGGAATATAAAGTCCACTTGGAAACAATATCTCGGGTTCCGGATAAGTATTATTGGTAGGCGTCGAAGTACCACAGGTACCAATTTCAGAACGTGTAAATGTGATGACCCGATCCACGCTATTGGTGTGAAAATAATTTGGATGAGGACCATTCGCTGGTTCAACATTTAATCCTGCTCCACATAAGCCACTATACGACATGATAGTTGTACCGCTGCCAGGTTCATACGAGGTGCTTGATTCATTTCCATTGCAATTAGAGAAGGTGTGCGAAGCATTAAACTGATGGCCCATTTCGTGGCAAGTAATCCGTTGACTCACATAGGGGATATCGGAGGTGTACCAACAAGTAACCCCTCCACCCTTATTATCTGCACATACACAACCTAAATAAGCAACTCCACCTACGTCCGTACACGTTATGGTGTAAACGTGACCGATATCATAACTGGCTCTTGGAATTTTTGCATTGATCAAAGTAGTATTGATGCCAAGGGTTCCTCCACCCAAGGTAGGTTGCGGATAAGGGTCTATATTTCCATCTGTATAAATTAAGCGGTCATTTCCTGCAATCAGACTGAGGTGAACAGCAAAATCCTTTTCGTACACAGCATTGATATAAGATAGTGAAGCGACCATTTTATCTAAAGCTGTTGCCACCGTACCTCCACCCAGATCC
>CAYMGR010000127.1:0-1583 GCA_964389985.1 uncultured Saprospiraceae bacterium
AGTAAATCGGAGATTGATTTAATATTTAAGGATGGGGAGGTGTTGGTATTTGTAGAAGTCAAGACGAGGAGTTACGATTATTTTGGACCACCAGAAGCATTTGTCAGCGAGTATAAGGAAACACTGATACACGAAGGAGCATCTTATTATATGGAGCAGTTAAAACACGATTGGGAATTTCGCTTTGATGTGGTCGCGATTTTATTAAATAAAAATGGCCAATTCCAATTGGAGCATTTTAAAGATGCCTTTTAAATGAAGCGCCTTTAAATTTTTTGTTCCGGATTGGTAAACCAATGTGCATACATCTGGTAATTCTTTGCGGTCCGCTCGATATTAAATTGAAACGTTTCAGGGTCGAGCTCTTTCACTTTCTTTGCAGGTATCCCTGCATAAATAAATCCGGATTCCAAAACTGATTTTTCTAAAACCACTGCGCCGGCAGCAATCAGCACATTTTCATTCACAATTGCATGATCTAAAATAAGGGCTCCCATACCAACCAAGACATTCGAATGAATGGTACAACCATGAACGATCGCCCGATGTCCAATTGAAACTTTATTTCCAATTGTGGTTTCAGCTTTTTGATACGTACAATGAATGATGGCCCCATCCTGTATGTTCACCTCATGACCGATCCGGATACAGTTTACATCCCCGCGAATGACGGCCTGAAACCAAACACTGCAAAAATCACCCATCACCACATCTCCGACAATAGTTGCATTTTCAGCTATAAAGCAATCTTTTCCAAATACAGGAAGAATTCCTTTAACGGGTAAAATGAGTGGCATGCTGCATTACATTAATCGATAAACCAGAAACCGGAAAATCCGAATGAACCTAAAATTAAAGGAATTAATAATCAATTCGTTTTATCGATCACCATCTAAAAGATTTCCAAGTCCACCCAGTATGCTACCTTCTTCCCGACGATTCATTCCTCCATATTGCATGATTCTGGAAGCCAAGCGGCTGATCGGCAAACTTTGAATCCATACTTTTCCGGGACCTCTGAGTACGGCATAAAAGAGACCTTCTCCACCAAACACCATATTTTTAATACCCTTTATAAATTCGATATCAAAATCTATTCGGGATGTGTAGGCGACTACGCAACCTGTATCAATGCGAAGCGTTTCCCCTACACCTAATGAAATTTCCTTAACATAACCACCTGCATGTACAAAGGCCATTCCATCTCCTTCCAATTTTTGCATAATAAAGCCTTCTCCTCCAAAAATTCCGGTTCCCAATTTGCGTTGCAATTCAATACCAACCGAAACACCCATTGCTGCGCAAAGGAAAGCGTCTTTTTGGGCTACAACCTTACCATCCAACTCGCTCAAATTGAGTGGGATAATTTTACCGGCATAAGGCGATGCAAAGCTTACTCTTGCTTTCCCCCCTCCTTCATTCGTATAGGTTGTCATAAAAAGTGATTCCCCGGTCAGCAATCGTTTACCTGCAGAAAACAACTTTCCCATAAAACCACTGCCCCCCTGACCAGACCCGTCACCAAATATCGTTGCCATCCGGATGCCATCTTCCATCATTAAGAAGGAACCCGCTTCTGCAAT
>CAYMGR010000127.1:1683-4148 GCA_964389985.1 uncultured Saprospiraceae bacterium
TGATAAATTTCTTAAAATGTAGGCTAAAATCTTATTTTCAAGAGGCTTATCTATAAAGATTTTACATATACAGAAAATGCAATTATGAAAACTACCCTTGATTTGCAAATATTTTTAGGGCCTGTCATCAAGAGCCTGAAAGCGCCTTAGCTTTACGATGCTTTTGCCATGGATAAGATAAAATCCTGTCTGTGGAGCGAAGGGGTGCCAGTGAACGGGGTACCCCTTTTTTTATGTTTTTATGGATTTCACACGGAGAACACGGGGACATGGAGGAATGGACTCTGTGTGGAATGAAAGAATGATTCACACGGAGAGCACTGAGGACACGGAGGACAATTGTCAATGGTATAGTAGTAAACAAACCTATTAAAATTGGAACATTGAAGAATTGGGTATCCTCCAACAACTATCTACTATCACCTTTCACCTTTCTCCTATCCCCTATCCCCCAATTTAGGAATAAACTTCCCGGTTGTTTTTTGATAGGTTTTGTATTCCGGATATTTTGATGCGGAAATTTTTTCGCTAAAATCGGCGCTGCCTTGAAAAAGCAGGAGTAATAAAATGAACCCGACTGCACTCCAATTGAGCCAGCTATTGCCTGCAACTATTGTAAACCCATAAAACAAAATCCAAATGCATTGTTCGGCAGAATAATTTGGATGACGTACGAATTTCCATAAACCACTCGTAATAAATCCTTTTTTGTAAGGTTCTGCTAAAGTTATGCCACGATTTATTTGATCATATTTTTCGGTTTGGAATTTCCATTGCTGCTGATCAGCTAACCATTCTATTGCTATCGCAATCAAAATACAACATGCTAGGATCCCATCATAAAGAGTCAGAGGTAATTTACTTTGCAGCACGTTTACTGCTGGCAATGTAAATAAAAGGATGAGACCGCTTTGATATAAACAAATAAAAAATAAATTAAACATCGTCCATTTCCATGGTTTATTAAACAGCGGTTCTGAACGAAGTACCTGCCATCGATAATCCTCCTCACCAGACCAGAATCTCCAACTATAGGCAGCTCTCCTGCTAAAATTGTAAGTGAGACGGATGCCCCAAATTGCTACTAATACTGCCATTAAGCTTGGGCGTGGTTCCCAATTTGATGCATAAGCGAAATAAAGGGTATAACAAATTGGCAAAATGCTCCATAGTTTGTCAATTTGGCTATTGTTCCTGGTAAGTTCTCCGACAATAAAACAAACACAAGCAATCAGTACCATGAATTTCAACGCATGGTACAAAACCCTGGTCTGCAATTCGGAAAGTCCCGGATCAAAATAAAACGCAACAACCGGAATAATGATCAGTGCCAGAATGAGTAAGCTAATTGTTTTTAACATGCTTAAAAGTAAAAAAGAATTTGAAATACCTCCAAATGAAATTGAAAATGATAATTACAAATGGTAACCAAGAAAATATTAAAAGATAATCTGCATCTACTTTAGGGCAATCTAAATTGTGATTAAGCGTATGATCAATAACAGAAACAGTTGCTATTTGATTGTTAATATTTATGCATTAAATCATTTCGATTCAATACATACGTCATTTCAATATACACTACATACGTTAAAAATAATTTCTTAAATCGACGTTTTAAAATATAGTATTTTTGACGGATGAATTTACATGGTCTCAAAGAATCAGGCCGCTTTATCTTTTTGCTTGTTATCAGTATTTCATTGATGCAATTTGTATGGTATGTCTATAAGAAGGATTTAAATCAATCTTTTCATCCGGAAGAAAAAATAAATCTTGCATTGAGACGGACGGCTCATCTATTGTTAAAAGAAGCCGGTGACAGTAGTTCGCAAATTGCTCCTGTGCAAAAAGTACAAACCGATGCCTGGATGATCAGATTAGCGCATTCCTTTAATTATGATAGACTTCCGGAGATCCTTCAGGAATCTTTTAAGCTTCATCAGATTCAATCAAATTATAATGTAAGCATTTTACGTTGTGCTGATGGCACGGTGAAATTAGGCTATAATTTTTTTGACGTTTCAAATGGAAAGGGCGTTCCCTGTTCGGGTCGTGAGTTGGATTCGGATTGCTATGATCTCCATGTCCGCTTATTAGCTGAATCCGGAAATGCAAATAAATTACCCATCTTAGGTTGGCTGTTTAGTGGTTTGCTGGCGGTAAGCCTTTATGGTTTAGGTCTAATTTGGATTCGAAAGAGTCCTAAATCAGACCCGACTCAACATCCGGAAAACCAATGGATCCAGATTGCTAACTCGCAATTAGATGTGTCTAACCAAATTTTAATATCAGGAACAGAAAGTCATAAATTAACCTATAGAGAAACTAAATTACTGCATTTATTTGTCCAACATCCAAACCAAATTCTAGAACGCCAGACGATTCTGAAGACCATTTGGGAAGACGAAGGCATCTTAGTCGGACGAAGCCTGGATATGTTCGTTTCCAGACTTCGCAAAGTC
>CAYMGR010000127.1:4248-6522 GCA_964389985.1 uncultured Saprospiraceae bacterium
AAGCTTAGCATTAGCAAAGCATCAAACCAGTAATATTCTTTTCCAATCCAGCGACTATGGCCAGAATTGGAAAGATTTAAGTGTAGGACTTCCTGATAGTTTACAGGTCAGATGCATCTATGCTTCAGCTCAAGAGGTTTATTTAGGAACAGAAAATGGTTTTTTATACCACAGCACGGATCCTCAAATGGGAATTTGGGAAAAGGAAAACGTGGGTGAATATTTCTTCAATGTAGACGGAATGTTTGAGGGCAAGAGTATTTTGGGAATATTTTCTGGCAAAACAGGGCCTTATGTCAGTGTATTTGAGTCAGGATTTTATCAAAAAATTCCAGGGACAACCATGTGGAAACCTATGCATAAGAATCTGCCTGAAAAAACTATTTATAATATTATTGAAAGTAGAAACGGGGAGTTGATTGTATGCACCAGAAATGGCATTTATAAAACTCCTGATGAAGGAAAAAGTTGGCAGCAACTCCTTAAAGATAAATGGCTCTTTAATCTTGTTGTGAAAGATTCAGTATTTATAGTTAGTTCATCCAAAGGATTGATCCGGTCAACTGACTTTGGAGAAACATGGAACTGTGTTTTAGAAGATAAAGATGCAGTTTATAATACCATCGTTACTGAAAATGGCTTTACAGCAATGCGTATAGGTGGGCCATTAAATTCAAAGCAAGAACCAATCAGACTTCGTGAATCACAGGATGGAGGATTGACCTGGAAAATCACCACATTGGATAGCACGCTGACAAAAACTTTATTTGACTATGATCAATCCGGTTCTTTTACATACTGCAGTACAAATAAGGGCGTGTCCCGGGCTTTAAAAAATGGAAAAATTTGGGAATTGGTCTTGCCGATGAACCCGATTCGCGAGCCTTACCGTTATCGACTTTTTATAAATGGAAACAATTTGTTTGCTGTTAAAGTCTTTAGCGGTTGTTAGAAAATTAAACTAGCTCATTTTACAAGAAATATAATTTTGCTGCATATATCATACAATTAAAGTAATTAAAAATATTATCTAGCGGAATTTGCAATACATTCTAAAACCTTTATTGCGAAACAGGGAGTGATAATGATACATTTTGTACTATAAACCTTGACGTTTATTGTCATTTAAATTTCAATAAAAACAAAAACCCATCCCTGTGGAACAATGAACTAAATAAATTTATTGAATAAACCTATTCAATGTACCAATACTTTAAAATACTTTATATTCTTATCAGTGAATTGAGCCATCCCAAAATAAATTCCTGGTTTAAGTCCAAGGAACTTTACAGAATTTTCCGATTGACTGGATGAAATAGCTACATCGGGCTTCATCAAAGAACCTGTAAAATGAATTAACTTTAAATCCAATAATGCTTGACTGCAAATGATTCTAAAATCACCCGTATTTGGATTTGGCACGATTTCAAATATCGGATCTGACCCTTCAGAGACCAAGACTGGATTACAAACAAAGGAAAATTCTTGTTCACAATGGTTCTTATCTGTAAGTTTTAATGTGATTGCTTTTTCGCTGGTTTCAATCGTATCGGTTCTTTCACCCGTGCTCCATAAAAAAGTAAATTTTAGGTTCGGATCATCCGGCACAAAAAACAACTTACAAGTAGTTTGATTTCCACCTGAAATGGATGAAATTTTACCTTTAATTTCAGGAAACAGTCCAATCATTTTCTCCGCTTGGCCGGTACATGATGCATCATCACTTATTGTAAGCCGATATGTTCCTGATTGTGTAATGACAATTTGTCTTTCAGTTGAACCCGTACTCCATAAATAACTTGTAGCCGGATTGCTCATGAGCACTAGACTATCAGCTTTGCATATCGAATCCAATCCATTTATAAGAGCAAGCGGATTTTCTAACACATTGACATAAAATCTAGTCCTAATGATTGCATGTTTATTGCAATCCAGATAGATATCAATAGGATAAATACCAGTCTGATTAAAATCAAAAGCAATTTCATGTGCGCTCAGAATAGAAAATTTAGGCCAGCTAGTTGCAATCTCATGCATAGAAAAAGGATACCCATTTCTGAGCAGGTTTGAATCCCGAAGAACGAACTGGGTTCCTAAACAAACTTTAAAGGTGTCTGTTCCTGTCCAATTTGAAAGATAACTTAAAGAAGTCTCTATTGATAAATCACTTAGGTTTTTATCTCTATTTAAATTGTAGTCATTGTCATTGGGCAGCAGAACAGGTAATTTACTCATCAAATAAGCCAAAGAATCATACCGAACTAAAATAAAATA
>CAYMGR010000128.1:0-6468 GCA_964389985.1 uncultured Saprospiraceae bacterium
CGCAATAATTGCGGCGTTTGTATCAACTACTTGACCTAATAAAACTTCATCTCCAATAACTATAAGGGATATTCTCATGACCAAATTTCTTAAAAATCAAATCGAAAATTATCTAAATTCATTCGAAATCCTGCGTTAAACCAAAATTTTGTAAGAGGTGTTTGGCTGATTTTACTGTATCTATAATTTAAATGTAAATCAAAATACGTTGCAGGCAATACTTCGTAATAAAAGGATAAAGAGGATGTCAATGTTGTATTCAAAATACCCTGTGCGATGGTATTATTATAATCCTCCTTACGCGTTGTATAATCTTTTAAGATATTCCCGCCGTAATTAAATTGAGCATCGTCTAATCCTTTTTGATAATAAATCGTTTTAGACTCCATATGAAAACGATTGCTAAACGAATAATCAACTGCAAAAATAAATTCTTTAAAATTTGCACCTAAAGGGTGAGCCAGGGCTTGGTTAAAATGGCTGTAATTTGCAAAACTATCCCTGAATGTATAGGTATAAGGTCTCACCCAGTTGGTCTCAAATTGGAGTCGAAGGTCTTTAATATTCAAGGCATTTATATATTTTAAACCAAACTGGAAGCCATATTTATTTCCCCACCATCCGTCTTGCCGAATGATTTCTTTTAATAAAAATTCATCAAATAGAATTTGGGTGTAAAAAGAAAGGGAACGACCCAATAAAACATTTGAATGAATTCCTAACATGACATTGTCTGGACTCCCAATGGCATGCTCAATAAAACGATATAAGATAACCGGATTTAAATATTGCAATTCAAAGCCCTTATCCCGAGCAAATACGACTGTTTCAAACAATCCTATATTCCATTTTTTAGACAGCTGAATGCTCAGGTAATGGCTGGCTGCATATTTCTTTGGAAGCAGTCGGTTTCCTTTATCCCCCAGTGTTTCCGGACTTAACTCAACGAAAAGATTCTGATAATGCAGTTTCCAAATGTTGGTATTCACTCTTAAATAAAATTGCGGACCAGAGAAGTCAGATAAAAATAAACTTCGCATACCACTTCCTATAAAATGTCTGCCGTGACCCAGAGAAGTTTGAATATGATTACTCAGTTTAAAATTAACTGCACCTTCAGCCAATAAAAAATCATGCCCCTTATTGATCTTTAAAATGGAACTCTTATAATTTTTAAATAAACCAACCCCTGGAAAAGCCTGATACATCTGCACAAAACTATCAACATAAAAAGGCACTGACATCTGATTATCGGTGATATCAGAATAAAAGCTCACTTTTTGATCCAGCGAGGCTTGTAGGCGAATTCCATGCCGATTTGTCCACAAAATTTCATCCCCTGCTGTTTGTGAACCAACTTGAAGATCGATTAAAGGGTCTAGAGTAAATTGAAAATCTTTATGATAGATACTCAAAGCATGTCTTCCATCCTTAAATAAATACCTTCCCTTAAAACCAGATTGCATTAATAATTCCAAATGAGAATTCAAAAGGGTATCCTTCATTTGGTACCCATCGTCTATATGATTTCTTAAATATCGATTAGCTTTGACAGAATCGAATGTCCTCCGTTCGAAAACAGACCGCACTAATTGCAAATGATCTTCTGGAAGGATTGATTGGTGCGTTTCCAATAATTTCCCTGAACTTATTTCTATAAAATCCAACTGATGACGTTCATGTAAAACTGGGAATACCTGAGTCCAAACTTTTAAATGGAGAGCGAAGCAAACTAAAAATAAGCTCCTTTTCATATTTTAAAGTCCAATAAGTAATTTTTAATATACTCGTCAAATACTTGTTTATCAAAAAACTCAACTTCGATTGGCATCGCATAGAGATCCAAATTCTGTTCTAAAAAATATTCTTTAAAGCCAATAAGCCGAGTGGCATCTTTTTGGGTGGTAAGCAGCATTTTATTAGAGTGTGAAATATGTTTGTGCTTTTGGACAATGCCCTTTAGTTCACTAAGAGTAAAATAATGGTGATCTTCAAAATTGATATCGACGATAGAAGCAACCTGATTTGCTAAATAATTTAACAAATAGGAAGATTGGGCAATTGCACTAATCAATGTAATATGCATACCCGGGTTCAACTCAAATTTTAACTCTGGTTTAAAAAGATTATAGGCCGGTTTATAGCTGATCTTTGAAAAAAACAATTTCTGATTTACTTTCAATTGCAATTTCGAACGCCATAACGCTTCATCCGGCTTCTCATCCGGACATTTTGTAACGATTACAGCATCCGCCCGACTGGCTCCAAAACGCCATTCGCGAAGCCGTCCACTTGGCAGCAGATAATCCTCTGTGTAGGGCTTATTATATTCTGTCAACAATACATTTAATCCGGGTTTTACCGCCAGATGCTGGAATGCATCATCTAATAAGATCAATTTTAATTCTGGGTATTGCCTTAACAATCTAGGAATACCAACCACCCGACTTTCACAAACGGCGACCGGAAGATCCGGAAAATTCAATTTAATTTGCTTGGGTTCGTCCCCTGAGTCTGTAACTTTTGTTTGGTCATCCAATAATAAGAATCCTTGTGTTTTGCGTTTATAGCCTCTGCTCAAAACAGCCAATTCTATATAATCTTTGAGTAAGCGAATCAAATATTCGATATGCGGGGATTTGCCCGTTCCTCCAATGCTTAAATTTCCAATTGAAATGATTGGAAAACTAAAACGAACAGCTTTGTTAATTCCTGAAAAAAACAAGGCCTGATAAAGACTGACGCCAATTCCATAAAACAAAGAAAATGGACTCAATAAAATGGCGATCAGTTTTTGCAAAATCGAATTTATAAATTATAATGAAATCCCAATTGTGGCAAGGCAAATGTAAAATTACTTGCTGGAGTTCGCAATCCGGGTTTTTTATCTGTTTTTTCTATATCGGTCAATGAATAATCTGGTCGAACCATCAGGCGTATATGCCATTTATTAAAATTCATTTGCAAGCCCAAGCCTAAAACCAGGTCTATGGCGGTCGATCTGTAAAAGTCCTTAACATCGTTTAATTTAGGACTATAGGCACCAAAAACCTGTTGTCGTGAACTTTCTGCCTGGGTCAAAAGGCTCAGCTGAAAACCGATTTGACTGATAATTGCATATTTTCTGGATGGATTCGTTTGATAACAAAATAATAAAGGTATTTTCAGATAATTGAGATCTGTTTTGAAATTGGCCAATGAATTTCCTTCTGTGATATAGCGCTGACCCTGAAAACTATAAATCCCACCGGTTTCAATTCCAATTTTGGAATGAATCTGGTAACCCACATAAATTCCAAAAGCTTGCTTGATGGTGCTTTCAAAATCAAGAATACCCCCCTCATCAAAATCAGTTGAGCAAAAGATCCAACTACTTTGTAGGGCCGCATGTGCTCCCAAATAAAAACCTTGTCCTGGCAGTTTTTGAAAGTTGCAAATGATTAGGAAGAAAATTAATCCAATTGTGTTTTTCATACTATTAATTTATTTTTTAAACGTTCAAACGGAGGGTTGAACATGATTCATGGGGCGATTGAGAATCTCATTTCCGATCTGACACATGCTACACCTTTTTCTGCAGCAATAGGAATGGTATAATTGAATTCCTCCTTGACTATGACCGGCATGATTCATTGCAAAATTAAAACTTTTCCACATATATACAATATTGTTTTTCTCAGTTTTAACTAATTGCAACCAGCTCATTGCCTTTTGACAATAATCTGTTTTCTGCTGAACAAATCCATAGGCAAATAAAAGTGGGATAATCGCGTTGATGATCAATATATCCTTTGTCTGTGGTCCAATTCTTGCCAATTTTCTAGTTCTGCTAAATTTATTAAACTGAGCATGATTTAACCAAAAGGAACCTGGATCTACCTCTAACATTATATAAATAGATTTGAGATCCTGAGCTTCTAGAATTGTTGAAAATAAATGAGGCCACTGATACAATAATGCTGTTAATTGGGCAATGCGCAGCGCAGGAAAATGAGCAGGTCGTAATCGAAGTAATTTCCATTCAAAGCTTTGCATAGGTTCCAGATCAAATTTATTTTTTTGATGACTAAAAACTTGATAAAGTGTTTGAGAATAACTTTCAGTTAGAGCTTCATTTAACATTCCGGCCATTCCAAAAAACAGTGCCTGCAAGGTTTCCAGTTCAGAACTGCACTTTAAATAAAGCGAGCGATCAATTTTAAAGGTTAATTGATCCATAGCATCAGAATTGACCGGTGCAACCAAATAATGAGCAAGCGTTTTGTAAAAAATAGATTCCCAATCCCATTGGCTATTTTCCAAATCATTTTGCATTCTCATGGTCTTTTCTTCCAGTCGCTCTACCATCATCCGTTCGATTTGGAAGGTTCGAATACTCTCTGGAATCTCGTTGATAAAAGCGCTACAAGGAATTGGACCCTTGCTACGCATCAAATCCAAATAGTGATCAAGTAACTGAGATGCGGTATAATTTTTCAGTTCGAGACATGGTAAACGTCTGTCTTTAAAATAAACCTCCTGGTCATGCTCCCAGACAACATGTAGAATAATATTCTGATAGTTAGGATCTTCATCGTGAAAATGAAGCTTCCAATCAGAAGATTTTAGGTGAATTTCAATATGTCCATGCCAAATAAGATCTTCTACCTTGATTTTGGCAAATAAAAAATCTGGACCTTGATCAACATTTAGATGACCGGGATGAAGTACTTCAATGGCTTTTCCATTTGTTAAACATAATGGTTTATCCAATAAGGCTTTTGATCTCCAAAGAAATTGGATGAGATCTTCTTTCATGAAATAGGGTTTAGGTGTTCTTCTTAAATTAAATGCTCGTGTTACATGGTTTTTGGTTTGCGTTCGTAAACTAAAAAAGAATAATTCATTTCATTTTTCTCATCCCGGCTATGATCTGCTTTGGAAATCAGATTCCAATCAAGCTCGGATATTTCCGGAAAAAAAGTATCCCCTTCACATTGAATATCCACTAAAGTCACATAGAGTCGATTCCAAAGATGCATTGTTTGATTGTAAATTTCACCGCCGCCAATAATAAATAATTCGGATTCCCCTGTTTTTTGAGCGAAATACAGTGCCTCATTTATTGAATGGGCTATTAAACAATTAGAAACGATAAAATAGGGATCCCTTGTGACAATAATATTCGTTCTTCCGGGAAGCGGCTGTCCGATACTTTCAAAACATTTGCGCCCCATTAATATGCAATGACCCTTAGTCGTTTGCTTAAAATATTTTAAATCAGCTGATAAATACCATGGGATTTGATTCTTAAAGCCTATGATGCGATCCGAATTCATGGCTACTATGCTGGAGATGATCATGTTTTTGCTTTTTTAGAAATCAAATCAATTTTCATCATCTTTTCTTGCAAATCAGTCCTGAAGACTTTCCTTTTCAGATATTTTTCAATCATTAAGGAGGCAATTGGTGCAGCAACATTTCCTCCCCATCCAGCATTTTCTACATAAACGGCTATTGCAATTTTGGGATTATCACGTGGTGCAAATGCAAAAAATACAGAGTGATCATCGCCATGAGGATTTTGAGACGTACCCGTTTTACCGCAGCTGACTATTTCAGGATTATATGCTTTAGAAGCGGTCCCTGCACGAATAGCCCATTCCATTCCTTCTATAACCGGCTCAAAATATTTCTTATCAATGGGAACCTGATTGGCTATCCGAAATCGCTCCGGTATTAATTGGGACTCATTGTTAAATCCCTTTACCAAATGCGGCGTATAATAATAACCTCTGTTTGCTAGAATGGCAGCCAGATTTGCCATCTGGATCGTACTTAATAATAATTCTCCCTGACCAATACCTACTGAAACAAAATAAGTGGATCGCCATTGATCGGTTTTATAAAGTCTCGTATAATATTCTGAAGTTGGAATAAAACCACCTGATTCTGTGGCAACATCTGTATATAAGGGTTTTCCCA
This sequence comes from uncultured Saprospiraceae bacterium, assembly GCA_964389985.1. GTDB lineage: Bacteria > Bacteroidota > Bacteroidia > Chitinophagales > Saprospiraceae > Vicinibacter. The sequence goes on from CAYMGR010000128.1 coordinate 5,965, forward strand.
ATCCAAAGGCTGTCAAATAATTTACCAATAGATCCAAACCAAATTGAGGTTTGTTAAACCCTTTAATTTCAATTAAATCTCTGAATGTTTGAATAAAATAAGAATTGCAGGAATGCTGCAAAGCGATTGACAATTTATAAGGCGATGGATGATTATGGCATCCGTAAGACACATTTTTATAATAATAAGCTCCGGAACAAGGATGCGCAGAATTTTCATTCAACACACCTTCCTGCAAGGCTATTAATGCCAGGATTGGTTTAAATATTGAACCCGGAGGATATTTAGCGTTTGAAGAACGGTCAAATAATGGTTTAAGAGAATCTCTTAACAGATAGGCGTAAGCAAGTCCTCTATTGTTTTGAATCGATAATAAGTTTGGATTATAGGTAGGTGCTGTAATCTGACAAAGGATTTCTCCCGTTGAGGGTTCCAAAGCAACGATTCCACCAACCTTATTCTTCATCAGTGAATCGCCAAACTGCTGCAACTCTAAATCGATCC
>CAYMGR010000129.1:0-6410 GCA_964389985.1 uncultured Saprospiraceae bacterium
CCTCCATTTGATTGGACTTGATAACAGGATACCCTTGCTTAAAACAAAACCATTCCTGCAACCATCCGGCCATTGAGGCTGGATGCTTCAGGATGGCTGACTCCAAATGCAAAAAAGCATTTTGAATGAAATCCTGATACTGCGCTTCAAAATTTAACTCCAATAAACAACGGCAACAATAACATAAAACGGCATTTGGATTGGGATAATTGCTTTCACCCCAGTCAATCCCTGATAATGCAAAATCTGAATGAAAATCTGAGCTGGTTTTCAATAAAGGGGATTCAGAATCTTTAAAATGAATGAGTGTATAGTCCATTAAGCGAATGGATTCATCTAAATATAGCTGTTGCCCGTTTAGTGTATAAACATCCAGAAGCGCTTTTATAAAGTAGGCATAGTCTTCCAAAAAGCCCAGACCTTTGCCTTGCCCTTTCATAAGATATCTGTGTAGTTGACCAGAGGCTGTAAAGCCAGATGATAAGATACTGTTAACCAATTCAATAGCTATTTTTTTGTCCTTTTCCCGACCATTTGCCCGATACCACGAACAATATGCCGAAGCCAGCATCGCATTCCAACAAATAATTAGTTTGGTATCAATGCCTGGTTTTATCCGCAATTCTCTTGCCTTTTTTAAGGCATCCAACAAGGATTGATTCTCTTCGAGTGCTTTGATTAGCTCTGCATCGTCCCATTTTTGGGGATGGATCCGAAGAACTTTTAAATCTGTATGATGATGATCAAGATTACTCAATTGATAGGTCTGAAAAAAACGATCAGACAGATTGCCCAGAATAGAATGGAGTTCTTGTTTTGTCCAAACATAAAACTTTCCTTCTTCCCCTTCTGAATCGGCGTCCATAGCGGCATAGAATAAACCACCGGAATGCCGCATTTGTGTTTCAAAGAATAAAATGGATTGATGAGCCAAGCGCTCTATAAATGGACTTTTAGAAATTCGATAAGCATCTGCCAAGGCATCCAGAATTTGGGCGTGATCGTACAACATTTTTTCAAAATGGGGTACATCCCATTGCCCATCCACAGCATACCGGCTAAATCCACCTTCTAATTGATCATAGATTCCACCCAGGCCCATGGCTTTGAGACTCTTGATTCCATGTTCTACAAAGTCTGCTTGTTTAAAAAGCTTTCCAAACTGGAATAACACTTTAATTAAAGCAGCATGTGGAAATTTAGGCTGACTTCCAAATCCCCCATTTTGCAAATCCAAATAATTTTTAATGGGCTTCTGAAGGGTTTCAAAATTAAATTCTGAAAGAGGAGTATTGGGATTCGTCTTTGAGATCTGTTGTAAATGAGCAGATAATTCGTTGGCCTGATTCAAAATCTCTTCCTTCCGTTGGTCAAATGCCTGATGGACAGATAAGAGAATTTGCCTCCAGGATGGACGACCAAAATTAGGAGTAGGAGGAAAATAAGTGCCCCCATAAAATGGTTTGGCATCGGGGGTTAAAAAACAATTGAGCGGCCAGCCTCCAGAAATGCCCATTGCCTGAACCGCATTCATAAAATAATTATCCAAATCCGGTCTTTCTTCGCGATCTATTTTAATATTGATAAAATAATCATTCATAATTTCTGCCACTGCAGCATCTTCAAAAGATTCGTGAGCCATAACATGACACCAATGACAGGTACTGTAACCAATACTAACTAAAATGGGCTTGTTTAAATCAATGGCACGTTGCAAGGTCTGTTCAGACCAGGCATACCAATTTACGGGATTGTCTTGATGTTGCTTTAAATATGGACTGGCTTCTAGATGCAAAGAATTCATATGTCGAATTGTAGTTCAAGACCATCATAAGCCAAATACACCGATTCAGGCAAGCTTCTTTCTACTTCATCGTGTAAGCCCATTTGATGACTTAAATGGATCAAATAAGTTTTTTTAGCTTGGATTTTTTCAATCATAGCCAGTGCTTGCTCCAAATTAAAATGACTGTGATGGGATTTATGCCGGAGTGCATTTAGGATCAAACAATCACAATTCCGAATGTTTGAAATTAATTCTTCATCCAAGTGATTCGCATCGGTTATATAAACCAGGGAATTCATTTTATATCCTAAAATATGCATTCTGCCATGCTGCACAGGGAGTGCTTGTAAGCTGTCATCCCCAATCATGAACTGTTGGTTGTCCCGGAGTTCTACTAATTTCAATTGGGGCAAACCCGGATAATTATTGGGTCCGAAAATATAATAAAAACGCTGTTGCAGATCTTTGATAGCCGCTTCATTTGCATAAAGTGGTATCGTCTGTCCCATACTAAAATTGATCGGTCGAATATCATCCATTCCTGCAGTATGGTCGGCGTGTTCATGGGTCAGCAAAATGGCATCAATCCGTTGAATTCCATTCACTAAAGCTTGTTGCCTAAAATCAGGCCCAATGTCAATCAGGATTGAATTGTTTTTCGTTTGGATCCAAACAGAGCTTCTTAATCGACGGTCTTTGGGATCCCTGGAACTACAAACCAAACAATTACAATTGATAACCGGTATCCCTTGTGAGGTTCCCGTTCCCAAAAATCGAATGCTCATCGTTTGCACGGATCAAATGTAATCAGAACTCCTTAAAGCTCTTTATACAGAATGCAACAACATTCATTTGACAGGTTTTTAATTTTCTAAAACAAAGGTTTTCAAATCAGATGGAAATAAAAGCAAGAAGAGCTATTCAGCAGGTTTTGGCCAATCAGATGGATGCTTTTATGAATTGAATGATCTAAAAATTAGATTTTATTCAGGCTGCTAAAAAATAAAAGTTTTAATAAAACAAGTTACACCAAACATATTTATCAAACAATAATTTCCTCTCCAGATTATTTAAGACTATAAGAAAGATTTAGAATTTTAGAATCCTTGAAATTAATTCAAGCGCAAGCAGCATTTTATTCGTATTTTGGATCTTCTATTGAGACACAGAGAATGAAATATTCAGTTTGGATTAGCCTAATTATTTTGAGTTTTTTTCGAATTCAATTACCCGCCCAATATTGTGCATTTGATTTTATTCACGCCTCCCGTCTTGCGAGCGATTCAATATACAAGGGTCATGTTGAACAGATGGAAAAAGAAATCTATGAGTTCAGCGAATCGTATTATTCAAAAAAGATTAAATCCCGTTCAAAACCGGTCTATATCATTCCAGTTGTGATTCATCTTATGGTGCCTCCAGGCACAGCTGTTGGGCAGGGTAATCATTTAACAGACCAACAAGTTGAATTAGGTTTAGATTATTTAAACCAAGCTTTTTCAAATACTGGCCCCTTCCAAACTGCCAATGGCCTGGATATTGGCATTCAATTTTGTTTAGCCAGAAGAGATCCGAATGGTCAACCCACAAATGGCATCACCCGCAGTTTTACCAATTTGGTCAATGATCCCATGTGCAATCCGGGAACAGATGCTGGCAGTGATGGACTGATTAAACAACTTGACAATTGGGATTGCAAGCAATACTTAAACATCTGGTTGGTTACCGACCTGTTTAATTCGAATTTTGGTTGCAATTTAGCTGGATATGCCTATTTTCCTGGTGCTCCCTGTACAGTGGATGGGGTTGTGCAAGAAAGCAGATATTGGAATTCGGTCGGTGGAACTCAAGTAACAGCTCATGAAATCGGCCATTACTTTTCTTTAAATCACACATTTAATGGTGGGTGTACAAATGGAAATTGTTTGTTGGATGGCGATCGGGTTTGCGATACGCCTCCTGACAATTCACCTTCTTTTGCAGCATGCAATACCAACTCCTGCAATACAGATAGCCCCGATTTGCCGGATGACAATACGAATTATATGGATTATACTTCTTGCAATCCATTACATTTTACGGATGGCCAAAGGATACGAATGATCGCAGCATTAGAGACGAGTAGAAAATCACTCTTACAATCCAATGCTTGTTTGCCTCCAGGCGATTATGATGCAGCTGCTTTGTTGCTGGATTTCAGTAATGGACTGTGTGATGATAGTTTATGTGCACAAATTAAGTTACGCAATGATGGTTCGAAAAGTTTCAACTCCATTCAAGTTGATTTTAGTTTAGATGGAATGGCACAAAGTGGACTTAGCTGGAATGGAACACTAAACCCGACACAATCGACCACCATCCAATTACCCTGCGTAAAAATTAATCCAGGAAAACATCAGTTGATCGTGACGCTTGGAAATCCCAATAATCAACAGGATTTTTACTTATCCAATAACACCATTATCCTCGATTTTGAATCCTATCCAAAACTGGTTTTATCAATAGACAGCATTAAACCTACACATTGCATTAGTGATGGCATCCTTGCAGCACATGCAAGCGGAGGAACAGCTCCCTATTTTTACAAACTGGATAAACGGTCTTCTTCTCAAACCATCCCCTATTTTCAACTGCTTCTTTCTGGAAACTATTTATTAACCGTAGTCGATACGCACAATTGCCAAACCAGTTTGGCTGTAACGATTCCAGATAGTTGTCAGGTAATCAATAATAAGAAATTTATTACCAATAAGGATGCCCGTCAATTAGGAAACGATTGTTATTTACTTACAGAAGAACGCAATTACCAAACCGGATCCATCTGGTATGAAGATAAAGTAAACCTTCAAAGAAGTTTCGACATTTATTTTGACATGAATTTGGGTTGTTTAGATGCAAACGGTGCGGATGGGATTGCATTTGTGTTTCAACCCATATCCACCTCTGTTGGTGTTACCGGTGGAGGAATTGGCTATCAGGGTGTCATCCCAAGTCTTGCGGTAGAATTTGATACCTGGCAAAATCAAAATTTTGCAGACCCAAGTTATGACCACATTTCAATTATGAAAAATGGAAATGTGGATCATTCAAACGTTGACAATTTAGCAGGACCTGTTGGAATATTTTCTGGTAATGGAAATGCAGAAGATTGCAATTTTCACAAAACATTAATTCGTTGGAGCGCCTCCAATCAAACGATTGAAGTTTATGTAGATTGTACCTTGAGATTGCGATACTCCGGAGATATCATCCGATCGATTTTTAATGGAGATCCCAATGTGTACTTTGGATTTACTGCTGCAACAGGCGGAGCTATTAATGTTCAACAAATTTGTTTAAACTACATCACCGGTATTAATAAATTACCAGATTATACGATTTGTGAAGGCGAGTCCATTCAAATTTCTGCCAGTTCTAAGTTTAGTGCATATCAATGGACTCCGCTAAAAGGGATCAGCAATCCTACTCGTTCAAATCCTATTTTCAGTCCCGATACCACCACAAAATATTATATAAATTACAAGGATTTTTGTGGCTTTGATTTTAAAGATTCACTTACCATATATGTTAAAAAATTAAAACTAAATTACGAAGTCAGCTTACTGGATAGTTGCGGTTCGTTTAATGGTGCATTATTGCATATAATTGAAAATCCAAATGATACTGGTTTATTATATTCTTTTGATGGGCAACAGTTTTGGAAACAAGTTTATTTTGAAATACCCTATGCAGGTTTCTATACCTACTATATAAAATCCGGCAATTGCATCCTTCCCGAAATTATTGAAATCCGAGAATACAAACACAAGCTCCGTGACAGTTTGCTCTGGGTTCAGGGATTAAATTGTAAAGATTCAGGAAGAATTGTCATCACTGGTCTGGAAGGAATTCCTCCTTATCAATATAGGATCAATGGAGGCCTCTGGCAAACGAATGGAGAATTTAATGGATTGGTTCCCGGAAATTATGTGATTGAAGTTAAGGATTCTACTCGTTGTAATGTGCAACGAACGGTCCAAATTGGCCAATTTATTAACAAGCTCAATTTATATCAGGATTCAGCTAATCTGCAAATTGACTGTTGCCATCCAGAGGCTTTTATTCATGTGCATGCTGATGGTTCTTTTCCTTTTTACTATTATTCTATCGACCAGCAATCCTGGACATCCGATGGTCGGTTTGATTCACTTCCGGCAGGAACCCATCAGATAGTAGCACGTGATGAATTTGGTTGTAGCTCAGATACCTTGTTTTTAAATATACAGGATTTTTCAAAAATCCATATCGACACGCAATCTTATAAATTGTGTACAGGAGACTTTATCCAGGTAGGTTCTAATCGATACAGTACAACAGGTTTTTATAAAGATGTATTTCAAAATCGTTTTTGTTGTGATAGCATTATTTACACGGATCTAAGCATTTATCCAACATATAATCAGCAAAACAAGAATCGCATTTGCGCAGGTGATTCCATTCGAGTCGGTTCCAAAATTTATAGATTAAGCGGTACGTATCTGGACACTCTACAAACTACTTTCTCCTGTGACAGCATCATACAAACGGAACTTCAAGTTTTTCCAGTTTACTTACAAAATCTGAGCTATACCATTTGTGATGGAGA
>CAYMGR010000130.1:0-6294 GCA_964389985.1 uncultured Saprospiraceae bacterium
GATCGGATATTATCTTCAGTATAATTATGTGCTTGTGCCATATTCTATAAGGATTAGGGAGCCCAAAGATACGGACATATTATGAAATAATTTAATTTGATAAATCGTGCCGAAAATTGCTTACTGGATTTATCCACTTGTAAATGCTTACAATAAATTCAACTTATTGCAATAAACACTAATTTGAAAACAAATTAATAGATAAGGTGCATTAAAAAATCAATAAATAATGGAAGGTTTACTTAGCCTCCTTTTTCATCCATTCCAACTCGGCTTTCATTTCAGTTTTAAATGCCTGAAAGTCGGAACTCAATTGTGGATAAATTTCCGATTTGGTGTCTTCATCAAAACTTGGCACGGCAGTCAATTTGAGGATGATATTTTTTTCATTCTTGACAATAGTAATATAATTGCTAAGAAATTCGGACTCTACTTTTTTAGCCAGAATATCCGCTTTGTTGACGCGGCTGATCTGATCTTTCAATTCCGGATTATACACTTTGGGTTTATCCTCTGAAACCGGATTGGCCGATGGGATCAACTCTTTACTTCTTGCAGAAATCCGGTTGCTTAATTCACCATGTTCCTTTTGAATGGTCCCCAAAATTTTACTAAATAGGGAATTCATAAAATCCGGATTATTCAGTTTAATGGCTTTATTCCATTCCTTGATTTGTTTATCCAGATTTTTAATGTCCTGCATTTCTTTCTTCAAATCCTTTTTGGTGTATTTGATTTTAATTTTATATCCGCTATCCTGAACAAATGGATGCGCGGAAAGCTGGACAAAGCTACTGACCAATAGAAGAGCTAAAACGAGCAGACGCATACTATTAATTGCAGTATTGAGTAAAAGCAGCACTCAGATTATCTGCTATCATTTGAGCAGATCGACCCTCAATTTGATGCCGTTCTAACATATGAACCAATTGTCCGTCCTTAAAAAGCGCAATAGACGGAGAGGAAGGCGGATACGGGATTAAATATTCCCGGGCTTTTGCAACAGCTTCCCGATCCACTCCTGCAAAAACAGTCACCAAATGGTCCGGTTTTTGGACATTATTTAAGGCTATCCGCACACCCGGCCGAGCATAGGCCGCCGCACAGCCACAGACAGAATTGACAACCAAAAGGGTCGTTCCTTGTGGATTTTTAAGTGCCTGGTCAACCGCTTCTGCTGATTCAAGTGAGTTGAAACCTGACTCGACCAACTCGCGGGTCATCGGGATCGTTAATTCTGGTGGATACATAATTTGTTTTTTGATCAGATAGCTTTAAACGATTTGAATGCCTTTATTGTTCTGCTTTAGAGGCAGAATTTTAGGCTCGACCAATAAATTGTGATTGCTTAGGAAATTAAAATACCAGAAAATAGCCATTCTGCGTTTTAGCCCATTAGGAATCTATTCAAAATTTGTACTTGAAATCAATAATACCCATCTTTTTACTCCTGGTTTGCTGGAATAGTTGGCTGACAGCTCAGGATCCCGGATTTGACCTTAGGCCCATCGATACCGTCTATGATTCACACGTTAAGTCCGTCCAGTTGTTCCGGATTAAACCGGAAGAAGAACTAATGCCCTTTCTCAATTTAAATGTGGAGGAATCACTTCATTTGCATTTTGACCAATTGGAAGCATCCTCCAGCGAACTTTATTATTCCATATTTTTCTATGACCAAAATTGGAATCCAACCGAACTTCGATTAGAGGAATATTATCGGGAATTTCAGGAACAGCGGATTACAGATTTTGCAACTTCCAGGAACACCTTAATACCCTATATACATTATCATCTGGAATTACCTTCAAGGCAATTTTTAGTCAGTGGTAATTTTCTGCTTTGTATTTCAGATCGTTTTAAAAATGTATTGTTTACACGAAGATTTTTTGTAACCGAAAATAAAATTTTACTAAGCCTGCAGGTAAAAGATCCGGTTGATGCCGAAATTTACCGAAGCCACCAAGCTCTGGAATTAAAACTCAATTTGAATCAATTACCCGTTCAAAATAATGGAAAAGAATTAGCCATCCATATTTTTCAAAATGGCGACCCAAATTCTCAGTTGATTCGAACACAGGCCAACAGTAATTTAGGCGATTACTATTATTTTAACAAACCCGACGATATTTTATTTCCCGGCAAAAAGGAGTTCAGACATAAGGACATTCGAACACTTATTTCTACTACTCAGGATATCGTTTATTGGAATGAAAAAGATGGAGTTTATCATTGTTGGTTAAAACCGGATGAAGTCCGTGCCCAAAAACTGTATTTATCAGACGACGATATTAATGGCCGGTTTATTATTCTCAACCGGGATCGGGATCAGGCAGATTTGACCGCAGACTATGTATTAGCACACTTTAGTTTAAACCGATTCAGCCCATTTGAAGAAGCCGTATACATTTATGGTGGCCTGACGGACTGGCAATTAAAACCCGAGTTTAAAATGGAATACGACCCCAGCCGCAAAGCTTATCTGGGAGAAGCCTGGATTAAAATGGGTTATTATAATTTCATGTATGCCATGGAATCCTCTGCTAAAATGCCAGATACAACCCCTCTGGAAGGAGATTGGTACGAAACGGAAAATGACTATTATGTGTTGGTTTATTATAAAGCTCTGGGTAGCCGGTATGACAGATTGCTCTTTATGGGTGAATTTAATTCCAATCGATAAGTCCAGTCTATCCCCGAAAGCAGGTTTTTCGTCTGAATTATTCGTTAATTACTCGATTCCTTTAAATCTTAGCTGATAAGTCCATTAATTTTGTAATCATTTAATACAAATGAACTATAACATTCTTCTTCTATTCGTTTTGTTGTTTTCTGGTTTAAAAGCACAAGAACAATGGAACCTGGCTTCCTGTGTGGATTATGCCTATAAAAATAATGTCGCACTCCAGCAAAGTAAAATTGCAGTTGATGAGGCTTCGTTGACTTTAAAAGAAAGTCGTCAAAAACAATTGCCCGATTTAAATGGGAGCATTTTTGGAGGCATTAATTTTGGCCGTAACATCGATCCGACCAGCAATAGTTTTACAACTGAAAATATTATATCGGCCAATTATTCTTTGAGCTCTGGGGTTACTTTATTTCAGGCCGGATTGATCCGAAATTCGATCAAGCAAAGCAAACTTAATTTGGAAGCAGGAACCAAAGAATACCAGCAGGCTTCAAATGATTTGGCCTTGAGTATAGCTACCTATTATCTTAATGTTTTATTGAGCCAGGAGCGACTGGACATCGCCGAAAAAAATACGGAAAGTGTCAAATTGCAATTGGTCCAAATGAATAAAATGATAGCAGCCGGAATAAAACCGGAAGCGGATGCGATTGAAATAAAATCGCAATTGGCACGAATGGAACAATCTCAGGTGCTGGCAGAAAACAGTTTGGACCTGGCTTGGCTTACTTTAAAACAAGCCATGCGTTTAGATCCTTCCACTAAATTGATTCTCGAACCACTGACTGAAGAACAGCTGAACCAAGTGCAGTTGGAAACCTATAGCTTTGAAAATCTTTCTACTACTGCAGCACAAACCCAAGCCGGATTACAGGCTGCTTATAAACGATTGGATGCAGCCAGAATGGGTGAAAAAATTGCTAAAGCGCTCTATTTCCCATCTTTATTTTTGAGTGGAAGCATTGGTTCTCGTTTTTCTGATGCGGCCATAAGGCCTACCGAGTTTGAAACGAAACGACTGGCTATTCCCGGATTTTATGTCAATGGAGTGGCCTTGCAAGTTGAGCAGGATGTGAGCGTCATTAAATCTACAGAAGTAATTCCTTTTAAAGATCAGTACGATCAATTTTTAGGATATGGCGTCGGTTTAAATTTAAGTATTCCAATTTATAATCAACGGAGTACTAAAACAAGAATTCAAAAAGCAGCATTAGCCACAAAATCTGCAGCACTTCAGGCGGATCTTCAGAAAGAAAAATTAAATCAGGATGTCTACCTGGCCTTGTCCAACGTAAAAGCAGCTAAAAAAGAATATGAAGCAGCCAAACGCGCAGTTGATGCCAGCCAATATTCATTAGACAAAACACAAAAGCGATTTGACCTTGGACTATCAACTGTCTTTGAATTAAATCAAAGTCAGACGAATTTGCAAAATGCACAAAGTACAGTAGTTATTGCTAAATATGATTTGGTTTTTAAACAAAAGGTTTTGGATTATTATGCCGGTAAACCTATAAAATTATAATTCTATGAATCAAAAAAAAGGATTACGTTGGTGGTGGTGGTTGGTTATCGTACTGATTCCTGTTTTAATCATTGCTGCTATTTTTAAAGCAAAAAAGCAACCAAAAGGTGAAGAAGTAAATTTGGAAAAGGTTCAGTTGCGGGATATCATTGAAACCGTTACAGCCAGTGGTAAAATATTTCCTGAAACTGAAATAAAAATTTCATCCGATGTATCCGGTGAGATTGTTGAATTGTATGTGAAGGAAGGGGATAGTGTTAAAGTGGGTCAAATTCTTGCAAAAGTTAATGCAGATGCCTATGCCTCAGCAGTAGAAAGGAGTTCTGCCGGAGTGAATATTGCGAGAACACAGGCTCAATCAAGTGGCAATTCAATTGAAAATGCCAAACAGCAAAAAACACAGGCCAAACTTCAATACGAGAATGCCCGCAAAATGCATCAGCGCAATGTACAATTATATAAAGAAGGGATTATTTCACAGGCTGATTTAGAAAATTCTGAAACGACCATGAATAATCTGGAAGCTGGTTATAAGGCGGCAGAGCTTATGGTTGAAAATGCAATTAAAGGATCCGAATCTGCCGGCTTTCAAGTAAAAGATGCAGAGGCTCTGCTTAAAGAGCAACGATCTAATTTAGGTCGGACGATTATTAAAGCGCCTGCAACTGGAATTATCTCAAAATTGAATGTTGAAAAAGGAGAACGGGTCGTAGGTACCATCCAGATGAGTGGAACGGAATTAATGCGAATTGCAGATTTACATGCGATGGAAGTTCAGGTTGAGGTCAGTGAAAATGATATTGTAAATGTAAAAACAGGTGATGAAGCCACTATTGAAGTAGATGCCTATCAAAATAAAAAATTTAGCGGGCATGTAACGGAAGTGGCGAATAGTGCCAATAACATTAGTTCTATAGCTGGAAATTCACTGTCAACGGATCAGGTAACTAAGTTTGTGGTAAAAGTGCGGATTGAAAAAGATTCTTACAAAGATCTTATGTCAGCCAACAGTCAGGTGTTCCGTCCCGGAATGTCTGCAACTGTTGAAATCAATACGCACGAAGTAAAAGGAGTGATGAGTATTCCTATCCAGGCAGTCATTGCATACGATCCCAATGAAGAAGCACGAAAACTAAAAGAAAAATCTGATAAAGAGAATAAAAGTCAACAAGGTCTTGCTAAAACAGAAACTCAAAAAGTGGATAATAATCCTTACCGTGAAGCGGTGTTTGTTTTGAAAGGCGATACCGTATCGCGGATTGATGTTGAAGTCGGTATTCAAGATGAAAATTATATTGAAATTAAATCCGGAATTGCTGAAGGAGATGAAGTCGTGATTGGTCCCTATGTTGCCTTGTCCCGTAAATTGAAAAATGGGTCTAAGGTTCATCGTAAAGTTGAAGAAAAGCGTAAGGAAAAAGATTCCCAATAGTCTGATCCGTGGGACGCTTACTTAAAATTCGCTATTTGCAATTTAAACGGGAATTGCAAATGACGGGTTTCCTCTTATTCATTTTAATTCCTGTGGCAGCCTATGGCATTTATTATCTTTATGATAGTTTGCTTAATGAGGATCATGCAAAATTAATTTTAGCATTAACCATCCTTTCCTGCCTGAGTATTCAAATGAACCGGAAGGATTTAGCATTTGTAAAAAAGCAAATTACAGCTCCTTTAAGGGAACTATTTTTAGAATACCTAGTGTTAACACTTCCCATTAGTTTACTGCTGCTTGTAACCGGACATATTTATTTGTTCGTTATCTTGATTGCATGTTTATTGCTTATTCCCGGAATATCAACATTTAAACGAATTCAATATCAATTTATAAATATTGCAAAATGGATTCCTGCACGTCAATTTGAATGGTTAAGCGGATACAGGCAATTTAGTTTCGTTTTTTTATTTCTTTACTTTTTAGCATTGGCTTTCAGCTGGTTTCGATATGCACCACTTATTTGTTTATGGATCCTAACCAGCTTGATCGTTTCTTCCTATGCTTCGTGTGAATCGCTGCAGATCCTGCGGGAATATGAAAAAGATATCCATAAATTTCTATGGAATAAATGGTTTCAATTAG
>CAYMGR010000131.1:0-4041 GCA_964389985.1 uncultured Saprospiraceae bacterium
TTGGTTTTATTGGTGCATTTCTTCCCGCTTTTCTATATCCTTTCGCGCAACAAAAAATATCAAGTTCATTGGCAGGTATTATTAATGCCTTCACGCCAATCTGCACATTTGCCATTGGTCTCATGTTTTTTGGTGTAAAAAATGAACGAAGTAAATTAATAGGGACGATCATTGCACTATTAGGTGCCTTTTCGCTCATTATATTAAAACCGAACGCAGAAATTCGATCAGAAGGATATTATTTGTTAGTTGCTTTCGCCGCTCCAGTTCTTTATGGTATCAATGGAAATACGATTAAATCTAAATTAGGACATATTCCCGGAATTCAAATGACCACACTGATGTACTTTTTTATGAGTTTATACTGTATTCCGTTATCTTATTGGAATGGGGCATTTGGACAAATTCCTTTAGCTATTGAAACCGGAAATGCATTTTATCATTTAATTGCTTTAAGCGTATTGGGAAGTGCAGTCGCAATGGCTTTATTCAATGTACTCATTCAAAAAGTACATGTATTATTTGCAGCCAGTGTGACGTATTTAATGCCTTTGGTTTCGCTCTGCGTAGGATTTCTTGACGGAGAATCATTGGGATTAAATGATATCATTGGTTTAATTGGAATTCTAACAGGTGTATTAATTATGAATGGTGCCTTCAAATATCGATTCGGACTTAAATTAAATTAGTCCTATTTTACTTTTTCTAATCCTAACTCCTTTGCTTTTAATTCCATAAGTTCTATTGCAGCTTCACGGGTATTTGGAATTTTATTATCCAATATAGCTTCCCGGATACAGGTCTTTATGATGCCAATTTCTTTTCCAGGTTTGATTCCATAAATCTGCATAATATCTTCTCCAGTAACAGGCGGCTGCCAATTGCGTATTCGGTCTCGTTCTTCTAACTCATAGAGTTTTTCCCGGACGATAAGATAATTATTTAGATAGCGATTTACTTTTGTTATATTTTTAGAAGTAATGTCTGCCTCACAAAGCAATAGTAAGTCTTCCAAGTCTTCACCGGCTTCAAAAAGCAATCGCCTTAAAGCTGAATCAGAAATTTCTTCCTGAGTCAATGCGATAGGCCTTAAATGAAGGCGTACTAACTTTTGAACATATTTCATTTTGTGATCCAAGGGTAACCTTAAATTTTTAAAGAGTCTTGGAATCATATTGGCCCCTAATGCATCATGACCATGAAAGGTCCATCCATTTTCCGGATCAAATTTTTTAGTCTGAGGTTTAGCAATATCATGAAATACAGCGGCCCAACGACACCAGATGTTATTGGTTTTCTGAGCTAAATTATCCACCACCTGAAGGGTATGATAAAAGTTATCCTTATGACCTTTGCCATTTTGGTATTCTGCGCCATGCAACAGAACTAATTCAGGTAAAATGAGATCTAACAATCCGGTTTTGAAGAGCAAATCAAACCCAATTGATGGTTTAGGACAAGCCAGAATTTTTTCTAATTCGCTGGTAATGCGTTCTCTTGATATGATCTTGAGTCTGTTTTTTGAATTTAATATTCCCTCATACGTTTTTTCTTCAATGGTATAGTTAAGTTGATTGGCAAAACGAATCGCCCGTAACATTCTTAGAGGATCATCCGAAAAAGTTTGCTCTGCATTCGTTGGGGTTCGGATAATCTTTAATTCGATATCCTTCATTCCATCAAATGGATCAAGAATTTCGCCAAAATTATTAGAATTTAAACTAATTGAAATGGCATTAATTGTAAAATCTCTTCTTAGCTGATCATCTTTAAGAGTTCCACTAAAAACCATAGGTTTTCGGGATTCCAGATGATAAGATTCTTTTCGGGCACCTACAAATTCAATTTCTAGATCTTTGTGTTTAATCATTGCCGTCCCAAAGCGACTGTATATATTTACATTCGGCATGGGCTTGAGTTTATTGGCTACCTGGTTGGCTAATGCGATACCGTCACCAATACAAACTATGTCAATATCTTTAGAATCTCTTCCAATCAGCTTATCCCTAACGTAGCCACCAATTGCATATACATCATAGCCTAATTCTTGTCCGGATTCAGAAATAAGGGTCAGAATTTTCTGCTCGAATGGTTCAAGTTTAAAAATTAAAGACTGATTCATTCTTGTAAAGCAAAAAGGGGTTCCAAAGAATAATTAGATTCAAACGTATCTAATAGTTCTATTAATTTACCGGATTCAGACTCCGTCACAAGCTGCATTCTGAATTCTTTTACATTTGGAATTCCTTTAAAATAATTTGTATAATGTCTTCTCATTTCTAAAACTCCAAGTTTTTCACCTTTCCAGCTTATTGAATGAAGCAAATGTTTTTTTGCAGCTTGGATCCGTTCCGAAATACTAGGGGCATCCATTAAGTTTCCGGTATTGAAATAATGTTTGATTTCTCTGAAAATCCAGGGATAACCGATAGATGCTCGTCCAATCATGATGCCATCAATGCCATACCGATTTTTATATTCCTGAGCTTTAATAGGGTGGTCGATATCACCATTTCCAAAAATAGGAATATGAATCCTGGGATTGTTTTTCACTTTAGCGATCCAGGTCCAATCAGCTTCCCCTTTATACATTTGCGAACGGGTTCGGGCGTGGATGGTCAATGCTTTTATTCCAATATCCTGTAAGCGTTCTGCAACTTCTTCAATATAAATCATACTATCATCCCAGCCTAATCTTGTTTTGACAGTAACGGGAAGCTGCGTTGATTTTACAACGGCTTCAGTCAACTTGACCATTTTAGGAACATCCTTTAGGATTCCCGCACCTGCCATTTTACATACGACCTTTTGTACCGGACAGCCATAATTAATATCGAGGAGTTCAGGTTGAGCTTGTTCAACAATTTCTGCGGCCCGCATCATGGAATCGTATTCTGCTCCAAATATTTGTACACCAATTGGTCGTTCTTCTTCATAGATGTCCAATTTCTGAACAGATTTTTTTGCATCCCGGATCAGTCCTTCTACCGAGATAAATTCTGTAAACATCAGATCGCAACCTTGCTCTTTGCATAATGCACGAAATGGAGGATCACTTACATCTTCCATGGGAGCCAGGAGCAATGGAAATTCAGGTAATGAAACCGTGCCTATTTTAACCGATTTTTGCATGGAAATGTAAAGGTAATAAGAAGCAGTCAATTGATTACGCTCTGAGATGGTTGAGTTCGATAACAATTGAAAATCTGCTTTTTATAAAGTTTTATGGGTTAGTAATATGGACACTCCCTCATTTCTATTACCTTGCATTAAAATCTTTATTCCAATGATTTTTGCGATCAGTCTCATTTTTATTTTAGGTTACAGTTTAATCATTTTTGAACATCAAATTAAAATAGATAAAGCTGTAATAGCATTGTTGACCGGTGTGATCTGTTGGATACTCATCGCTCTGAATCCTGATATTCTTAAAGGGAATGAGACAGAAGTTTCCGCAGTTTTATTACATCATTTTGGAGATATTGCTTCGATTTTATTTTTTCTTCTTGGCGCAATGACAATTGTTGAATTGGTGGATCTCCATCATGGATTTCAGGTAATTTCTCAATGGATTCATGCTAAAAATAAATATACTCTATTAATTATTATTTCACTATTGACTTTTTTTCTGTCAGCTGTTTTAGATAATCTGACGACTACGATCGTTATGATTTCATTAATTCGAAAATTGCTTCATAATCAGGAAGATCGGTTTTGGTTTGCCAGTTTTATTGTTATTGCAGCAAATTCTGGAGGAGCCTGGTCCCCAATCGGTGACGTGACAACAACGATGTTATGGATTGACCATAAAGTGAGTAGCTTGCAACTTATAAAATTTTTAATTCTTCCATCTATTTTAAGTATTGCCATTCCGATTGCACTTGTGGCTAGACAAAAAAGATTTCGTCAAACAATTGATTCGTCTGATTCAAATCAAAATAAAATTCCTAAATCGTCAAAACTTTTTTTAATACTTGGTATTGGATTATTGATCATGGTCCCCATTCTAAAATCATGGACCCATCTTCCTCCTTTTATGGG
>CAYMGR010000131.1:4141-6258 GCA_964389985.1 uncultured Saprospiraceae bacterium
ATCGGAATGTATGATCTTCCAATGGATCATCACTTTTGGCATGAATTGGCATATGCAGCTGGTACAGGTGGAAGCATCCTGATTATTGGTTCAGCTGCTGGTGTAGCAGCAATGGGAATTGAAAAAATTTCATACCAATGGTACTTTAAGCGAGTCAGCTTATTAGCTTTAATAGGTTACTTGGGAGGATGGATTTGGATTTATTTTGCACTCTAATTATTTAAAATGAAGAAGTTATTTCAAGTTTTGTTGATTCTATTAAGCATGTATTGCACAACGGATGTACAGGCTCAAAGTAAAATCGATGATAAGTTTTACAAGTCTATGGAATGGAGACTGGTAGGTCCTTTTAGAGGAGGTCGTTCGTGTGCAGTCGCCGGAATCGCTTCAAAACCAAATGAGTATTATATGGGCACAACCGGCGGTGGTGTTTGGAAAACAACAAATTCAGGTGCAAGCTGGAAAAATATTTCGGATGGTTTTTTTGGGGGGAGTATCGGTTCTATTGAAATTTGTTCAGCCGACCCAAATGTCATCTATGTTGGCGAAGGGGAAGAAACCATCCGGGGAAATATGAGTTCCGGCCATGGTTTGTGGAAATCAGATGATGCTGGTAAAACTTGGATGAAAATGGGTTTAATCAATACAAAACACATCGTTCGGATTCGATCGCATCCTAAAAATGAATCAATTGTATTAGTAGCCGCCCTCGGCAATGTATTCAAAAATGGATCTGATCGGGGAATTTATAAATCACAGGATGGAGGCAAAACCTGGAAACAAGTATTATTCATTAATGATAGTACAGGCATCAGTGATATTTGTTTTGATCCTCAAAATGCAAGAATCCTATATGCAGGTAGTTGGACGGTTAAACGTAATGCATACCAATTATCAAGTGGAGGTATTGGTTCCGGATTATGGAAAAGTACAGATGGAGGAGACAGTTGGAAAAATATATCAAAAAACAAAGGCTTGCCTGAAGGTCTTTGGGGAAAAGTTACAGTAGCTGTTAGTGCTTCTAATTCAGATCGGATATATGGAATGATTGAGAATGAAAATGGCGGCTTGTTTCGATCAGATGATGGAGGTCAAAGCTGGACCTTAATGAACGCTGGTAGAGAATTAAGGCAAAGAGCCTGGTATTTTTCAAGAATCTATGTGGATCCTGCTGATGATAATATAGTTTATGTATTGAATGTTTCTTTTCATAAATCCATTGATGGAGGAAAAACATTTTTTACGGTAAATTCAAATCATGGCGATCATCATGATTTATGGATTAATCCGGTTAATTCTAATTTTATGATTTTGGCTGATGACGGTGGAGGACAAATCACAGATGATGCCGGTAAACATTGGTCCACATTAAACAATCAGCCAACCGCTCAGTTTTATAGAGTCAGTACGGATAATCATGTTCCGTTTCGAATTTATGCAGCACAACAGGATAATAGTACTATACGCATCGCTCATCGAACAGCAGGATATTCGATAGGAAATGACGATTGGGAGCCAACAGCAGGTGGTGAATCTGGTCATATAGCAGTTGATCCTTTAAATCCTGAGATCGTTTATGGAGGATCTTATGGGGGGTACCTAACACGCTATGACCACAGTCGGAAGCTTTCTAGAAATATTAATGTTTGGCCAGACAATCCGATCGGCCATGGTGCAGAGAAACTGAAATATAGATTTCAATGGAATTTTCCGATTTTCTTTTCACCACATAATCCTAAAAAAATGTATTGTGCTTCTAATTATTTGCATGTAACTGAAAATGAAGGACAATCCTGGAAAACCATTAGCCCTGATTTAACCAGGAATGATAGTTCAAAACTTAAATCGTCCGGAGGACCTATAACGAAGGATAATACGAGTGTAGAATATTATTGTACCATTTTTGCTGCATTGGAGTCGCCGCGCGTTCAAGGTTTACTTTGGACCGGTTCGGATGATGGCTTGATTCATTTAAGTAAAGACGGAGGTAAAAACTGGACCAATGTGACCCCATTGAATTTACCTCCATGGACTCAAATTAATAGTATGGAAGCAGACCCTTTTAATGATGGAGGTTGTTATATCGCTGCTACCTCATATAAAAATGGGGACTTTAG
>CAYMGR010000132.1:0-2924 GCA_964389985.1 uncultured Saprospiraceae bacterium
ATCACAAATCAACTATTATCTGAATAATGGAACTAAAACAGAGCTTACAGCAGCATTAAAGTCAAATTGGCATTTCCATAGGAAATTAAATTTAACATTGGATATTCAACTTCGTAATTTGATTCATAAAATCGATGGAAATCTTGAAGGAGAAATTCCAGTAAATATCCATTCAAAACATAGTTTTGTTTGCCCGAAGTTGTTTGCAAATTATAAATGGACTCCAAATTGGACCTTGTCAAGTTCCATTGGATGGATGCAACGAGAACCTTTTCGTGAAGATTTATTAAGCAATGGCAAATCCTTAAAACCAGAGCAATTAGTGGATTTTGAATGGGGAGCTAAATATACCGGACAAACTGCAAGACTAGGGTTTAATGCATATTTGATGTTTTATCAAAATCAATTAGCGCTGACAGGTGAAATAAACCAAGTTGGCGAACTTTTACGAGTCAATTTAGACCATTCAAATCGAATAGGACTTGAAATTGAAGCAGCGTACAGCTTTTATAAAACCGCAAACATTTGGGCCAATTTAAATTTGAGTAGAAATAAAATACAGTCAATTGATGAGCTTATTATTGACTATGAAACTCCGACCCTTAGCATTCAAAATAGATATCAAAATGTAGATATTTCATTTTCACCACAATCGGTATTTCACTCTGGAATCCTACTGCCAATTTTAAACTTAAAAAACAAACGTCCCGGGATAAACTTGGAAATCCAATACCACGCTGTTTCAGCATCCTTCTTAGATAATTTTGAGTCTAAAGGGGCCAGACTTCCAGGATATAGTTATTTAGATTTCAGATTAGATGTTACCCAAGCTATTTATAAAGATTCTAAATTAAGGTTTTGGTTTGCTGTTCATAATTTGAGCAACGAATCCTATTTTAGTCATGCCTGGATTTCGAATAAATTTCATACTATAAATCCTCCGGTCATCCAGTCAGACCCTTATTTAGCCAGGGACTCGCAGGAGATTTATTATTACAAGGGACTCTATCCGCAAGCACTCAGACATATAAGTCTTGGGATTCATTTTGAGTTTCGTTAAAAGAACTAAATTAAAAATGCCAGGTAATTCCGGCGCGATAGACAATCGGAACCCGGATAGAATTATCGTCTTCTAAAAAATTATAATTGACGTAAATTTCATACGCAAGGGGTGAGTTGGAGTGGTAACCTAGACCCAATAGAAAGATATCACGCCATTCACGGCTGGTTATTAATTTATTGCCATTTGTGGAACCGTCTGTATAGGTTTCATTCAATTGACTGTATTCAGTATGGGCAAAAAAGTTGCTTAAGAATTTCGCCCTTGCAAAAACACCTAAACCAAAGTCAACACTATTGTATTTATAAACTCCTGTAAAGTCGCTAAATTTTGCTACGGTCCAATCAAAGCTGATTCTGGGGCCTATCGATAAAAAGGAATTGAGTTTGTAACCTGCCATTGGAGACAGGCCAAACGTAAACACATTGGATTGAAATCCGTTATAATATCCGGAGTTAAAATTTAGGTTTACACCTCCTCCAAGCCAGATTTGATCGATAAAGGGAGTTGCTTCTTTCTTTTTCTTTTTCTTGGATTGGGCTGATAAATCATTTATGCCTGAAAAACAAGTGATTATATTAAAGATAAGAAACATATATAAAAATCTAAAAGCCTCTTTATTAACATTTAATTTAGACATACAAATGGAATTTTTTATTGGAGTTCAAAAATGGATTTTTTTTAATAATTTTACAGGTATTTTAATTCGAATTATGAAAATCAGGGAAATTATTTTTCAGTTTATCTTAATGATAGCTGTTTCAGGTGCTATGGTTGCTCAAAATATTAATTTAAGCAGCCTCCAACAGCCTCAACAAACAGCTTTAAATCAAGTCTTTTATGATTATAAATTGGTTAAAATTAATTATGACCAATTGAAATCAGGCATGGCTTCCAGAGGCACTCAACATTTTATAACGTTAACAAATGAAGATTTTGTATGGAATTTGGAATTATTTGACCACGAAATGTATTCCTCTGACTATTTGTTGCGGGTAGGAACAGATCATGGTATTATTGATTTTATAAGACGTCCAGACCTTCATTCATTGATCGGCTATTTAAAGTCAAGCCGCGGAGGAGATGTTCGATTGACCATAGCGGATCGGTTTATTGCTGGTTTGATTCGGGAAGGTGGTAAAACATATTTTATTGAGCAAGCGAAGGGTATAGATCCTTCTTTTGGCGATGATGTGTTGGTTATTTATGATACAGAAAAGATCTTTCAAAATCCAAATATTGAGTGTGGTTTCGACACTTACATTAAAAATAAGCAACAGCTGATTGATCAATCAAAAGAATTGGAAATAAATAGCAGAAGCCACTGCTTGCAGGTCGAAATTGCCATAGCCAACGATTTTAGTGTTTTTCAAAAAAGAGGCAGTCAAACGAATGTCGAAAATTGGAATAATACCATTTTAACACTGGTTCAGGATAATTACGATAATGAATTTGCGCATGCAGTAGAGTTTGTTCAATCTGCTAGTTTTGTTGCTACTTCAGCTGCTTCAGATCCCTGGAATGGAATCAATAATATAAATACGCATTTAGATAAGCACGTAAGCTGGGGAAATGGGGGAGGATACGGCGCAGGATATGATGTAGCTACCGCGTGGACCACGAAATATACCAGTGGAGCTGTCGGTTTAGCATGGTTAGGGGTAATCTGTAACAATCTTCGATATAACGTTTGTAGTGATTATGGAGGGTCCAATAATTGTGTACGTCAATTGCAAGCCCATGAATTGGGGCACAATTTTAATGCGGATCATGATGGAAGTGGACAACCATTTATTATGGCCCCGGCAGTTAATTGTACATCTGTGTGGTCTACCAATTCAATCTCAAGGATTAATTCACATTT
>CAYMGR010000132.1:3024-6196 GCA_964389985.1 uncultured Saprospiraceae bacterium
GTGCCTTCTGCTTCCACCGTTTTTGAGCCGGTTGTGGAATATAAAAATCCTGGTTCTTTTGATGTAAAACTTGTTGCAAGGAATAGTAAGTATTCAGCAACCTCAGAGAAACTAAATTACATTAAAGCTGATTCGACACCTATTGCTCATTTTAGTTTTCAAACCAATGGCACAATCGTTCAGTTTACGGATAAATCAAAATATTCGAAAACACTTTTCTGGGAATTTGGCGATGGCAAAACCA
The DNA here is from genome assembly GCA_964389985.1 of uncultured Saprospiraceae bacterium. GTDB lineage: Bacteria > Bacteroidota > Bacteroidia > Chitinophagales > Saprospiraceae > Vicinibacter. Next base: position 3,269 of record CAYMGR010000132.1, read on the forward strand.
GCACGGAGCAAAATCCAAGTCATGAATACCTTCCGGGTTTATATAAATCCAAACAAATCGTTGAAAATCTATGCGGAAGAGATACGTTTGTTCACGATATCGTGATTGGATCGGGTTTGATAGCTGGATTTAATGCAATGATTGAAAAAGGTTGTATTCCATTTGAGGTGCAATTTCAAAACACTTCAATAGGGGCATCATCTTATGAATGGACTATGCCAGGTGCAACACCATCTTTTTCTACTGAGAAGGAACCAAAAGTGATTTATAATTCAATTGGTAAGTATGATGTAAGTTTGAAAATTAAAAATACTTCCGATTCTTTGGTTCTCACTAAACAGCAATATATAACGGTTGGTGATTTGCCTAAAGCAGAATTCCAAAAAGCGGTAACTGGATTTTCTGTATTCTTCAACAACCAATCCGTGAATGGATCAAACTATAACTGGAATTTCGGTGATTCAAAAAGTAGTGTTGAAACATCACCTACGCATACCTATTCAGCCGAAGGTGAATATCAAGTTCAATTGATTACAAATAATGATTGTGGAAATGATACCATTACCCAGATAGTTGCCGTTTATCTTGTTCCTAAAATTGATTTTATTGCGGATACGACTATCGTTTGTGGTATTGGAGAAGTCCAATTTACAAGCAAAACATCTTCGGATGTAAATTCTTGGAACTGGATATTTGACGGAGGGAGTCCAGATAACTCAACTGAAAAAAATCCTTTAGTTTATTATGATAAAAAGGGCCTGTATTCTGTAAAACTGACCGTTAGAAATAGTAATGGTGAAAATAGTCTGATCCGACAAACCTATATTCATGTTATTTCGCCTGTATTGTGTCCAGAAAATATATTTCACAAAAATTCTTTATTGAATGGAGATAATATTTCGCCAATCAAAGCACCTTGGAGTGAACAAATTAAAGTGTATCCAAATCCGTTTAGTGAAGAGTTATTTATAAGTGGATTGGAATTAAACAAAGAACACACCATTAGACTGGTGAATTATTTGGGGATAGAAGTAATGAACAATAAATTCATGTCAAACAATCAAGTTCTTCATTTGAATCTAAACGAATTGAATGCAGGACCTTACATTATAAGTATTGAAAACAACAAAAATACCTTTACTAAAGCACTATTCTTATCTAAATGATAATGGATTAATTCGTGATTAGTCAAAAAGGAAGCTATTCGGAATTAAGATCTTAAGAGACAGTAGTATGATAATAATTTGGTTTTTAAGACCAAATTAAAGTTGAAATCTGCAAATGGAATTTTGCTTGAAATAAAAGCAAATTGCACGATTTTTGATTAAATACGTTTTGAGTATCAGAGAATGCACTTTTTGACTAAATGGATTTATCTCGTTATAGCTTGTCTTGGACTTGCAAAAGCATCCTGTCAATGGTGTTGTATAGATTCCAGTTTGCTGATTTTAGATCAATCTACGGTTTCATTAAAACTATTAATCAGCTCCGCAACAAACAATAATTTGGCAAATGCGAATCAGGGTGTTTGTGGTGTAAGAATTAAATTTGAACATGAATTTATTGGAGATTTGACCATGGATTTAATCTCACCGGCTGGTCAAAGACTGCGCTTGATTGGTCCCATAGGAAATTCAGGACTTTCAGATTTCTCCCAATGGAATGTGACCTTTGTTCCATGTGCAGATGCCTCTATACCAGACAAAGGTTTTAAAAAGAAGTGGGATAACCAGCAAGCATGGGGCATCTTTGGTAGATTTTATAGTGGAACGTATTATCCACAAGTTGGTTGTTTAGAGCTTTTTAATCAAGGAAGTGTAAATGGCATTTGGACTTTGGAAGTGCATGATGATGAACGTTTCTATGAAGGGAAATTAGAAAGCTTTTGCCTGTTGTTTTGCGATCCCACAGGTATAGATTGTAAAGATTGTAGTCCAAATGGAGGCCTTTTTGCAACAACACAACTGGATTTCTGTGAGGGCGATCCTGAATTAGATATAAAAGATACAGTTAGCTTTCCATTTTATCAGCCCGATTCATCAGAATACGATTATAAATATATCGTTTCATCAAATGATACCATTATAAATATTGGTAATAATCTGGATTTGAGGAATCAACCGGTGGGCCTCTATACTATTTGTGGCATTTCTTATTTTAAAACAGATAGCTTGTTGTTGCCAGCTGTAGGAGATTTAATGTCGAGTTTCAGAAACGATTTGGTTACTAATACGCAAAGTTTTTGTGCAGAAATTTCCAAAAACTGTCTTGATGTTTATATTCATCCGAATTATAATAAAGTTCAGGATAGTTTTGCTTTATGCCGGGGCGATACGCTGAAATTAGCTGGAATAAATTATTATTTGGATGGACTGTATTCCATTCCTTTGCAATCAAGCTTTCAGTGTGATTCCATATTAGAATTGTCTTTGAAACTTGTCGATTTAAAAATTCAATCGAAAATTCCGGATACAATAACCTGCAATTCACCAACAATCAAGCTTGACTTGACAGCTTCTGTCAAATCGAGTCGATCTACAATCAGTTGGTCTACACAAGATGGAAACTTTGTTTCGCTCTCTGATTCTTTGAGGCCTGTCGTAAATCAAGCGGGTACCTATAAGATTGTAATGGATGATGGATTTTGTAAAGATTCACTCGAAGTATTAGTCATTAAAAAAGATTTAATTCCTGATTTGGCTGTCATTGCAGATACAATCGATTGTAATCATCCTCTTGCAAAACTTCATGCAATCACCCAGGTATCCCCAATCACGTTTAATTGGTCAGATGGGTCACAGGTGCTCGGTTCTGATTCAATACTTTTTGTGAATCAGGAAGGTACTTATTATATAACTATTACAGATGCCGGCGGATGTATCAATGAATCATTTATTGAAGTTATTAAAGATACCATAGCACCTGTTT
>CAYMGR010000133.1:0-6178 GCA_964389985.1 uncultured Saprospiraceae bacterium
CGTAACACAATGCGGTCTTCCATGCTTTTTTTGTCAGGAGCTTTTTGCAGTCTGAATTCAAAATGGGGATCGCTGGTATCATTTTCTACATAATTGTAAAAATCATAGCTAATAAACATCTTGATATTACTTCGGGACGTGACTATTGGTGCTCCATAAACCAATCCTGCAAAATTGTTTTGGTTGGCTGTAAAAATCACAGAGCCCTGATCCTGGCTACCAATATTCAGTAAACCCATAAGGCGGTTTGCTGTTGGATTTGTGTCATTGGGAAACGGTTTCCAGGAATTTATACCGTCTTCTTTAATACCCGGCGAAAGCAATACTGTATCAGACTCCATATCTTCAAAATTTCCGTTATTCAGGAGATTGGTTTCACAATTTGCTCCTGTCCAGGAACCAGTCCCTTTACAGTGTACGTAAATTTTTCGACAGATCAAAGTATCACAATCCAATCCATTGGGATTTGTCCGCGTCACAGACATACAGATCTGATAAGTCCCGGGGTTGTTAAATCCATGTGAGAATGCTTGATTTCCCAAACTAGTTCCCGAAACGTTGTAATTCGTTCCACTGATTGTCCAATGGACCAAATCGTTTGAACAAAGTTGGATGGGCTGAAAAATTCTGGAACACGATTTTGTATTTCCCAACACATGAAATCCCAAAGAAACATCAGTCCATAAGGAATAGCATCTGCAAGGTTCACATTTGATATTGATTCTTTGTCCGAGTTCGATGAATTGGCACAAAACTCCATTTGATTCTTCCTTGACCAGCCATTGAATTAAGTAGGTCCCACTATTGGTATAGGTGTGCATGATCATATCACCAGAGCCGTATGTAGCAGGATCGATGGTGCCATCTCCCCAATTGATGCCGTATACTTTGATGCATGACGGTAAATCGCTGATTTGAATTTTAGCTTTGCAATGATCAGGATCGAGCGCTACGTTTACGGCATTTAATGCTACATTGACAAAGGCCAAACTATCTCTGCAACAGCTGTATCCTTCGGCTTCAAAATAAAGTGTACATGGACATCTTTTTCCATTACAGTATCCGACAACTGTAAGCGTATATATTCCCGGATAAACGAAAGTGCTATTTTGGATGGGTATCGTATAATTCGGTCCGGCCACAACACCCGTTTGTTGAATTGGAGTGAAACCGCTGTTTGCAGGTCCGGTAAGGGTCCAATCCAAAACGGTCGTATCGCAATCTCTACCCAAACATCGGAAGGAACTCAATAATTGTATGGGTAAAATATTTCCTGAGGAAGGAACATATAAAGTATCACCGCAATTTTTAGGTTGAAGTGGACTACGACCAACAGCATATAAAAATTCATGGGGTCCGCAATAGCAGGAATCAAGACATTTTTCCAGACAGATGTTATCGATGTATAGTTTTTCCAAAGGATCAGGACCACTCGCAAAATCGAGAATAAATGCGATGCCTTTAACATTAGTAATCAGCGAATTGAAATCATTATTGCTCCCTGCAGTCATCTGCCAATGACCATAGGCATTTGAAGGTAATCCTGTAGATCCTGCTAATGCAATCGGAACACAAATGCGTTGCCAGCTATTTCCGATGGGTGTATTAGAAACAAATACGGCTCTTTTTGTAGCATTTAAAGGATTTGGCCCTTGATAAATATTTAAAGTTTGTGTTCCAGTTTTAGGATTAGTTGTTGATCCAGGATCATAGCGGATATCAAAGCAAAAACATTCATTATACTTTTGAATCCAATTTCCATTGTATTCTGCCTGGTTATACATCCACGAGCCGCCATTTGCATCATTTCCGACAAGAACATGTGTTGGGTTTCCTGGAACTGTATTTGAAACTGAAGCACCACCATCAATTGTGAGCCATTTTCCCGGACTTCCTATTGCCTCATCTTCAAATTCTTCAAGGCAACATTCTACGCAAATGATAAAATCACAACTGCAAATACTGGTTCCGCACAGCGCCTGGATACTTAAGGTGTAAAACCCGGAGCTCGAAAGATCAGTAGCCGGAATAGTAATTTGAAAACCCGGAACATTCCAGTTTAAAGATACCGCTACCTGTGTTCCATTGGGCTTGGTGAGATACGCAGACATGGACTGAGGATTGCAGTTCGGACTTGCACATTGAAAAAGTCCGCTGAGTGTCCAGTTCGTAAGAGAAACACAATTGGCTTTTAAAGTGTCTCCACAAAAAGCGGTCTGATTGGGTGCACCGGTGAAAGGTCTGTACGATAGGGCTGTAAAATTACTCGGATCGCAACACAGGCTATCTGGAACACAAGCTCTAAAACTGATGTTGTCCAGTGCAAAGTCATTTTGAGCAACATTGCGATTGGTCCGAATAGTAATCAATGCATTTTTATTAATGTTACTGTTCCAGCAAAATGTAAGATTTAACCAGCCAGATTGAAAAGTAGCAGGAAGCGTACCTAAAAGTATGGAATTTATGAAAACATCAATTATCGGATCCATTCCAGGATTTGACCTTGCAATGCAATTCATATAAATGCTAAAAGTGTAATCTGTGTATTGGGTAACCGCAATTGTTTGCTCCCAAATTCTCTTATTAGGATAAGTTCCATCCACAATCATAAAATTATCAGAGGGACCTCCCTGTCCTACACAAACCCAATTTGCTCCATTTGCAGCAGAAACAGTTATTGCATTTCCAACAGTGTATGAGCCATATCCTAATGAAGAACCAGAAAAATATTGATAATCTGTGTTAATACAAAAATTTGGAGTCCCCGGATAGATCTGGTTAAAATTTCCATTGCAGATGAGTTCTGGTCCAAAGAAAGTGTGGTCCGGGCAGCAGGATTTTTTGGGAGGCAATGGCCTGAAATATGCCAAACCTCTCGTGCAATCAGGTGAGACCTGTTTTCCAGAAATGAGTGGCCAGACGCTAAACTTATGGTTTCCATTTCCAGTGATTACGAGTTTTAATACGATTCCATTGGTATTGGGAATTCTCTTTTTATCGTGGTCCAGAAAGATGGTGTTTGGATTGGCCTTCTTGAAAGCACTCCAATGGCAGCAGCTCTTGTTTTGTTCGGTACAACAGATCTCTCCTGTGATCGATTCAAAATCTACCAGTGTACCAGAATCAACGCTAACAGCAATTTGATCAAAACAATAATCAACTGTATTGACGAAGGAGAGATAATGAATGACTGTATCTAAACCACCTTCAATGGAAAGCAGGGAATAACTCAGTGAATCGCACTTACAATTGTTAGGACAAACTCCAATATTTGCGGAAGAAGTTTTATTTTCTTCAACATCCACTTGAATTTCACCGGTTGGAGGCACATTCGCTGTCCATCCCGGATTGACTGACACTCTGCAGTAGTATTGTCCCAATGGAAGATCATATATCATATAATAACCATTACTATCGGTAACTACAGTGCTTACTAAATTTTGTTGCCCGTCAAATATGTCGACTGTCCAATCCTGAAGGCCGCTTCCTTTCGAATAGGTGTTTCCGGCACAACCGATATCTGCATAAACATAGCCTTCTAAATTTCCCTTAGGTTGGCAACCCAGGACATTCATGGTCGTATCACATCCCTCAAGCAGACAAAGATTGTCCCATTGTATAAGCATTTGAGTTGCCGGGCTCCCTTGTATACAAAATGTTGCCAGTTCAGAAAGTCCGAAAGGGATAAATCCCACTGAAGGCCTGATGGTATAGGTTCCAAGATCAATTGAATTGGCTTGCCATCCCGGAAGTGACTTAAAATTGGTAAATTCATCCGGATTAACGGTGATGGTCAATTGTTGGAAACAGTTGTCTGGATTACTGTTGTTGGCCTGTAATTTATAACAGCAATTCCCTGCCTGTGGGATCAAATTAAAACTCAAAGCCCTGCAGCCAATTCCCTGACCATGAAGCCAGGCAGTAAAGAAAAAGCTCAAAAAGAGAGCTAAACTGTAAACCGGGTTGAGCTGGAAGTCATTAGTAAATCGTCTCATTTTCATAGTAAAAATTTTATTGTTAAAAAATCCGCCTATTACACTTAAAAGGCGTTTATCGATAATGAGATGTCTTGAGTCAGTAAAGAAGTAACCAAATTTATATTTTTTTTTAAAAATTTATTATTCTTGATCCTAAAAAATTTTATAAACTATTCCCTTTGATTGTAAGCTAGTTTACACTAGATTAGGTAAATCCTAGCAATTTTATTGATATTGAGAATGAGCAAAAGAAATCCACCCCCAGGACCTAGAGACAGATCGCAAACCCTAATTATGTAAAATCATACATACACAATAACAAAGAGTTGCATTTGCATCAATATAATGAGCCATTGTTTGCATCGCGTCGCGGTGGTGAAGATTTGAGGAGGTGGTTGTGTGGTGAGTGAGGGGGAACAATTTCATGTAAGCCCTGTGGGGATGACATCGTTAGATCCAAATTAAAACCCCGAAGGAGTGATACACTATTGCGGTTTAAAATAGTTTAAATTTTGCTTGTTAAATGTATTATTAGTACCTTTATAGTATAAAATATAAACTTTTACAAGATTCGAGGTTACATATATCAGAATTTAAGTAGCATGACTACATTAAAAACAACAAAAATAAACCAACTGCTCCAAAGCCAACCTACAGGGGTTGTTCTATTGTCATCCTGGCTTGCTGAGCATGGCTACAGTTTTGAATTACAGAAACATTATCGGAAATCCAATTGGCTGCAATCCATAGGACAAGGTGCCCACATACGATTTAATGATAGCGTTTCATATGAGGGTGCAGTATATGCTTTACAGAAGCAGGCTGGATTAAACATCCATCCTGGTGGTCGCACAGCGCTTTCATTGCTAGGTAAAAGCCATTATTTGGAATTGGCTCAAAACAAAGTGGTTCTTTTTGGGATGAGCAGGGAAAAATTGCCAGTATGGTTTATAAATTATCCATGGGGAATAAGAATTGATTATTATGCTTCATCTTTTTTACCACCCGATTTAGGTCTCACAGAAATTGAAGTAAAAAATTTTACTATTAAAATTTCAAGTGCGGCACGAGCACTAATGGAATGCTTATACTTATCACCATACAAGCAAGAATTATTGGAGTGCTTTAACATTATGGAAGGTTTGAATAATCTCCATCCGAAACTAGTGCAATCATTGCTCATCAGTTGCCAATCAATTAAAGTAAAACGCCTTTTTCTTTATTTGGCAGAAAAAGCAGATCATGCCTGGTTTAATCAGCTGGATCTTAACAGGGTAGAATTGGGAAAAGGAAAACGAAGCATCGTCAAGAATGGTGTTCTTGTTGATAAATACGAAATAACAATTCCAAAGGAATTAGCAAGTTATGGAAAAAGGATATAAGCAGCAAGTAAAACTCTTATTGGACTTATTGCCGGAGCTTGCCAAAGAAAGCTGCTTTGCCCTTCATGGAGGCACGGCAATTAATTTATTTATCCGGAATATGCCCAGGCTATCTGTAGATATTGATCTCACCTACTTGCCCATAGAAGAAAGAAATAGTTCGTTGGAACATATTGAAGCCTCACTAAACAGACTATCTGCAAATATTCAAAAAATTTATTCAGGTCTAAGCATCTCTAAGATGCTTGATCAAGGGAAATTGATTATAACTGAAAACAAAGCAGTTGTAAAGCTGGAGGTTAATCTTGTGAACCGAGGTGTATTGTCAGATCCGGTTGAATTTCCTTTGTGTGAAAAGGCGCAAGATATTTTTGAGTCATATTGTAGGCTGCCTATTATGCATTTCGGTCAGCTTTATGGTGGCAAAATTGTGGCCGCACTGGATCGTCAGCATCCACGTGATTTATTTGATGTAAATTATTTATTGGACAATGAAGGATTTACACCGGAAGTAAAAAAGGGTTTTTTACTCTGCTTGCTTTGCAGCGGCAAACCGATGCATGAATTAGTTCGACCTATATTTAAAGATCAGCGTACTGTACTTTCAAATCAATTTAACGGAATGACAGATGAACTATTTAATTACAGTCAATACGAAAGTACAAGAGAAAAACTCATTGCCGAAATCCATTCAAATTTAACCAATGATGACAAAGCATTTATACTGAGCGATAAGAACGCAAACCCTGATTGGAGTATTTACGATTTCAGGCATTTTCCAGCAATGATTTGGAAATTGAGAAATATTCATGCATCGGT
>CAYMGR010000134.1:0-1349 GCA_964389985.1 uncultured Saprospiraceae bacterium
CATGTTGGAAGGAATCGTTACCTCATGCAAGCAACCGATTTAAGTGGCAACCAGGTTAAGGATAGCTTTTTCATAACTGTAAAAGATAGTTTTCCGCCGATCATCCATAAATGGCCTGATACCACATTTTATCGCTGTGATATTGTAGTCCCCCAAATTACTGCCAACGATAATTGTGCTTTAATTGAATTTATTAAAATAAGTGGCCCTGAACCTGGGACCCTATTTCCAATTGGAGAAACTATTCTGAAATATCAAGCGATCGATCTTTCAAATAATATAACCATTGACAGTTTTATTGTTCATGTTGAAAATCCCATCAAGATTGAATTAGATACAAGCTTTATCAATCTATGTTTAGGAGATACGGTTACGCACATCATTGCATTAAGTAATCGAAATGGAACTCCTTATTCTGTCATTTACAAAACAGACACCTTGCATTTTGATCGCGACACTAGCCTGGTTTTTCTGAATACTCTAGATAACATCTTGCAGCTTAGAGCTTATGAAAACTCTAACTGTACCAATGAATTTAATGATACCTTAATTTATACCGGTGCTATCATTAAACTTGATTCCATCCGGATTCAAGATGAATCAGTGCCTGGGCTAAAGGATGGAAAATTAATTAGTTATTTTAATACAATAGATTCTTTTGTAATTATTAATGCCAGTACTTTAGAACGAGTCAACACGAGCGGTGATCAGTTGGCCGCAGGAAGTTATTTGATCCGAGCATTTAAAAATGGTTGTGAATTTGAATTTGGTCCCTTTACGATTAAATTAATTACACAAACTGAACAAGAAACCAAACTAGTATTTTCTGTCTATCCCATTCCATTTACAAATGAATTGGTGATCAGTTGCAATCAACCTGAAATTTTTGAATATCAAATTTTATCCATTTCCGGTGCATTGATTCAAAAAGGAATGGTACAAGAAAAGTCTAAACTTGAATTCAACGAATTAACTACCGGTATTTATTTACTAAAAATGCAATCTGAAAAGTCTCAAAAAATCATCCGATTGTTAAAGCAGTAGATTTATTCATCCAGCTTTAGTACATCTAGAAATGCTTTTTGAGGAACGTCAATGCTTCCTATTTGACGCATTTTCTTCTTTCCTTCTTTTTGCTTTTCAAGTAATTTTCTTTTACGGCTAATATCCCCTCCATAGCATTTAGCCGTTACATCTTTGCGCATCGCTGAAATGGTTTCACGGGCAATTATTTTTCCACCAATTGCTGCTTGAATAGCAATAACAAATTGGTGTTTAGGTAAAATTTCTTTTAACTTAGTACACATTCTACGTCCAACTGATTCAGCTTTAGAGCGGTGAACCAATGC
>CAYMGR010000134.1:1449-6114 GCA_964389985.1 uncultured Saprospiraceae bacterium
CCGATATAATCTGGTATTGTAATAATCTGAGCTTGAATGTAGGGTTCTTCTACATATTCCAAAAAATTGGGTTCTGGTAAGTCATTTGGAGTGTTAATAATCAGGAGTTCTTGCCTGGTTGTAAGAGCTTTATAGGAAACGTTGGGAACTATCGTTATGACCTCTTGATTAAATTCACGTGATAGCCTTTCCTGTATAATTTCTAAGTGGAGCATCCCTAAAAACCCACAACGGAAACCAAATCCCAATGCAATAGATGTCTCCGGTTCATAAACTAAAGAGGAATCATTTAATCTCAACTTCTCCAGACTATCTCTTAAATCTTCAAAATATTCATTTTCAACCGGATAAATTCCCGCAAAAACCATGGGTTTGACTTCTTCAAATCCCTTGATTCCTTCCTGGCAAGGATTGGATACTTTCGTTAAGGTATCCCCTACTTTAACTTCTTTGGCATCCTTTATCCCGGTAATGATATAACCCACGTCTCCGCATCCGATCTCGTTTTTTGCAAATAAGCTCATCCTCAGGATGCCAACTTCTTCGGCCTCATATTCATTTCCTGTATTAAAAAACCGAACGCGATCCCCTTTTTTTAAATTACCATTCAGGATCCTATAATAAACAATAATTCCTCGAAAGGAATTGTAAACAGAGTCAAAAATTAAAGCTTGTAAGGGCCCGTTAGGCTCACCTTTTGGAGCTGGAATCCGATTCACAATGGCAGCCATCACTTCCGGAACACCCTGCCCTGTTTTTCCACTGGCCAGAATGATATCTTCTTTTGAACAACCAATCAAATCAATAACCTGGTCACTAACCTGATCAATCATGGCACTATCCATGTCGATCTTATTGAGAATGGGAATGATCTCCAAATTATGATCAATCGCCAAATATAAATTTGAAATTGTCTGAGCCTGAATACCTTGTGTAGCATCTATAAGTAACAAGGCACCTTCGCAAGCTGCAATCGACCGGGAAACCTCGTACGAAAAGTCAACGTGTCCGGGTGTGTCAATTAAATTAAATACATATCGTTTACCGTCTGTATGATCATAATTTAACTGAATGGCATGGGCTTTAATGGTAATTCCCCGTTCGCGTTCCAAATCCATATCATCAAGTGCCTGATTTTGCATATCTCTCTCCGAAATCGTCTTCGTGAATTCCAATAACCTGTCTGACAAGGTACTTTTGCCATGATCAATGTGTGCAATCACACAAAAATTTCTAATTTGCTCCATATTTTAAAATCAACGCGAAATTAGCTCTATCAGGCCTGCTTTTTAGTTTTTAAATAAAGATTATCAAAGGATTAATATTTAAAATCATTGAGAATTAGCTCATTTCTAGCGGTTTGACCCATTTTTAACTAATTCTGGCTGAATCGAATGCGATACGCAGCCTTTTTTAAACTGAATCGTTATTATTATAGAACTTAAATTATGGTTTTGCCTTTGCGTTTTTTATGTTATTGCTCATTTCTTTGTTTGCTTTTTGGCTGTTCAAAGCCTGAAGAAAATAATATTAATATCCCCTCTGAATTTAGTGTTTCTATTGTAGAGCAAATTCCATCTTTGTCAACCAGACAATCTTTCCTCGAAATAGCTTCCCTGACTAATAGTTATTGTCAAGAAGATACTTTGATTTACAACGAGCGAAAGGATAGCCTGCATTATCAAATTGACATTTTAAACACTTATAAAGCCAACAATTGCCAGGATCGGAAATATTTTCTTCGGTCCTTAATCGCGCTCCCGGATATTGTAGACAGCCTTGATATTAATGTTTCATTAGGATCCGCATCTCTTATTAAGCTTCGAGTTTACAATGATGAAAAAATATTTAGAATCATTATTTTAGAGGGTACCGGTTTGAAAAATAAATATTCACAAACCTATAAAATACCCACAAATCTTATCTGGGGTTATGCATATCCAAAGTCAAAAGAACCAACATCTGAAACATTGATGAACAGTTTCAGGAAAGATGTCGAATTTGATTGTCAAACACACCGACTCATTCCCGGTTTTTATTCTTATTTTACAATAACCGATTCCAATATCCTGATCTACAAAGACGATCCTTCAATTGTAGGTAATTATATTATATTTTATTATTTTCACTCTAAATCCAGCCATGAATTAGATGTCTTTTTCAATGATCTGGCTGAAAAATATATCAACTTGGTTGGCTATCAAATTTACTCCGGTGATGGCAAACAATACAAGGCTTATTAGTTTCACTTCATTTATGTTATTAATTTTGCTGGATGGATTCCAGTAGGAGAATTAATTTAATCAGCGACACCGTTACCCGCCCGACGGCTGCAATGCTTTCCTATATGATGTCTGCTCCCCTTGGGGATGATGTTTTTCGGGAAGATCCGACTGTTATTCAATTAGAAACTAAACTCGCTGAACTATTTAATCAAGAATCTGGTTTGTTTTGCCCTTCCGGAACTATGGCAAATCAGATTGCTATTAAATCACATACTCAGCCATTTGATGAAATGATTTGTGAAATGAATAGCCATGTTTTTCAATATGAAGTTTCAGGTTATGCATTTCATAGTGGCATTTCAGTGAATCCCATTAATAGCCCAACAGGTCATTTGAGTTCAGATCAAATAGTAGGCGCTATAAAACCGCAGGCCGACTGGTTACCCAACACTAAACTGGTCGTTCTTGAAAATACAGGTAACCGTACCGGAGGAACGATTTATAGTCTAAAGGAACTTCAAGAAATAGAAGCCTGTTGCAAATCTGCAAACCTGAAATTGCATTTGGACGGAGCACGGATATTTAATGCGATTGTTGAAGCAGGTTATTCCAGTTATGAAATTGGACCCTTGTTTGATTCCATATCGATCTGTTTATCCAAAGGACTTGGAGCCCCTGTAGGATCCGTTCTATTAGGCAAGAAGGAATGGATTCAATCCTGTCGAAAAGTGCGCAAGGTAATGGGAGGTGGCATGAGGCAAGCCGGACTTTTGGCAGCGGCTGGTATTTATGCTTTAGATCATCACATTGCTCGTTTAAAAACGGATCATGAACATGCAAAAAAAATTGAATCGTGTTTGAAAAATTTGGCATTCGTTGAATCCATAAAAAAGGTCTATACGAATATTGTTATTTTCGATTTAGTTCCATCACTAAGTACGGAAGTATTTATTCAAACACTTAATCAAAATGGAATTCATGCCTCTGCTTTTGGAAAACATTCCATTCGTTTTGTAACTCATTTAGACATCAGTTCAGAAATGATTGATGAGCTGATAGAAATTTTAAATACTAAGTTTACAAACTTTAATTATTGAATTTGCAACTCAAAGGAACGACTGTTTAGTATTCAAACAAACAGCTACTTGCGCTTGTTAAGCTCATCACGGATATGCGCAGCTTTTTCATAGTTCTCCTCTTCCAACACTTTACTCAACATCTTTTGGAGTTCTTCGGTACTATAATTACTAAATAGTTTTTGAGGTTTTTCTTTTTTCGTTATCGCTTTTTGGTTTTCCTCATCGGATTCTTCCAAAACCACACCTGCAGAATCCATAATAAATTCATAGGTATAGATTGGACAACTAAAGCGAACGGCTAATGCCAGTGCATCTGAAGTCCTGGAATCAATTTTAATGATTTCTCCTTCTTTTTCACAGATCAATTGTGAAAAAAAGATTCCATCCAATAAATTATTAATCAGTATTTCTTTAATTTCTATCCCGAAGGAGGACAGTGCATTCTTAAATAAGTCATGCGTCAATGGACGATTAGGTGTCATGCGTTCTAAAACAACAGCTATGGCTTGTGCTTCATAACCACCAATTACAATTGGCAATCTTCTGTTTCCTTCTGTTTCTCCTAATACAACAGCATAGTTTTGAGATTGGGTTACACTATGTGAAAGCGCAATGATCTCTAATTCTATCAATTTATGATCTTGACTAGCCATTTTTAACTCATTTTGCTGACACGCAAAGCTTCATTTAATTTTGGTAAAATTTCAAATAAATCTCCACAAATTCCATAATCCGCGGCTTTAAAAAATGGAGCTTCCGGATCTTTATTGATAACGATAATTTTTTTGGAATTATTAACACCTGCTAAATGCTGTATAGCGCCTGATATACCTATAGCAATGTATACTTTCGGTCTAATGGCAATTCCTGTTTGTCCAACATGTTCATGATGTGGTCTCCAACCGGCATCTGCTACGGGCCTAGAACAAGCTGTTGTTGCATGCAAGATATCCGCCAAATCTTCAACCATTTTCCAATTAGACGGATCTTTTAGTCCCCTACCCGCAGAAACTACTATTTCTGCTTCTGTCAATGGGGTTTTTCCCTGAATTAACTTCCGTTCGACTAAATGAGCTTGAGCAGGAGGAAGTACAGCATTGATTGGTTTAAGCTCTAATGGCATAGAAGCTCCTTTTAAAATTCCAAAGGCATTGGGCATGATTGAAATAATTCCTTTTCCACCACGCAATTTATACCAGGCAGAAGCTTTCCCAGAAAAAACACTTTTTTGAAAATGCATTGCATCGTTTTGGGCTTTTAAATGAACCACGTTGCTAATTAATCCGAGCTGTAATTTGGAGGAGAGTCTCCCCGAAATTTGTTTCCCTAAACTGTTGTTACTTAATACGATGTAACTAGCA
>CAYMGR010000135.1:0-6071 GCA_964389985.1 uncultured Saprospiraceae bacterium
AACAAAATCCAGGCATAGGTCAAAGCATGTAAAAATAAATTTCGGTTTTGGTCCAATTGTAAAATTTCTAGAATGCAAAAATAAGTAAAAAGCACATCACTATTCCAGAGATATTAAAACTTATTAAATAAATCATTCACTTGGTAAGCACATAAAAACAACTACAAGACATCGGCTTCTCATATAGTTTCAAAAAAATCAAATACTTTTTTCACTGATGTTTTAAGACCCAAATAGCATCCAAAGTCAACATGCTGTCTACTGATATCTGATTGCTCTTAGCTTTCAAAACTACGTGGTTTAACCATTCAGGATCATTTAAAATATGTTGCACCATCTTTTTAACTTCTAAATCAAATAAATCAGCATCGTTTGCTTTAATAGAAATAGAGTCCGCCCTCTCTTTGATTCCTTCCACTTTTAAATGATTACAATCCTCCAAAACAAAAAGACTATCCAGAAATAAATTCATGGACTTAAACCAAGTTATCCGATTCTCCTCATTGGGTGTATTCCAAAAGGGTGTAAAACTTCCAGGTGAATTACCTGAATAAGCATTTACACATTTCAACTGCTGAGATTGACAAGCCAGCATCGCATCTAAATGATATATAGAGGCTGCATGATCAAGCAATTTAGGTTCATAAGAAACAACAGCATAAGTTGGAACTTTTGTTAAGATTGGCAATAAACAATCCACTCTTTCCTGAGCTATCTTCTTTTCGGTTCGATATACCTTACTAGATAAAAAATAATTATCACAAACAATTAAACCTAAAACAATTATAAAAATGAAAAATGGGTAATGAGAATATCTTCTTGTTAGTAAATGATAACAATAGGAAATTGACATTCCCCAAAAGAGCAGTTCAATATTTACAATACGAGTTAATGATTTCATTGCTGCAAATCCCGGGATATTATAAATGAGGTCATATAAGCTCCAGGTTCCAAATCGCGTAAAAAATAAAAAAGTCAAGCAAATAGAGTAAAAATAGTGACCTAATCTAAGATTTGATTCTTTACTAAGAAAAACAACGTATAAAATAATCACACAACTTAAAATCGGCAATATCCCTGTAAATATTTGGTGGTCCCAATAGGCCGGCAAGTAGTTTGAATGATGGCTTAAACCATCCCATAATAAACTTCCTGGCTGACTAAACAAATAGGATGAAATTGTTGGAACGGACTGAAGTGCAACTTCGTGATTACTTAATTGGCCTAAATTCCTTGAATGAACATAATATGGAAACATCAAATAACTCAATACGATCAACCCAAATATAAGGTAAATAGAAATTTCAAATATCCACGAATATGAATAAATTCGCTTAAGAAATTTTTCTCTATTTACATAAATACCAATTAACAAGAATATTGTGATTGTAATACTTAAAAGAAATCCTAAATAAATTGAACAGTAAAACTGCCATATAGAAAATAATAGCAAGCCTAAAAAGTATTTTGGACTAAATTTTTGGATAAATAGATGCAACATTAAAAATGCTAGTGGTATTGGAAATCTTGAAAACACCTGAACATGCGTTACCTGAGATTGCAATGCCAATGAAAAAGCAAAAATATAAGCTCCTAATGCAGCTGCCCTTTGGTTTCTAATCCAATTATTAATAAAATAATAACACGAAGAAAAATTTAAAACACAAATTACTAAAAACCACAATTGAAATGAGGTCTCGCGATCCAAGCCAATCAGTCTAAATGGAAAGTAAAACGGGGCGGTTCCTATCAAATTATCTGAAAAACAAATCACATTTTGAGTTGGAAACATAAAATCGGCGTTCCAAAAATCGCCTTCATTACCAAGGAAATATTGAAAATTATGTTCTAATATATAATTATTAAATCTGCCATCAATCAAATCGCCTGGAAGGAAAGATAAGTCACTACCAATAACACCGAATATAAAAATAAATATCCCACAAATTAAGCTTAGCGCAAAAGCAAAATAATTATTTTTGTTTAGTTTAATTTCGCCTATTCTACCATTTAATTCCGCCACTTAAATTGAATTTAATAGGAGCAAACTTTCCTCTTCCCAAATTAATTCTTCAGCAGCAAGCAAACAATTTGATTTACACAGCGAATAATATTCAAATGATTCCATTTGATGAATGGCTGCTATAAATTCATTTTTGCTTAAATGGTTTATTAATAGCCCAGCGCGATATTGATCGTGTATTTTCTTATATTCCGGAAAATTCATTTGAATGCTTGGCAATCCAGCTTGTATATAATCAAAGGTTTTATTACTTAACGAATACCAATAACTTTTGCTATCAGAGACTAACAGATCAATCCCAACAAATGCTGCTTGCGCTTTGTGCATCATCTCATCATAGGCCAATCTTCCATAAAACCGGATGCGGTTGGCATAGGATTTTTGTTTAGCTTGATTTATTAATTGCTCCAGGAGATCTCCCGTTCCGGCTAAATGGAATTCATAATCCGGTAAATCTTCCAAATATTCGATGACTTGCTCTAGTCCTCTTCCCTCATTAATGGCTCCCTGGTACCAAATGATTTTACTTGAAGCATTGACTTTATTTATTTTGGAGCGATAGGGAACATTCCGAACAACCAAAAAAGGAAGCTTATATTTTTGGCTGAGTTCTGTAGCCAAACTTTCAGATACAGTAAAACGCTGGTCCGTTTTGGGAATCATGAATCGACCAATGAATGCCCAAATTTTGGGGATCCATTTTTTTTTGCGAAGTTCTACCGATTCTTGCATGTATTCATGTGCATCAAAAAAGAGCTTTTTATTTTTGAACTTTGTGATCAGTCCAGCTCCTAACAGCGTATCCAAATCGCAGGCATAAACCGCATCATATTTTTGAAATAATAAAAAGACAAAGAGCCTGATATTAAATTCAGCATAAAATAAAAAACTTCTGTTAAACCAACACGTAAACCAAATTTTTTGAAATGGATGCGGACGATCCACTAAATCGCTTTTTTTTCGACCAATCACGCAAACCGTATGTCCCGCTTTGACCAGGCTATCGGCTATTTTACAAACCCGTTGGTCAAAATCAATATCTGTCGTTACTGTAATGATGAGTTTCATGATCTTACTGGATTAACGATTTAATCGCAGCATTTCGTATTGCCTGACCAGCTCCTGCTCGGCCACCATTTCTTCCACAATCCCTTCCACCCAAGACCTTTTATTGAGTGGAAACAAATGAAGAATTTCCCGATAACTCATCGTTTCCTTTTTTCCTAGATACTGACGAATTAATTCCTTCCATTTCATTTTTAATTCTTTATCCGGTTTTCCCATTTTTTTTGATAAACAATTATCACAAATACCACAATCTTCTTTCGAATCCTGGCCAAAGTAACTTGAAATGAAAATCTGTCTGCAATGAGGGGTTTGTAGAAATCCTAATAAGCTTTCAATCCGAATCCACATGCGTTCCTTTTGCAGCTTATAGTTTGTTTTATTAATTCTAAGGTCTGTGCTTTTCATGCGGCTATATAAAAACAGAATCTGCGGATTGTTTCTCGCCGGTCGATAATCCAGGACTTGTTCGCTATGCAAATACTGTAACATTTTCAGGATGGCTTGTTTGTCTTCCTGACAAATGGATGCTAAACTGGATTCCTGAATTTGTACCGCAACTGAAAAAATGCCTTCATAATTTCTCAGTAAAGCCATCACCAATTTATCCAATTTTTGATCTTGTTGCCGGTAAGATTCCAGCATCTCTCTGTCTGCTATTAGTTGCACGCGTGATGGACTTGAAACGGCATCCGTTAAAACAATAAACTCATTTTGTTCCAGAATCTTTAGAGCGTTAAGACAAATCAAGGGTTTTAAATGGAATCGTTTACAAAATTCCACCAGATCAAAATCAAATGAATCCATTGTAACGGCTCCTTCCGGGATTTCAAACTGTAAGGCTAAAAAGCGGTAAATTTCCCTGATCGTTTCTTCCGTTGGAAATGAATCTATGTAATTCTGCTTTAATCGATCAATGTCTTGCTGATTATACAGTAAAGCCGCATATGCTTTTTCCCGATCCCGTCCCGCGCGACCTGCTTCCTGAAAATATTCTTCCAGACCCTGCGGCAAATCAAGATGCATAACCAGTCGGACATCAGATTTGTCGATGCCCATTCCAAACGCATTGGTCGCAACGATGATCTGAATTTTATTTTCGATCCAATCTTTTTGCTTTTGCAAACGCAGGCTAGCTTCCATTCCTGCGTGATAGGCATCTGCTTTAAATCCCGCCTGCACCAACATTCGTGCTAAATCAACCGTCTGTCGCCGATTCCGCGAATAAATGATGACGCTTTCTTTAATGGGCTTTAAAAAATTAATTAATGCTTCCATCTTTTGCTCTTCTTCATAAATCAAAAGCGAAAGATTTTCACGTCTGAAACTGGTTTCAAAAATAGACGGCTGAACCTGCTTTAATTGAAGAATGATCTCATCCCGAGTCCTCGGAGTGGCTGTAGCTGTAAGTGCTAAAATAGCCGCTTTACTAAATTCCCTGAGTTTCGAAATTTTTAAATAAGCCGGACGGAAATCATGTCCCCATTGTGAGATGCAATGGGCTTCATCAACCGCAATGAAACTCACCGGAGCATTTTGAATAAACTCCTGAAAATCTTTAGCGACTAATCGCTCCGGCGACACATACAATAACTTCAAATCACCAAAACGTGCCCTGGATAAAATGGCCTCCATTTCGGATCGATGCATTCCGGAATAGATTGCTGCCGCCTGGACCCCTAAACTTTTAAGTCGACTTACCTGATCCTGCATCAGAGCAATTAATGGAGAAATCACAATGCATACCCCTGGCAAACAGATAGCGGGAACCTGATAACAAATTGATTTACCGGCACCGGTAGGCAGCAGAGCTAAGGTATCCTTGCCCTGCATGACGGAATCTATAATTTCCCTTTGCGGCCATCTAAAATCCGGATAGGACCAGTATTTCTGGAGTACCTCTAAAGGATCCAGTGCAGTTGGCGGTGTTAAAAATGTGGACAGCGAATTTGATGTTTCTGCAAACTTGGATTAAAATAATGATATTTCTTACCAAAATGATAAGAAAATCCAAGACTTACCGATTGAAACCAGTCTTTATCAGCAGGGTTTGCTCTTTGGGAACCCGTTGGGGCATTGATCTTATTGCCTAAAGCAGCAGCAACCGGCCCATTATTTTCTAGAAGTTCCTGATATGAAACATAGTTTTTAGACGCGTCATCCAAATAATCTGTATTTGTTTGTCTGGCTAACATGTCTAAACCTATTGAATATGAACTAGATATAAAATAACGAAAGCCCAATCCAAAATTTAAAGCAAAGCTATAGAGTCCATATTTAGGGTCATAATTAGGCATCCCCTGCCCTTCGGTACCTAGTGATTGTAAATTGACTTCATTTCCTAAATAACTTGAAGTCGGGTTAAAATGAAAAGCGGAAATTCCAATTTCAACATGCGGACTTAAACGGGGTGAGCGTTCTAAAAACAAACTTAACAGCTGAAACTGCCCGTAAATACCCAATTCCTGGATCCGGGATTCAAAATTCAATTTTCTTTTATCAATGCCAGGCCTTGTAGAAAAACGGTCATCGCCACTTACTTTAAGGGACATATACTGTATTTTAACACTTATTACCGGATCAATTTCGGTCCGAAAGTAGAAGCCTAAACAAGGATGACTTTGTTTAATAGAAGCTTTTACAGATTCTGTGAGATCGCCACTATAATTAGCTGCTCCAAACGATACGCCCAGATCAATATTTTGTGCCAGGCCCTGGAAATAAAAAAAACTTAGAATCGTTAAAACTGTTATTCTCATCTTTGACAGTGCATTAGGAACCCTGCAAAAATAATAACATATTTTAAAAAGATTTAATATATTATACTTTAATTATTGATTTATAGCCCTTTATTTATTAAATATTATCTTAAATTGTATTTAGATGAAGTTTATTTACGTATTTTTAGTTTTACCAGTCTTATTTTTTTCGGCTTCCAGTCTCCCTGCGCAAGATGCCCTGCCCAGAAATTGGCATTTATTAG
>CAYMGR010000136.1:0-1300 GCA_964389985.1 uncultured Saprospiraceae bacterium
CACCGAGGCTTTGTCATTCCTGACGATATCCAAAATGTGTGTAGAGATATTTTAAGACATCGCATTGGATTGAGTTATGAAGCGGAAGCTGAAAATATCAACCAGGATGAAATTATTTCACGCATTTTAGCCAAGGTCGAAGTCCCTTAATTCAAATGATGATTCGAAGTCTATCCTTTTTTTGTTTTTGTTTTATAAATAGTTTGAGCGTTGCTCAACCTGCAGAGGCTCCTTTAAAAATTCAAGAATTGATGGATCTCTTTGGAAATCATCATCAAGGTGTTTGGATCCAGCAATATTCCGGTATCTCAAATAAAGGAGAATCTTATATTTTTAGTTTGGGACACAATGGAAGAGACTATCGGGCCATCTTACAAAATCTTACAAAGAAACTAGTTTGGACCGCAGAAGGAAGCTATCATTTTGAACAAGTGAAATTGGTTTTAATCGACAGTTCGTTTGAGCATATCGGTTTTTTGTTAGGGACGATTAAACCCAATGGTATTTTACTTCAAATTTTGGATTCGGAAAAAACAAACGGGGACTATATAGAATTTCAAAAAATGTCACGTGAAGGCTTTAAAATTCTAGAATGTCCAAGCCAGGTCTGGTATCAATCTTATAATGGAATTTTGGATCGAAATCCTGTTTTTGTTCAGGTGAAAAAAGAAAACGACCAAAGAGTATTGGGGAGCATTAGCCTGGTAGAAAAATTAAGTGGCTATCTGATTGCAGGCAATTGTGACGACATTTCCTGTGAATCGATGCTGTTAAACATTCATGACTATAATGGCGAACGATTTAAAGAAGTAAACACAAGGACATTACGTTCTGAACAAATCGAAGTTGAAGAAAATTTTAAAGACAAATACAAGATTACGGAAATCTGGACCAGTCAATCAAAATATCCCTTTAAGTGTATGCATCAAAGTTTTCCCGGCATACGCTTATATGCAGAATATATTCAAATCAATGATCGCGAATTTGATAACTGGCTGGAAAATTTTATCCAAAAATGGACAGAACAAGTGGTTTCATTTTATCAAACGGGGCCCATTCGTGGATTGAAAGAAGCAAAAGCTTCCATGGATATTGACTGGGTCAACGTAAATTGGGTAAGCGGTATTTTTAGATTTACAGAACCCTGGAGTGATGCAGAGCGAAGTTTATCGTTCAACTTTGATCGCAAACTCAATCGAATTGTTAGCATTGAAGAATTATTTGATAAGGAATTTGATTATAAAGCGTATTTCGCGGAATACATCAGCTGGAAGAAAAAAGAGATGATGTCTATCAATAC
>CAYMGR010000136.1:1400-5975 GCA_964389985.1 uncultured Saprospiraceae bacterium
CACAGGTTAAAATATTTGAAGAAGAACGGGAGTTGACTCTTATGTTATTAGTTGATATCAGTCGTTCTACACAATTTGGATCATTGGATCAAACAAAGATGCAATGGATGACAGAAATCAGTGCGGTCCTTGCGTTTTCTGCAACTCAAAATCACGACAAAGTTGGAATGATCTTATTCAGTGATAAAATACATTTGTATATACCACCTAAAAAAGGAAAACAGCATATCCTACGTATGATCCGCGAATTGTTGGTCGTCCGATCGGATTCCGGCAGAACGCGATTTGATCTTCCCTTGCAATATTTAAACAGCGTGCAAACTAAAAAATCGATTTGCTTTTTGATTTCTGATTTTCAGGATGAATTGCATGAAGCGAGTTTAAAAATAGTATCCAGAAGACATGATGTCATCGGGATTCAAATTTTAGATCCACTAGAAAAAAGCTGGCCTGAAGCGGGTTTAATTCATTTGAAGGATTCGGAAAGTGGAATTGAACAATTAGTGGATACGTCAGATTCAAATTGGCGGTTCCAATTCCAGGAATCTCAAAAACAAATGTCCCTTAAGACCCGTCAATTATTTCATCGATCCAATGCTGATTTTCTGGCTTTGGATATTCAGGATTCATATATCAAAACCTTACTAAACTTTTTCAAAAAAAGAAATTAATTTGAACGTCTGGAAGTGGATCGGAATCATCAGCTTGTCTGTTGCAGTGGGTATTACTCATGCACAGCAAACCTTTCAGCAAAAACTGGATTCTACTGCTATGCTCATTGGCGATCAGCAATACCTCACATTAATGAGTCCGCAAGATCAAGTAGGAGAAAAACCATTTATCATTTTGGACACGCTGCATTGGTTTCAAGTTCTTGATAAAGGAAGCTGGGTGTTTAATAAAACGGTTTACGAACGAAAGATCTTGTTTACGGTGTTTGATAGCGGATATTTTAGAATCCCTATGCTTTATGGAACTGGCATCCCAGATTCAACGGGATATCCAGGTAATGCTTTGTATTTATATGTAAACAACCCATCTGATAGTCTGGCTATCTTGCGACCCATCAAAGAAATTGAAGAGACCCACAATACCAGACGGTTGATTTATGCTATCGTATTGGCTTGTTTATTGATTCTGGGAATGCTGTTTGTGATCTGGCAATTCTTCAAAGCTGACCGAACGAAACCTGCAAGTATGGTAATTATTCCCGATAAAAAAATATGGGAAAAATCAATGGAAGCACTGTATGAGTTGGAAGAGAAAAAATTGTGGCAACAGAATCAAACAAAAGCCTATTACGACGAATTGAATTATATATTGAGAGGTTTCATTTCGCATGGATTAAAACTTCCTGCCTTGGAATTGACTTCAAAAGAAATCATGGAATCACTTGAAGAATCTGGGATCGAGTTAAAGGATTCGGAATTATTAAAAAGTTGTTTTACACAAAGTGATTTTGTAAAATTTGCCAATGCCGTTCCAAGCTATCAGGATAATGAACAGTGGATGGAATTTGCCAAAGCTTTTGTCCGAAATAATCAGGAACTCTCAGAAAAAATACTGGAAGAAAAACGAATTCACTGGATGGCCTTATTAGGCGCGGAGCAGGCCGAGCAATTTGAATTTCCTTTGGATACGGTACCTGAATTATTCGTACAAACGTATCAACCGATGAGTCATTCTAAACTGGAATTAATCGATAATTTTATCCGTCGAAAAACATTCTATCTGCCGGATAATTGGGTAAAACTCCATCAACAGGAATCTGGCTTATTCAACCGGTGGCATCATGGTTTGTTAAATATTTCAACGAATAAATTCTTGCAGGTGTTCCTCTTATTATTTGCATTACCTTTTATTAGCATCTTTCTTCCCTTTTTAATTTTGATGGGGCTTTGGAAAAAGGAGGCCATCTTTTCAAGAGGTCTTTTTGGTTTATCCAATCAATCAAAACTGGTTATCATTAAAGAGCTAAAATGAGTTGGTTAGGAATCGATCGTTTAGAATGGGAAGATCCCTGGTTTTTCTTGATCTTATTGATCGTACCTTGGCTGTGGTATTTGCTCAACAGGAAAGCAACTGTAACAACAAATGCATTATTGTATCCCAGCTTAAATAATATCAAACCCGTTTCGAATTGGAAAATTAAATATTATTCGATAACAAATTATATCAAACTACTGGCCCTCGTTTTCTTTATTTTAGCCCTTGCAAGACCTCGCTGGATCCTAAAAGAAGAAAAAATTAATGCAGAAGGAATCGCTATTTTTTTAGTGATGGATTTATCATCCAGTATGTTGAGTCAGGATTTTAGCCCTAATCGATTGGAGGTCAGTAAAGCAGTAGCTGCCGATTTTATTTCAAAGCGGCTTTATGACCGAATTGGGCTCACCGCATTTTCAGGAGAAGGATTTACACAATGTCCTTTGACAACAGATCATCAGGCCTTAACGGAATTATTATCGGAATTAAAATGTGGATTTTTAGAAGATGGAACGGCAATCGGCATGGGATTAGCATCGGCCATTAATCGATTAAAAGAAGATTCTGCAAAAAGTAAAATAATTATACTCCTGACAGATGGTGTTAATAATGCTGGTGAAATATCTCCTCAATTAGCTTCTGAATTAGCACAAACGTATCAAATTAAAATTTACTCAATTGGTGTGGGGACAAACGGAGAAGCCTATTCACCAATTGGAAGAAGCCAGCATGGAGAATATGTTTTTGGAATGGCTCCTGTAACGATTGATGAAGGACTCTTGCACGATATCTCTGCCTCTACCGGGGGGCGCTATTATCGGGCTGTGAATGTAGAAAAACTTAAAGAAATTTATACAGAAATTGACCGATTGGAAAAAACCAAAATAGAAGTACGATATGTAAAACGTTATGAAGAAGAATTTAGCTTATTTCTTTTGTTAGGATTATTTTTATTAACCATGGACTGGTTATTAAAATTGAGCCGTTTAAAAATAGTATCGGAATATGTTTAGACTCGAGTCCGGATCATACTTATTATTGCTTCTAATGCTACCCCTGTTGTATGCATTGTTTTTATATTATAAGAAACAGCAAAATGTAAGGTGGCAAGAACTTGGCAATAAAACGCTCCTGAAGCAATCTTTATTCCAATCCACCAATTTATTTACCCGTAAATTCATTTGGTTTAATATTGTATTTGTATTAGCCGTATTGGCCCTTTCAAATCCGCAATTTGGGAAAAAGAAGGAAAAAGTAAAATCCCAAAATGTAGATATTTTTATTGCTCTGGACGTTTCTCAGAGTATGTTATGTTCAGATATAAAACCAGACCGATTAGCCCGATCACAAGTTTGGATTAAACAGTTTTTAGATCGCTTTCGTAGTGAACGGATTGGATTTATTTCATTTGCAGGAAGTGCATATTTGCATGCTCCACTAACTACTGATCTGGCAACCATCCAATTGATGAGCTCCATGGCCAGTCCCAAAAATATTGGCACGCAAGGTACCGCACTTTCTGAAGCAATCGAATTGGCTATTAAGTCATTTGGAGAGGAACAGGGTTTCCACCGGATCATCATCATTCTGACCGATGGAGAAGATCACGAAGGCGCTGCCATTGAATCCGCTAAAAAGGCCGCTCAAAAAGGAATCAGTATCATAACGATACCCGTTGGTACAGAAGCAGGTGGACCTATTCCACAATTTGGATCCCGTACCGATAATTACCGTACGGACGAATCCGGGAATTTAATCATTACAAAACCGAATCGAAAGTTGTTGGAAGAAATTGCAAGAACAGCAAATGGAGAACTCATTGAAATGGAAAATACCGATGCTGGATTTACGCGATTGAAAAACCGATTCGCTTTATTGGCCAAAAAAGAATTAACCTATCAATCGTTTAGTACCTACCAATCCTATTTTCAGTATCTATTATTCCTGGCTTTACTGGCCTTGATTGTTGAAACTTTAAACTTTAGGAAAAAGATATGATTAAATATGTGCTCATGATCTTGCTTGTTTCCCTACAATTAGCCCAATTGTGCGGACAAGATTCTAAGTTTTATGGCGTAAAAGGAGATAAACTATATAAAGACTCTGCCTTCACTGAGGCTGAAGAAGCCTATCGAAAAGCAAATGCGATAACACCCGAATTTAAATATCAATACAATATTGCTAATTCTTTATATCATCAAGGGCGGACCAAAGAAGCAGCTGAATATTATGAAAAAAGTTTATCTGCATCCCCTACCGATAAAAACAAATCCAATGCTTATTATAATTTAGGTAATTCATATTTTAATCAAAAGCAGTATGACAAGAGTATCGAAGCGTATAAAGAAGCGCTGAAAAGAAATCCAAAAGATCTAGAAGCAAAAAATAATTTGGTTCTTGCAAAAAAGCAACAACAAATTCAACAACAGCAACAGCAACAACAACAGCAGCAACAGCAGCATCAACAAAAGGAAGATCAAAATAAAGAGAAAGAGCAGCAGCAATCAAAAGACTCTCAAGATTCTAAAAAGGATCAGCAGCAAAAACAAGAACAACAAAAGCAGGATCCGAATCAAAAAAAACAGGATC
>CAYMGR010000137.1:0-1487 GCA_964389985.1 uncultured Saprospiraceae bacterium
CTATAGCGGCATTTAATTCATCAATCACATTGTGATTTAGGGCATTCATAGCCTGCTCCCGATTGATCGTCAGAATGCAAACCTTATTTTCAAATTGTTTGAGAACCTCGTTCATGATTTATTTAATTAATTGATTCAGAATAGTTTAACTATCTAAATTAGACTTTAACGGCTGCAAATATATTGA
Source organism: uncultured Saprospiraceae bacterium (assembly GCA_964389985.1). GTDB lineage: Bacteria > Bacteroidota > Bacteroidia > Chitinophagales > Saprospiraceae > Vicinibacter. Next base: position 188 of record CAYMGR010000137.1, read on the forward strand.
GATCGGGCATTTCTTAATTAAACTTAAATTTTATGGCTCAAAATTCAGTCGATTCCGGCATTGTTAAATCTCTAAAAAATTCCAAAAAATCGGCATACTCCCTATCTCAAATATAAGGTTCAAACGTTAAAATCTAGGTATAATCCTAATTCAGGAGCTACCTTTGCCAAAATTTTAATAGAATCGATATGAAGTTTATCTTAAATACTTTAGTTTTTGTTTTATTCATCCAACTTTTAAATGGTCAGGACGGGAATTTAAATATGAGTATTGTAGCTCATATTCCGGCCCCAAGTGGTGGAAGTGGAATTTGGCATTTTGTAGATCGCAATAATATTGAATATGCCGCTATAGGTGTGCGGGATGCATTAGTCATTTATAGTTTAGAAGATCCTTCAAAACCGATTGAACGTGCCCGGGTAGCTGGGGTCAATACGGTATGGAGAGAAGTTTATTCATACAAAGATCACATTTATGCTGTTACAGATAATGCTTCGGATGGGGTGATTATTGTGAATATGACCAATGCACCTACTACCATAACCAGTAAGTTTTGGACCACATCGGTTACTGCCAATAATCAAACGGCAAACATCACGACCTGCCATACAGTGTTTGTTGATGAAAAAGGAATTTTATGCTTAAATGGATGTCGTCCGTGGCAAGGTGTTTTGTTTTTTGATCTCAACCAGGATCCTGAAAACCCCAAGTTTCTTGGCGCAGAAACGACCCGCTATAGTCACGATATGTTTATGCGAAGAGATACCCTCTACTCTTCTGAAATTTATGAAGGTCTGATGACGGCTTATGACGTAAGGGACAAATCAAAACCATTAGAAATAAACAGCATTAAAACGCCATTTGCTTTTACGCATAACAACTGGCCATCCGATGATAACCGCTATATGTTTACAACGGATGAAAAAGAAAACGCCTATGTTGCTGCTTATGATATGTCCGATATAACGAATATTAAGCTGATCGATCAGTGGCGACCTAAAGACACCGAAGGAACCGGCGTCATTCCACATAATACAAGATATTTGGATGGTTATTTGATTACAGCCTATTATACAGATGGCGTAAAAATCATAGATGCACATCGACCTGAAAATTTAATTGAAGTCGGATCCGTGGATACTTATTTTGGAACTCAATCCGGCTTTCATGGATGTTGGGGAGTCAGTCCGTTTTTACCAAGTAAAACAATTATCGCTTCTGATATTGAAGGAGGATTATTTGTGATTAAACCAGAATACATCAGAGCCTGCTATCTTGAAGGAATTGTAAGAGATAGTTT
>CAYMGR010000137.1:1587-5953 GCA_964389985.1 uncultured Saprospiraceae bacterium
AGTCCAAAAGCCGAAATTGAAATTTTATTGGACAAAGGATATCAGGATGATTTTATTTTAGAACAAAACTGGACCGTTAAATCAACCGCATCAACTGGTGCCTGGGTACGTGCAGAACCCGTTGGCACGATAAGTGGTAACGACCAGGCGCAATCTGAACAAGATGTCCCAAATGATTTAGGTGATGCTTGTTATGTGACCGGTAATGGAACAACCGATCCTTCTGCGGCCGATGTTGATAATGGGGCAACGATCTTAACCAGCCCAAGCATGAATTTGTCAAGCTATAATGAGCCTTTATTAAATTATTCTTATTGGTTTTACAATGGAGGTGGAAACAACACACCGAATGATAAGATTAAATTTTACATCTTATCCGGTACCGATACTTTAAGCATTGAAGAAATTAATAAAAGTCAATCTGCCTGGATTGCAAAGGATCGTTTCAAAATTAAATCATTAACCAATAAATTATCTAACATCAAATTTATGGTGAGTATCGCAGATGATAATCCTGGTCATTTAGTGGAAGGCGGACTCGATGCGTTTTTAGTATTTGATGGAAATCCAGTTGCAACTAACGATTTGAATACAGATTTTCAAGTTTCATTAAGTGCCACTGTATTTGAAGATCAAACGTTGTTGATAAATCCAAAAGGACAAGGCTTGAAACTAACTATCAGTAATTTGAAAGGACAAATCTTTCAATCAACAACAATGAAACATGAAACGATTATTCCAATTGGTGACGCACTCGAGAAGGGCATTTATTTTATCCATGTTCAGAATGAAAAGGGCGAGACGAGGACGTTCAAAGTTGTTAAAATTTAAATTATAGATAATTACTCTTGATCGAATAATTGTTGAAATTAATAAATTCATTTTGTGAAGTAATAAAATAAATAATTCTTCACCAAATTAATTTACTTTTCTAAAAAGAAATCGTGTTTCGGATTTGAGGTTGTGGTATAATTCATGCTATAGCAAATTAGGATATTTCTAATTTCTTTGTTATTTGCATTGATTTGCACCTTTAACCCAAGCTAACTGAAAAAAAATAAAGTAGGTAATCCATTTTAGTTGTTCATTATATGTCTGAAAGTGTAAAATGAATCGGCACAACATTTTTTTCGATATTTGATTCATTTAAATCTAAAGAAGTGACTATCATCCTAGCTATCATTTATACTTCTTGTTTGGATTGAATGTGTCCATTTGATTCTGTTATAGACCCTTAAAACAGCAAAATGATAGTGAGTCTTTACTCTCATTTTGCAATTCCATTTTGTGTTTTATAAAATGGTGATGGCTTTCTCAGTGCAAACGATTTTCACAATTCTGGAAAATTTTATTGGATTTTCTGCTGTGGGAAGAAATGTATCATTCAGGCTATAATTTAAGATTATCTAGATTTTCCTTATATTTAGATTCAGATAAGGCAGCGTTAATAGACTTATTTGGATCTTTGTTTTAAGGACAACATTTCATCAATGAACCGAATCGACATAAAATCTACATTGTTTCAGACTAGTCGATATATATTTATGGTAGGCCTAAACGTCTTTTTACTCTATTCGGCCAATTGCCAAAACTGTCCTAATATGTCTACATATTGTGTAAATATCCCATTGACTTGTGGAGCCAATAATTTAAATAACTCCAGTTGTACTTTGGTTGAATCTAGCAATTATTCTGGCGATCGATGTAATGAACTTTGTACCGGCTCAGCTCAAAATCAGGTTCACTATGCGTTTGTCAGCAATGGAAGTAAAATTGACATTATCCTTTCTACATCCAATTGTATTGATAACTGGTTTAATGATCCCGGCTTGGATATTGGAGTCAGTACAGCTTGTTGTGGAGGCTCATCTATTTCTTGCAAGCGATCACCTAGCCCTATTCCACCCAATTATCAACTAAAAATAACAATTGCAAGTCCCATTCCATGCAAAATTTACTATATTGATATTGATGGGTTAAATGGAACCATTTGTGATTATACCATGAACGTATCCGGAGGGAATGCACCGCTGCCTTTGGTCTTAAAAAACATCAACAACGATCCAAATAATTTGATTGAGATCAGCTTAGGAGCTTGTTCGCAGAAATTTACAGTTGAACCTAAAGATGAACCTTGTGAAGGATATTATGAGTGGACTTTTGATGGTCAAGCATTAAATGATTTCGACAGAGAAGTCTGGATGGATTTTCCCACTGAGGGAGATTTTGAATTATGTGTGCAAGGCTACATCGGCATTCCTAATTATAATTGTGGACAATCAAATTTAACCTGTACTACCATCCGGGTTACAAAGGACCAATTTTATGGTAATACCCGCATTCTTTGTAATGAACAAAGAGGGTTTAGATGGCATCAACAAAAAATTAATTCAAGTGGAGTTTATACTCAGGGATTCAATACAGCTTGCCATATATTTGATAGTATAGTAGAATTTATCCTTCTTCCCAAGCCTGGATCAGGTAAAATCAATTATATTTCTTGCACAGGAAGCGACCCTTATTTTGACCCGATTCAAAAAGATTTTTATAAAAATTGTACAGCTAACAAAAAAATACCCATTCCAAAATCTACAGAGCTCTATGCTTGTGATAGTAGCTATATACTTAATGTAGCATATGTAGATCTGAAAACTAATTTCCATTTAGTGTGCAGAAACGGAACTGTCTACATGAGTCCTGAAGTAATAAATTATACTGATACCTGCGGGATTGGAATTGAAATGAATTATAGTTATTCCTGGTTTGAAAAAACAAACAACAATACAGTGTTTCTAGGGCCAGGTCCGGAATTAAAAATAACAAAAAAAGGAGATTATCAATTTTTGGTTTTAGCGCAATATTCATTTGGAACTGAATCTGGTACATGCAGTTTTATTTTTGACGAAGCAATTGATGAGGACACTTATTTAATGGCACCTAATACAGGTAGCTTAGTGGGGAAAAATCAGGTTTGCAAAGGCGATGTTGAATGTTATACAATTAAGGACATCGTAAAGGATCCGTTTTCATTTAACTGGAATGTGTTGGAAGGGGAAATCTTAACTCCAAATCCTAATTTGTCAGACAGCATCTGCATCCGATGGCAGAAAAATAGCAATATGGCAAGCGGCAAAATTTGTGTAAACTATTCCGATTCCTGTTCAAGTAGTTTACAAGCATGCCTGGATGTAACATTTGGTAGATCTGAAAAAAACATAGCAGGTCCCGATCAAGAATTGGGCGGTGTACTTGGCACTAAATTAAATGCCCAAGGGAAGAAGGGACTTTGGACGTATGCCGGTGGTCCGGGAACAGTTCATTTTACAGATCCAATGGATCCTAAATCAAGGGTACGCGTTTCTCGCTTTGGTGCCTATACCTTTAAGTGGACCACCAATGAGGACGGCTGCGAAGTGTATGACTTTATAACCATTAATTTTTACATTGAATTTCCAGAATTGCAAGGTGAATATTTACCCCCTTTCAAGACATATCATATTACAAATCCTACACTCTCTGAGATCCAATTTCAATATATAAATCGTCAACTTGCAATTAGCTTTCATGCGGAAATTAAACATCCAATACAGTATCAAATTATTAATATTCAAGGGCAAATTATTGATTCAGGAACCATGCACTTAAGTTCAAATGAATCACTGATCCAATTAAACATCGAATTAAATCCAGGTATTTATTTTATCTCTATGGAATCTGGAATTTCAAATCATATTTCAAAATTTGTGGTTTTCAAATAAACCCAACATTGTTTTTAGAAATTGATCTTAAATCGGCTTGAAAATGATAGGTTTTCATTAAACAGAGAATACACTGATTTGATCGTTTTATAACGAATGAATTTTGAATGGTTTTTGCATGACTTCTTTATAGAATTGAAGACCCAATTGCAAACTATCAATTTATTTAGCCTTTCACCTAATAATGGACTCCTGTGCTGAGTTGTATTAATGCAACAGACAGATTCTGCTACAAGCGGTCCTTCCAAATTCTAATCAGACTCAATAAGGTGATATACTTGAAGATAAAAATTGACCATCCAGTTACTTATTAAGGCCCATAAATCCTATTCTTGACAATTTAAAGTATAAATCCCGCCAACTGAAGTGCTTTGGAGTAAAATCAATCTCTAATTCTTTTAGGTAAATCAGAAATTCAGATTTAAGCGGTCGGCCAATTTTAATTTAGCAAGAAACAAACTACAAGTTCTTGGGACGTATAATTTTTACATAGGTCCTGAAGATTCTATCCCCTGACAAATATACAATTAATAAATATGAATTATTTTGCCATAAAAATGGTCAATCACGAGTTTTCTTCAAATATTTATTATTATTTTTTGTTAAAT
>CAYMGR010000138.1:0-5922 GCA_964389985.1 uncultured Saprospiraceae bacterium
ATGAAACTGAGGGCCTTTATAATTTTGGCTCATAACATTTAAAACAGAGAGCGCAATGGGAAACATCATCATAGTAGTAGCCGTATTACTCAACCACATGCTTATACTAAAACTAGCAATAATAAATCCTAACAGGATATGATTTCCTTTGCCGCCAGATTTTTTGAGAATACCCAATGCTATTCGTTGGTGCAGATTCCACTTTTCAATTGCCAGGGCAATAAAAAATCCACCCATAAATAAAAAGATAATCGGATCTGCATAGTTTCTGGCAGTATCAGTCAGAGACTCTATTCCCCAAATTGGAAACAGCACTAATGGAATGAGGGCGACAACTGGCATTGGTATGATTTCCAGTATCCATAAACTGATCATTAAAACACCTGCACTGATTACTTTTAGAGCAATAGGGTCAATAATAAATGGATTAAAAAAATACTGCAGAAGGAGTAAACAAAAAATAATAAATAAGGCCTTGTGTTTCGTATTTTGAAGCATATAGCAAAAGTAGCATAATTTAACGACTACAGAAATTGGGAATCATTCTAATTCATTACAGTATTTTACCAATACAAAATTGTAGCATTGTAACATTTCTTAGCTTAGTTACATGACTAAATGAATAATAATATTTGCCAGCTTGAATTTGATCCATGACGTAGGCGCAGCCTACGCCTAGCGCATGTTCATTGAACATTGTTTATTTAATTTAAAAAAATCCCTGACGGAACTATTACAAGATAGGATGCAGCATTTTTTACCTCAATTCCATGAATGAAAAACGAATGGTTTCAAATCATTTAAGCATTGCAACATGGTACCATTCATTAAATAATTTCTTCTTCCCTAAAGACTTCTTCAACTGAACCTGCTAGCCCTATCGGGTTCACTCACTTTTTGGACTGTCGTCCAAAACTGCTTACGCAGATCGTTCGTTCATCCCTAAAGACTTCTTTGCTAAAGCCTTCCTAACTATAGACTTCCTAGCTAAAATGGTATCAAAAAAAAATATCCCGACTAGATACGAGTCGGGATATTTTATAATAACATGAACTAATCTTACAGTAACGATTTGATTACTGTACTTTCATCATCGGTTTAACTTGTTGTAATGGTCCGTTTTGCAAACGGATGTAATAAATTCCTGCTGGTGCATCCTCTAGATTACACTCAATTGTGTATTTACCGGATTGCATTGGTTCGTCCAGGATGGTTTGAATAACAGATCCTTCATTATTAATAATTTGAATTTGTGTATGACCACCTTTGGTTTCAAATTTAATTTTTGTATATTGAACAAAAGGATTTGGATAGGCGTAAATCAGATTTTCACCTAAGCGGTTATTCTGATCATGTACGGATGTCGGAATACAATTTCCCGGATCCAGTATAGGTAATTTCTGATAATTTCGCAATAATATATCATCCAGATCAGCTTGTGGAACACAAAACCAATCTGATAATATGGATGCATACACTGAACGGAAATCATACTGCATCGGTAAGTTGGAACCTACTGTAGATTTTGGATCGATGATCGGATTAGCGCCAACAACACCGCCAACAACTTTACTTCCAAATACAAACATGGGTTGTGCTGCGCCATGATCTGTACCACCTGAAGCATTGGAAATGATTCGTCGTCCAAACTCAGAAAAAGTCATTCCAATTACCCGATCTTCAAAACCCAATAGTTTACAATCATTCATGAATGCACCTATCGCATCTGATAATCCCTTTAATAAATTGGCATGACCTCCTGTTGTATGATCTGATGCTGTTACCTGATTGGAATGGGTATCATAACCACCGGTACTCAACCAAAATATTCTTGTTTTAATTCCTCCAGAAATTAATTTAGCCACAATAGATAATTGTTGTCCCAAAGTATATCCAGGCTCTGCAGTGGTTTTAGGATACATGCTGGACATATTCGTGCCTTTGTCGGCTGAGTTTTTTACGGAGTCTCCAAATTTATCTGTTTGACGTTGAACTTCACGAACGTATGCTAATTCTTTACCCATATAATTATTTCCAACCGGATCCTGAAATAAGCTTCCGGTCAGGTTTAATGGATCGTTGGTATTGGAGATAGATATGGCCATAGGCACCCCTTGATTTTGTAAACCAAGAACAACATTTCCACCAACTCGGATCGATAGGGGATCGGGCATAACCGGATTTGGAAAACCTACCGGATAATTTGGATATTCATAAGCCAGATAACGACCGGCCCAACCAGAATTTAAATATTCGGTAGAATCTGCTCCAGTCATCCAGATATCTGTAGCCCGGAAATGAGAGTAACTAAATTTAGGATAACCCACACTTTGAATTACCGCTAATTTACCCTCATTATACAGATCATAAAACCGACTCATTGCAGGATGCAATCCGGTAGCACCATTTGTGCCGCCTAATTTTAACACTTTATCTTCAGGTAATAAAATATTTTGCCTGATTGTAGAAAGGGATAAGGCACTATATTGGTCTAATGGTATGACTGTATTTAATCCATCATTCCCTCCATTAAGTTGTACGATAATTAAAACGCGATCGGTATCCCCTAATGCATTTGTTAATGCTGCTAATAATGGGCTCGATCCATGGGCTGTCACGGTCATTCCACCGACAGCAACCGGAACAGATTGTAAAAATGATCTTCTTTTCATATTTTTTAAATTAAAGGAGATGAAAAAGGATTAACAAATATGGAATTCCGCAGCAGACATCAAATACACAAACAAATCCTGTAGCATTTGAGGAACTCGTCTTGATTCAGGATCAGAAGTGCTGGGATTAGCAAGATAGACCTCCCAGGCATCTGTCCAATAATAATCAGTAGATTGCCCCAGTAACAAGTAATTTGTCTTTAATTGGTCTTTAACTGCTTGTGAAAGTGGTGGACCAAACATTAATTCTACGGCTTCGCGAATCAACTCATTTGGATCAGAAGGATTATCAAATTGTTTGACAACATCTACAAAATTCATCTTAATCAAGAATCCAGATTTGCCATCATAGGTCTTATCTGCTTTTAATGTAAAATTAGATTTGCCGATAGCCTCATAAGCTCCCTTCCGGAAAGGATACGTAGACGTATCAATCCAGATTTCATGGAAGGAAGGGGTTTGATAAAATGCAGGCCAACCCGCTACATTGGGTGGATCATTGATATCCTGACCAGCATTGATATTGAATTGCCTGAAGTAGTTCCACATGTAATATTGTGCTTCCAAATTTGTAAAATCTGTTTGAGGTGTTGCAGATTGTCTTGGAATCGGAAAATCAAATAAGCGAGCCATACCTATATGGAAATCAGTCGGACTTTTAATCATACATCCGCGATGCTCCATTTTATAGAAATAATCGCTGCTGAATAAAGCTTTTAATACAACTTGCATCTGATCAGGTTGATTGACCTGTTGGCGGAAAATTTCTGCTAAAGGCTCAATGACTTCTGATTCAATTTCTGCAGTGATATCATAATACACAAAATAATTCCAAAGTCTTCTACATATATATCGGGATACTTCTTCCGTAGCAAATATCATTTCAATCATTTGATTAATTTCATCAAATGCCCGGCGTTCTTCGATAGAAGAAAAACTTCCTTTATCGGTAATGGTCAAATCTTGTTTAATTGTTTTTCCACCATAAAAGGCAGAAAATACTTTATCCGCAGTGTCGTGTTTTGAAGCCGTAAATGCCTTGCGTGGAATGACATTTACCGTTACATTATTAATCTTTTCATTGTAAATTACAAACCAACCTGTTAATACACGGGCAGCAGCTTTAACATCATCCTCTGTGTATCCAGAACCCGGACCTTTACCCACACAAAATAATTCTTGTAATTCGCGTCCGTAATTTTCATCCGGAGCCGTTTTGGTATTGCGTTCTCCATTCAGGTATCGCAACATGCCAGCATCTAGAGTAATGTCCTTTACAAGTTGCTTGTAATTACCGAAAGCATATTTACGATAGAGGCTTTGAGTATTATACATGGAATGTGGGTTTTCCACAGCGGAATCTTCCGTGACCAATAAGGTTTGGTAAAACATCACCATTTTTTCATACACACTAGTATTTTGATGAATTTGCAAACCGGTCATCCATTGTTTTAGACTGTTTCGTTTATTGCCAGATGAATTTACGGGCTGACTGGCTTGTGCTGGGGTATCCACCCAAGTGGTTCCAAAAGGAACAAGAGTATCCAAGTTATCCTTTGTTGGATCCACATTATTAAAATACGCTCTCAAGGGTGGATCCGGTAATGGAGGCGTAGAAGGCACAAGGATATCAATGACTTCATTTAATGATTTAGATTTTAAAGCATTCAGTTCTGCTTTTCGAATCCCAAATAAGGTCCGCCGCATTAAATGGATTAATTCCGGTTTTCCAAAGGTTCCAGTGTATGGTTTTAAACTTCCCATAAGATTGATTTTTTGTAAATGTACAAATTATTAACAATGCATTAAAAATTGATACGATGACTCCAAGCCAGAGGTTGCCTGTTTAAAACACATTTAAATTTTACCAGGTCGATTATCTTTGCGCTTTAATTCATCAAAACTCAATTATGCCATATTTATTTACTTCTGAGTCTGTATCTGAAGGCCATCCGGATAAAATTGCCGATCAGATTTCAGATGCACTGATTGACCATTTTTTAGCCTACGATAAAGATTCAAAAGTAGCCTGTGAAACCCTGGTAACAACTGGTCAGGTTGTATTAGCCGGAGAAGTCAAATCAAAAGCTTATTTGGATGTCCAGGAAATTGCCCGGGAAGTCATCCGTAAAATTGGCTATACCCGTTCAGAATATATGTTTGAGGCGAATAGCTGTGGGGTCTTTTCAGCTATTCATGAGCAATCTGCCGATATTAATCGAGGGGTTGATCGCAAGGTAAAACAACAGAGTTTTGAAGCCCGCGCTAAAGCTCAGGGAGCCGGAGATCAGGGGATGATGTTTGGTTTTGCGAGCAACGAAACGGATAATTATATGCCCCTGGCCTTAAGTTTGGCCCATATGCTTTTGGAAGAGCTCGCGAAAATCCGCAAAGAAGGTCGGGTGATGACTTATTTAAGGCCCGATGCGAAAAGCCAGGTAACCATTGAATATGGGGATAATAATAAACCCATCCGCATCGATACCATCGTGATTTCAACCCAACATGATGAGTTTATTGGAGGAGGAAAGTCCAATAAGAATCAAGCAAAAGTAGACGAACAAATGTTGGCTCAAATAAAATACGATGTAATCAACCTGTTGATCCCAAGAGTCAAAAGAAGATTGCCAATACACATTAAAAAATTATTCAACAAGGACATCACTTACCATGTTAACCCAACGGGTAAATTTGTTATTGGTGGGCCCCATGGAGATACCGGTTTGACGGGTCGTAAAATCATCGTTGACACTTATGGAGGTAAAGGCGCACATGGAGGCGGTGCATTTAGTGGAAAAGATCCTTCTAAAGTTGACCGTTCTGCTGCTTATGCTACCAGGCATATTGCAAAAAATATGGTTGCTGCCGGACTGTGTGATGAGGTTTTGGTCCAGGTTTCATATGCTATAGGTGTCGCTAAACCCTGCAATATCTTTGTAGATACTAAAGGAACTGCCAAAGTAAAATTAAGTGATGGCCAGATCGCTAAGAAAATCGAAAAATTGTTTGATATGCGACCTTATGCTATCGAACAACGATTAAAACTGCGTTCCCCTATGTATTTGGAAACGGCTTCTTATGGTCACATGGGCCGCAAAAATGAAACCGTTCGTAAAACATTTAATGCTGGAAAACCCAACGAAAAAACCATGTTGGTTGAATTATTTACCTGGGAGAAACTGTATTTTGTGAATAAAATTCGCAAATAATTCGGGATTAAATAACTAAGCCGATTGGGACCATTCAATTG
>CAYMGR010000139.1:0-5910 GCA_964389985.1 uncultured Saprospiraceae bacterium
GGGCTTCCTCGGTATCTTCAAGAATATATTCTGTAATTCCTTTTACCAAAGCATGTTTCAATCGATCTTCAACTGGTTGTGATCTCCAAACATCCTGAACAATTGGTGTCTTCGTTTTGATTTTAGTTTTGAGCTGATCTGCATAATCAGTTAATCGTTCGGTGGCATCAGGTCTTCTATTAAATAATACATCCTCCACCAATTCCAAAAGATCTTTTGGAATTTCATCATACACTTCCATTTGGCCTGCATTCACGATACCCATGTCCATGCCTGCCTGAATCGCGTGGTACAAAAATGCTGAATGCATAGCTTGTCTTACAATTTCATTCCCTCTAAATGAAAACGACAAATTACTGACACCGCCACTAATTTTTACACCGGGACAAAGTTGTTTGATTTGCCGGGTGGCTTCAATAAAATTGATGGCATATTCATTATGCTCCTCAATACCGGTGGCAACAGCAAAAATATTTGGATCAAAAAAAATATCGCTTGCCTTAAATCCAAGTTTTTGAGTTAATAAATCATACGCACGTTTACAAATGCTAACTTTCCGATCAATCGTATCTGCCTGTCCTTGTTCATCAAATGCCATGACTACAACTGCTGCACCATAACGTCTAACTTTTTTTGCCTGCTCTAAAAAAATTGCTTCTCCTTCCTTTAAAGAAATCGAATTGACTACAGATTTTCCTTGTAAACATTTGAGACCGGCTTCTATTACTTTCCACTTTGATGAATCCACCATAACCGGAATTTTAATAATATCCGGTTCTGAACTAATCAGGTTAATAAACTCGACCATGGCCTTTTCCCCATCGAGTAGCCCTTCATCCATATTGATGTCAAGGATCTGAGCACCTGCCTCCACTTGTTGCCGGGCTACTACAATCGCTTCATCAAACTTATGATTCAGGATCAGCTGGGCAAACTTTTTAGAACCGGTAACGTTTGTGCGTTCACCAATATTTATAAAATTGAGTTCGGGTCTAAATTCCAATAATTCCAAACCACTCAATACAGAATATCCTGGAACCTCCGGAATTCTTCTGGGTTCGATTTGCTGTACGGCATCAGAGATTAATTGGATATGTTCGGGGGTGGTACCGCAGCATCCGCCAACAATATTTACAAAACCTTGCTGCGCAAAGTCGCGCATAAAGGCCATCATTTCGCTTGCTGTTTGATCGTATCCTCCCAATTCATTTGGAAGTCCGGCATTCGGATATGCACTGACGCGCATATTTGCAATTTTACTAAGCGTTTCCAGGTAAGGTCGCAACTCTTTTGCTCCTAATGCACAATTTAAACCGATTGAAAACAAAGGCAAATGGGTCATTGAAGCAAAAAAAGCTTCTACCGTTTGCCCGGATAAGGTCCTGCCACTGGCATCGGTAATCGTACCTGAAACCATCAATGGTATCGAAAACCCTTTTTCCTCAAATAATTCGTCGATGGCATAAAGTGCTGCTTTCCCATTCAAGGTATCAAATATGGTTTCTACCAAAAACAGGTCTGCACCTCCTTCCAATAAGCCTTTGGCTTGTGTATAATAGGCTTGTTTTAACTGATCAAAATTTACGGCCCGAAAACCGGGTCTATTGACATCCGGACTTAAACTGGCTGTCCGGTTGGTTGGTCCTAAAGCTCCGGCTACAAAGCGTGGACTTTGGAATCCATTTAAACCAGCTTGTGGATTAAGTTTATAAAAATCCTGAACAGCTTCCTTTGCAATCTTAGCGGATTGAAAATTGATGTCATAGACCCAATCTTCCAATCCGTAATCAGCCTGTGAAAGAATATTTGCGCTAAATGTATTCGTCTCAATGATGTCTGAACCTGATTTCAGGTAATCCAAATGAATTTGCTTGATAACATCCGGTCTGGTGATCGACAACAAATCATTGTTCCCTTTCAAATCCTTAGGATGCTCCTTTAATAAATCATTTCTGAAATCGGATTCCTGTAATTTATATTGCTGGATCAAGGAGCCCATCGCTCCATCCAGTATCAGGATTTTTTGTGCTGCTAATTCTTCTAATTTCGATAAGATGTTCATGAATCAGCAAAGGTATATACACCTGATCCAAATAACCAAAGATGAAGCTAGAATACTTATAAATCTGTTGAATGGAGTGTTTTAAAAGGTGCTCTCATAGTTTGTTTGGAACGTTGACGTTCAATTGAAAACCAGGCGATGATAATATACTTCCCCCATCGTATTTGTCAACTTAAGAAAATAGATCCCGGCAGGAATATTATTCCGAAGTATTGTTTCTGATTCATCAATCCATCCTTTACGATAAATCGTTCCTTTCTCATCAAATAACTGATATTGGTTAAAATCATCTGTTGTGATCTTGATAAACTCAGTTGCCGGATTTGGATAGACTGAAACTTGTGCCTTCGCAATTTTAATTTGTTCTTTGATATGACTATTGGTTTGGACTAACTTTGCTTCCTGCAAAATATAATGAGTATCTCCCAAAAGAAATGCAGGCAGATTGAGTCGGATCGGCTCTGACCATCCTTCTGCTTTAAGCTGCTGATTCAAAAAGGGAACAACCAACTGGAATCCTAAAATAAGGGCTAAAGAAAGAATGAGCTTTTTCATAATTAAACTTTTAAATAAGACTGATGAAGTCTAACAAAGTTTAATAAAAATAAAGCCTGAAAAAATAAAGTTTGACGGATTAAACCTGTCTCAAAAAATTCAGTCTATAGCTAGTTCAAGGTATATAAGATGGTTAAGCCTCCATTAATTCGCACATCTTTAAACTGATTCTGTATATACGGAATCGTTTTTCGATAATCACAAAAGATACGCACATTCAGATTCTTATTCATACTATATTTTACTGCTGGAGTAAAACTAATTTGTTTAGCACCTGCCGTCGTTTGACTTTGAATATTATTATCCAGGCGATGGATTTTAGTAATATTATCATTAATCCCAAAATCAAAAGTAAATTCTAGATCATTTCCTTTAGGTGCATTGGCTACTTGTTGCTCTTCTGGTTTTTTGGATTTCTTTTTCTTCTTCTTTGGTGGAACGCCTTTGTTTAAAGCTTTCATTCCCGGAATCCAACTGATATAATAATCCTTAATCGTATAACCTGCTTTAATGGTATAATTGGTTGCTTTAGATTCTAAAAGCTGCCCTTCTATCCCATTCTGTAATTTCAAATTGCGGTTTTTATTTAAATCAAGGCCTAACTCCAATCCTGATTTTGTTTTGACGTTGACTCCAATTAAGGGTGCAAATTGTTCATTGATAACCATTTCAGGAACTTCGTATTTAGAATAATAAGAAGCTTTCAATTCATTATTTCTGCGACTAATCGGTAACTCATTATTATTTGTACGATAATCCAGATTCGTTCTAAATGAATTGATCGTCAAGGTATTTTTATAACCATGCCGAATCGATAAATCCTGGAAAATATTTTTCAAGCCCGGCAATCTGGTTAAACCAGTATAATTAACCTGCCAATTCGGTAAAGGTATGGTTTTAAATAAATCCAGATTAAACGAACCCGCATCTTTTCCGGTATAGGCGGCTAAAAACGCCGGGGTGACCACATCAATATGGTCTCCCTGGAAACCATCAGAATATTCCGGATTAAACGGACTTAAGTTTTTAATACCGTATCGATCCGCAACTCGTTTTGAAATGACCGGACGATTTTTACTAAATCGGTCAAACAACTTATCGATGTCTTTTTCAAATAAGGTTTGCAATGAAATATAAGATATGGTGTATTGCCCATTTTCAAAGGGAGTAAAATGCTGGAATGCCATTTGGTTGGTTCCAAAGACAGAATCCAGCTTAAATGTTTCCGCATGATCTCTGGTGAAATTGCGATCGATATTTAAGTCAATATTAAAATCACGTACTGGCTCAACTTTTATTTTGGCTCCAATTGTATTTGATTTTTTTTGCATCATCTCTTTATTAAAATAACAATTTTCAGAGATCCAACCTTTCTCAGCAATTTTATCCAGCCAACCGTTCTTTCCAAAATCAGGTTGCCCACCGGAAATAAAACTCCAACCAGGTGCTGCGAAACCGCCATTCAATCCTAAAATTTCAGGCCGCTCCATAAATCCCGGAATCGTAGTTCCCCGGTTTTGGCTGAAATTCATTTGAATCCGCTTTAACATAACAAGGGGCGTAACCGCTACTTTTATAAACGGATTGACTTTATCTGTTTTCTCCTTTTTATTTTTCGATGATTTTTCTGCTTCTTCAGGTTTTGCATTTTCCCGGGTTTTGTTTGCAGGTCTGAATCGTCCGGATGAAACACCTTCGCCAGAATACTTCTTCAAAAATCTCGATTTATTATATAAGGTAGTAAAATTAAATTCATTGGTTACACTAATGGTCTGCCCATTGCTGATCACAGATCCCAAAGAATCAATGCTGTTTAATGAACCGGAAGCCCAGTTATAATTTGCTGTGTATTGCGTTCGTATCGTTACAAAATCAAGAAATGGAAATAAACGGGTTGGCACCGCATAGGCCAGGGTGAAATTATGTTTATAATCTTTATTTCGTCCGAAATTTTTCAAATTATTACGCACATAACGACCCCGTTCAGATTCAGAAACAGCTTGTCCGGTAATTGGATCAACATATTCCTGACGAAGTGGATTAAAGGTAATTTCATCAACTGCTGCTTCGTTTCTGGCACTAAAATTAAATTTCAAAGAACGTGTAAAATCCCAGGTTAAAGTATAATCACGATTCCATGAAAACTTACGATCTTCCCAGGTACTATATTTTGGAGCTGCAAATCGATAAACTCGCGTGGCGCCTTTGCGGTCTAATCCATTCCGAACAGAAAATGAGTTGGGAATAAAATTAAAATTAATATCAGATAAAAATTTGAGATTTGGATTTTTAATCAGCTTCTTTAAAGGCTCAATGTATTTTGGTGTCAAAGAAAAATTATAATCAATGCCACCTTGTTGCGATTTCAATTTATCCTGTGCAATGATCGGATTATGCTTATTGGCAACTGAATGTGCATAACTCACAGAAAAGTTTTCTATATTCCAAGGTTTCGGCTTACTATTCCCTTTTCGTTCTTTACGGACATTGTTTAAAGCAAAACTCTTGATATCGGAATAATCTATAGCTAAGTCCCGAATAGAATCTTTCTTCTGTTGACTGCTTGCTGCTTTGATTTGATCCTTGAGCTTCAAGTCTGTATTATTCGGGTCATACTCCGGTGTCCGAATGGTCTTGGATAATTGAAGAGCTAATGGTAATCGCACACCTACTTTCTCCGGTAAAAATTTATCCAAAGAAATATTCATGGTACCATCAAACTGTTTTGTTTCATCCTGAGCCCGCTGATCTAATTTTTGATCTATACCTCCCCATCCAACTGTTGAGTAATTACCAGCTAAACTAATATTTCCTAAATCAGCCAATTGAATTTCCGCACGCGCTTGTGCTGCCAATCCGCCTTTTTCTTCTAAGCCAGTTAGACGCAATTCATTTAACCAAACTTCCAGATCTTCTACATTTTCACCGCTCTTATTGACAAATCCCATTTGAACGCCTCTCACCAAACCAATCGTAGGATTTCCAATGATTTTAACTTTGTTGGCCGGACGTTCCGGATCAACGATTGAATAGATACTACTCAGGCTTGCATTCGGATCATTATTTCTTTTGTTTTTCAGATCAATTAATAATTGAAGCGGAAAATCGAAATCATTGTATTTAGGCCATATCGAATCCCTGATGTTAAAAAAGTTTTCATTCGAATAACGAAGAGGAATTTCATATTCGTAATAATTATTTGTAAAATCTTTACCCAAACGGATAAATACACAGATGCTGTCACTGTTCTTTGATTTGATAGATTCTCCATGAACAAACATTTTGAGGCGTTT
>CAYMGR010000140.1:0-5907 GCA_964389985.1 uncultured Saprospiraceae bacterium
CTCAACTATTATTTTTCTACGTCAGATTTTCTTCCAAAAGTTTAACCAAATTACCGGTTAAGTTTTTTCGGGAATAGTTTTCAATCTCTTGAAGATCTGGATTAAAATTCTGCCTACGAACCATTTCAATTATCGTCTTAAGGTTCCATTCGATTTTTGATACATCTTCATAGTCTGCGTTAAAGCCGGCTTTGGTTTTATTTAACAACAATTCAACATCACCATCCTGTGGAGCAATAGACAGTATCGGTTTTTGCAAATACAGGTATTCAAAAAATTTACCGGTAACCACTCCTTTATTGCCTGGAACACCAATCAAAAGCAAGATATCTGCCTGACATAAATGACTTTGTAATTGTTCATGAGGCATAGAAGGAAAATAAACCAATTGGTCTTTTAAACCTGAGCTGCTTAATTTCTTTATGATTTGCGGATCAATATTCCCAATTAAAATAAGTTCAAATTGATTTTGCAGGTCTGGATTTTGATTCAAATAAGTTTCCAGGACTTCCCAAAATTTTACTGGATCTCTGTCCCCACTCAAGACACCTGCATACAGCATTCTGATTTTAGCATCTTTTTTTAATTCAATCTTCTTTTCAAATTCTTCATACCCATTTGTAATGACTTCCACCTTGCGGCCGGATAGGCTCTCCAATCCTTTTTGGCAATCCGGACTGACCGTTACGATGAGATCTGCTTCTGCCAAGACAGAAGCTTCCAGACGGTGGTGTATATTCCTGGAAAGCGATCCAAGGTTCAATTGTTTAAACGAATAAATTTGTGTCCAGGGATCTCTAAAATCCGCTAACCACTTGATGTTCAATTTACGCTTTAATGCTCTGGCTATCAAATGAGTACTATGCGGTGGGCCGGTGCTGACAAGACAATCTACCGGATGTAATTTCAGATAATCTGTAAGCTGGTGTATTGCGGGCCGAATCCAAAACATTCGGGCATCCGGAATAAAAAGGTTGCCCCGGATCCATAGCAAGAGTTTTTTATACCAAGTTCCTTGTTCCATTTCACTAAATATGGTTGGGTTGACCTGGCCTTTTGTACCGGATACTTTTTTAAATAAAGTATAGGGTTCCCATATTTTTGAACGGATGACTTCGACCCCTTCAGGAATCTGTTTTTCTAAACCCGGATCGATATAAGGATATTCCCCATTGGCAACCGTAAAGATGACTGGCTCCCATCCAAAACGCCTGAGGTGTTTGGTAAAATAGAGCCATCGCTGGACTCCAGATCCACCCGAGGGTGGCCAATAATAGCTAATGATTAGAATGCGCTTCAAAATAATTGAAAAGTATGGGTAAAATTAAGCTTTGCTGGTGGTACAAATGCATCGAATCCCCGGAATCCATCCATTTATTCCGATAATAACAGGGATCTACTCAACTGCGGCTCTTTTTATAACTTTGCACAGACACATGTGCGGATTATCAGGAATTTTCAATTTAGACGGTAAACCAATAAATACTGCGGATTTATTGAAAATGAGCCGGACCATCCGCCATCGGGGACCCGATGATGAAGGATTTTTATTGGTGGACACGTCTCAAAATTCGGTACTCCATTGCAGCCACGAGGAGACCATACTGGAAATCAGATCCCGAACGCCAGTCCTACCGCAACAAACTAGCAGCAACCTGGGTATCGCCTACCGCCGTTTAGCCATCATTGATTTATCGCCTGCAGCGCATCAACCTATGACTGATCCTGAAGGACAAATTTGGTTGTGTTTTAATGGTGAAATTTATAATTACCTGGAAATTCGCCAGGAATTAATTGCTTTATCACATACCTTCAAAACCAATAGTGATTCGGAAGTTTTGATACATGCCTATCTGCAATGGGGCGTCTCCTGCTTGCAAAAATTTATCGGCATGTTTGCTTTTGTGATTTACGACCACCGAGACAAACGACTCTTTATTGCTCGAGATCGGATGGGTGTAAAACCATTAAATTACTATTTTAAAGACCAACAATTTATCTGGGCTTCTGAAGAAAAACAAATTGTAAGTTTTATTCCCCATAAATTAAATCCGGATACCACCCGCATATTGGAATTTCTTAAATGGAATAGACAATTAGAAGAGACGGATACTTTTTTTAACGAGATCAAACAATTAGCACCTGCTCACTATTTGCTAATCGAAGACGGGAAGTTGGAAATAAAAAAATATTGGGCAATTCCTGTTCCAACTGAAAACCAATTACTTTCTGAACAAGAATCGAAAGAGCAGGTTCGGGAATTACTGAATGATTCCATTACTTTAAGACTTCGCAGTGATGTGCCCTTAGGTATTGCTTTAAGTGGTGGCATTGATTCTTCATCTGTATGTTGTCTTGCCCGGAAATTAACCAATCAGTCCATCAAAACCTTTTCTGTTTATTATGAAGGAGAAAAATATGACGAACGAAAATATATTCAATCCGTTTTAGATCTCGGTGGATTTAGTTCTCAATTTCATACGGGCAGTCAGGAAATCAATTTGAATGATCTGACACGATGGACCTATCATCAAGATGCACCAACCAGTGGAGGAAGTCCCTATTCTGCCTATTTAAATTACAGAAATGTAAGACAAGCGGGCATCATCGTTTTACTCAATGGACAAGGAGGGGATGAATTGTTTGCAGGGTATCCCTATTTTTTTAAATATTATCTGGCTCAATGTGTTGCAAACAATCTTTATAAAGAATACATCCAAACGCTTTTCGGCCTCACCAAATCACAGGGACTGAAACAAGCTTTGTCTCATAGTTATCTGGCAGCACAGGTGTTGAAAGGAAGTCCATCAGCACTTAAAATATTGGAACATAAAAAATATGCAAGCGCCGATTTATATCCGGATTCTCAATTGAAATTCAATCCCTTTCAAAACAGATCCTTGCTTTCCACAGCCCTCCAAAATGCGATTCAAATGACTCATCTTCCCCATATGTTGCGATGGGAAGACCGAAACTCCATGGCTCATTCCATTGAAAGCAGAGTGCCATTTCTGGATCACCGCTTGGTGGAACGATCATTTTATATTCCTGATCATTTGAAATTACATCGTGGCGAAACGAAATACATTCTTCGGCAAAGTATGAGAGGCCTTGTACCAGATTTAATTTTAAATCGCACCGATAAAATCGGATTCGCAAGTCCTACCACTGAATGGACTCAAACAAATTTAAAATCAGCTATCCTTGACATGGCCCATTCTCAGGAATTTTTATCCAGAACCTGGTGGAATGGTCCAAAAATACAGCGCATGTTAAATAAAAATAGCAATGAGTTTGCACAACACGAACTCTGGAGAATATTTACCACTGAAATATGGTATCAAACTTTTTTTAAACATTCTGCCTAAACCTTGAATTCACATCCTAGTTATCAAGAAATTCTTCGGGTTGCTATGCAACTTCAAAGGGATTTATTAAATCTTGACATCGATGCATTGGAACTCCCGGAAAGCGTAAAAAGTTATTTTCGGTATGACCTCAACAAATTAAGTTATGTCAGTCGATGTAATGCCTTCCTATTATACCATGTTTTAAAAGATAATAAAGCAAAGGACCAGGGATATATTGTAGATCATGGTGCTGGTATAGGTTTATTCTCCTTCCTGGTAAAACGAATGGGCTATTCCTGTATTAGCCATGATATTTTCGAAGAATATTTAGACGGCATTCGAAAAATGGGTCGTGCTTTGAAAGCGCTTCCAGATCTTTTTGTCTTAGGAGATACGGATGCTTTAATCAGTTATTGTCACTTCCATGATTACAAAGTGATAGGATTAGCTTCCAGAAATGTGATCGAACATTTACCTGATTATAAGCAATTTTTTAAAGATGTTTTTCATTTAGGTGATTCCATTCAACTGGTGATCAGTACCTCTGCCAATATTCATAACCCCATTGTAAAACAAATTCATCATCGCATTCATCGACAATATGAAAATGAAGGCACCCGTTTAGATATGGACCAGTTTGAAATGGATCAGACTAAAAGCGGAATGTCCCTTCGATCAGAAATTATCAAAAGTAGTTTTCCAGACCTGGCTCCGGATCTCATAAAAGAATTGGCCATTTTAAATCGAACATTTGTAAAACCAGACATCATTCAACGAACAGAATATTATGTTAAAACCGGACGATGGCCCTCTATCCCTCTGGAAGAGAGCAATTCCTGTGATCCTTTAACGGGAGCTTGGGTGGAACGGCTTGTTTCGTTTTCAGATTATCAGGCTGCTGCCCGGGAATCCGGCTTTAGCATAGAAGCCCTTCCCGGATTTTATAATACTCATTATTCTTCACCACTTAAAAATCTTGCAGCTGCATTCTTAAATGTTTTTCTTAAATTCAAGCATCCTTTCCTTTTAAATATATCTCCATTTCTTGCAATGAAATTAGTCAAAGCTAAATGAATTTCTACAAGACCAGTTTCCTGAGTGGATTATATGCCGTACTCAATTTGATAACCGGTTTGATCATTACTAAGGTGAGTGCTAAAATTATTGGTCCGGTAGGAACTGCCTTAATCGGAAAATTTGGGAACATATCCGGCCTGATCCTCATTTTAGCCACCGCTTCCATTGCTACCGGAATCGTTAAATACGTTTCAGAATTTAAACAGGATCCGGTTAAATTAAAGGAAGTGATTCAAACGGCTTTTACTCTGATTTTTACAGGATCGCTTATTTGTTCTGTATTTGTAATTTTGAGTTATTCCTATTTAAGTCATTTGGTTTTTGAGGATTCTAAATATGCAATTGTTTTTTTGCTGTATGGTATTTTCTTAATATTGATCGCATTTCAGATTCTGGTAACCGGAATATTAAATGGACTGTCTGAAATCAATAAATTGACTTATGTAAACATTGCAGCTTCCTTGATGAATTTAATTTGCACGGTCATTTTAATTTTGAAATACCAAATCATTGGGGCCTTATTGTCAAATTCATTGTTTGGATTATTTACGACCATCAATGGAATCATCCTTTTAAAGAAAATGAATTATTTCTCCTTGGGATATTTCAAGTTTCATATAAATTTGAATTTTGCAAAGCAGTTCATCAAATATGGAGCGTATGCTGCAATTACGTCCTTTAGTTGGATGGGCTCAATGATTATTATCCGGGCCTTGATTGAAAATAAATTATCGATTACAGATGCTGGTTTGTGGCAAGCTATGTTTAGCTTATCCGATCGCTACCTGACCGTACTAACCAGTATCATGGTGGTTTATTTTATCCCTAAACTTTCGTCTATGAATGAAACGGATGAGTTGGTCCGTGAAATCCGCAAGGCTTTTAAACGCATTCTTCCTATTATGATTCTGATTTCAGGCAGTATCTGGTTGTGCAAAGATCTCATCATTTCGCTTTTACTTGCAGAAACATTTAGACCTATGCGCATTTTATTTAGTTTTCAAATGATGGGAGATGTATTTAGAATTTGTGCAATGATCCTAAGCTATATCATCGCTTCAAAAGCTATGTTCAGGAGTGGTTTAAAAGCGGATCTATCTTTTCATGCGATCTTAATTCTTAGCAGTTATTTATGCATTCAATCCTTTGGCCTGGTGGGTAGCAGCTATGCTTATGCAATCTCCTGTGCCATTTATTTTGGAATCTATTTATTTATTTTTAAAGACCTGATTGTTCTGATCAAAAAGAGTATACTTCCAAAACCCTGGATAAGATCCAACTAATCCTTTGAATCGATAAACCTCTTCCTAATCTGCATGAAATGAAAATTTCCCGCAGATTTCGCAGATCAAATTCTCCTATGCTGGGCGTAGGCTGCGCCTACGTCCTTGAGTTTGTTTAAATCGAACACATCGTTATCATAGTTTTATAACGAGCACATCCTATAGGCTTAGCCTATGAAAGGGATCTTGATTTATTT
>CAYMGR010000141.1:0-5849 GCA_964389985.1 uncultured Saprospiraceae bacterium
AGTCATGCGTTTCCCTTGAGAATTAAACGGACTGACCCGCACTAAACGATGGACTCCATTTTCGCCTTGAAGCATGCCATAGGCGTAGTCTCCGTTGATTTCAATTTCTGCTGTTTTAATACCTGCAACTTCACCTGCTTGATAATTGATGGTGCTCACTTTAAAGCCATTGCGCTCCCCCCACATTTGATACATGCGCAATAACATCGCTGACCAATCGCAAGATTCCGTACCACCGGCCCCGGCATTGATTTCAATGACACAGGATAACTCGTCTTCCGGTTTATTGAGGGTGGATTTAAACTCTAAATCATCAATGACCAGAACGCATTCTTGATACTTATGATCCAACTCTTCTTCAGTAGCCTGACCCGCATCAAAAAATTCAAGAAGTATCTCCAGATCATCGACTTGAGTTTGTGCATGGTTATAAGATTCCATCCACTTTTTTGCAGTCTTGATTTCTTTCATGATCAATTCTGCTCGATTGGCCTGACTCCAGAAATCAGGATCCATGGTTTGTTGCTCTTTATCTTCTACTTCTAGTTTCTTTTTATCGATGTCAAAGAAACCTCCTTAGCTCACCGAGCCTTTTCTTTAAATCCTTCAGTTGATCAAAGGTCATGATTTGAATTTAAAATGAATAAAAAATGAGGAATCTCGTTTTAGTTGAAATTCCTCATTTATAATGAAATCTATTTTTTATTGATTGACTTTTCCAACTTCGATGTAAAACATCAAGTCAGCATTTTCTGGAATCACTGGTGGAGATCCCTGTGCACCGTAACCTAAAGCAGAAGGAATAAACAAAGTTGCTTTTGTTCCTTCGTTAAAAAGTGCAACACCTTCGTCCCATCCTTTAATTACCTGACCGGCACCTAATCCGAATGTAAATTCTTGCCCTCTTGACCAGGAATCATCAAAATGTTTTCCATCCATCAGCATTCCATAATAATTGACGCTTACACGTTTTCCATTTTCTGCTTTTGGACCTGTTCCTTCTTCTAAAACGTAATATTTTAATCCGGAAGCAGTAGTAATAATTTTAGAATCCAGTTTTTTTGCTTTGTAATCTGCTAAGATTTCTTGAGCTTTTCCTGCGATCTCTTCGGCTCTATCTTTAAATAGTTTGCTCTTTTCATCTTGCTCTTTGCGCTCCAATTCCATATCCGCATTGTAGTCTGCTTCATTTTTAATATCCACTAATACCACATGAAAATCCAATACTTCAATACCAGGAATACCAATCGATTTTTTCATATTTTCATCTAACGTTTGAGATACAATCACGCTGTCTCCTTTAGACATCATGTGTAATGCATCCGTAATCGGTTGTGCATTTTTGATATCTGTTTTTTCGATTTTAGGCAATTTGAATTTAATGACCGGAGTTTGCATGTTGGAAGCAAAAATTAATGAATCTTTACTTTTTACATAATAACGGAAATAGACAAAGTCACCTTCCTTAGCCAAGTCTCCCGGTTCATCTTTTACCAATGAAAGATCAAAACCATTTAATGTTTTTTTCTTTGCTGAGCCTCCTTTGCAGGCGTTGAATACTAAAGCCGGCATAGCTGCAAGCATTAATAATAATACAAATAAGTTTTTCATGGAATAATAGCTATTGTTTTAATGAGTTAATTTCAATGTTGATTGTTCTATTGCTTCTTTTAGTTTTTTAATGGTCTCTTCTAGATTCAATTTAGAAGATCCGCCTGAAGCATTTTTATGTCCTCCGCCATTAAAGTGCTGTCTGCATATTTGCTGCACAGATAGGTCCCCTTTTGAACGCAAAGAAAGTTTAACAATGCTGGGTTGGTTCATAACGAGTGCTCCAATTTTAACAGATTTAAGCATCATCAAATAATTAATGATCCCTTCTGTATCCCCCCGGCGTATATCAAAATTGCGATAATCTTCTTTTGTCAAATAGATTAAGCCAAACTGTTGTTCAGGATATAATTCCATTCGGTTATGTAAACAATGCCCTAAGAGCTTGAGGTATTTATCTGGAAGACTATTGTTGACCAATTCCTGAATTAGGGTATCGTTTAATCCTTTTGCTTTTAATGTGGAAAGGATTTGAAATACTTTTGAACTGGTTGCATGATGAAACGAACCGGTATCGGTCATGATCCCGGTATAAATGCAATCGATAATCGGTAAGGATAGCTTGTCTGATTTTCCCAATTCGCAAATAATATCGTAAACGATTTCAGCTGTTGAACTAGCCGTGAGATCACTAAATACCAGGTCTGCAAATGGTTCCGGATCCATATGATGGTCTATCATGATTTTTGGAGCCCGGTTTTCCATTACCAGTGGAGCCATTTTATCAATGCGCTCTAAAGAATTAAAATCAAGACAAAAAATCAAATCCGCTTTCTTAATAAGTTCTTCGCAATCCTTTGAATGAATATCGTAAATTAAGACTTCTTCTGTTTGAGGCAACCATTCAAAATTAACCGGATATTCACTTGGAAAAATGACCCGTACCTGATGGTTTAAAGCTTGTAAAAAAAGACTTAATCCCAGGCTTGATCCTAATGCATCGCCATCCGGATTCCGGTGAGACAAAACCACACAGGATTTTGGCGTTTGCAATAAGACAGATAATTCGCGAATTTGATCCATAAATCGTAGCAAAATTCCAAATAAAATATGGCAATTTTCCTTTTTATATGTTAATAAGAATTCAAATGTGTTCTATTTCAATGATCTTAAATAGGAAAGCATTTAGCTTTGGCGCCTAATTTTAAACGTATGACAACTAACAGGACATTTACAATGATAAAACCCGATGCGGTTCAATCCGGTTATATCGGAAAAATATTAAACCAGATTTGTGATGCAGGTTTCAAAATCGTAGCGATGAAATACACGCAGCTTTCCCGTGAAAAAGCTGGCGAATTTTATGCCGTTCATGCTCAACGTCCATTTTACGGGGAACTAGTTGACTTTATGTCCTCCGGGCCAATCGTAGCAGCCATCCTTGAAAAAGACAATGCCGTTGAAGATTTCCGCACACTAATTGGTGCGACCGATCCTTCGAAGGCTGCTCCAGGTACTATCCGCGCTCTGTATGCTAAAAACGTTGGCGAAAATGCAGTGCACGGTTCAGATTCAAATGAAAATGCTTTAATTGAAGGAAGTTTTCACTTCGCTGGTACTGAAATATTCTAATTTTTACTGTCCTTCCCTTTTCGAAAGCTTAGAAATCTAAGAATTTGTTCGATTTGATCATAGCTGAGGCTATCCGCAAAACTGTGGGTTTGCCCATCTTTTAATGCAAGTTTAGCCCGGTAGGTCTCAATCTGCACGGTTGTGAAATTGGGTATATTTTCTTTCCCAACTTGATAGATTCCGTGACAGGTTGTACAATTGTTGATATAAAGCACTTTGCCTTGCTCAAAATAGGCAATCAGATTCTTTTTTTGTTCTTTTGAAAGATCATCTGAAATATAATATTGTTCTGATTGTTGGCCGCAGGAAAAAGCAGTTAGTGAAAACAGAACCAGGATCCGATATCGTTTTAGTAATTGCATTAATACTCCCCTCCTACTTTGCGTTTGTTAAATTCTTTACGATTCGATAAAGGTAATGAAATCGGAGGATCTTCTATCGGGATATCCTCATCGAGACTGTGTAGAAAAGCAATGAGTTTTGCTTTTTCTTCGGTGGTAAGATTCAAATGATCAGAAGATAAAGTTTGGTTTTCCACTTTAAGCCCTCTACCTAATCCACCTCCTTTATTGTAAAATTCAATGAGTTCATCTAGGCTATTAAAAACACCCTGATGCATATAAGGTTTTGTACGTGTACTATTCCTTAAACTACCCGTTCTAAATGCATGTAAGGTTTCAAAAGCAGGGTTTATTTTAGCCCGGCCGGAATCACTACTAAGTGCAGTAAAATTGGTATCAGTAGGAACACCCAATACTTCAAATTCCGAACCAATGTAAGGAGGCTTTACCCCGTTAAACTGAGGTATAAAATGACAGGTACCACACTGAGCCTTACCCATAAATAGGTTGAATCCTTCTTTTTCATCGGTTTTTAATTCAGCTTGCTGATCCATCGCTTGATCAAATGGAGCATGATAAAAACTAAATTTAGAGTAGTAAAAAATTATGGCCGAACTGATATGTTCAAATTGTATATCTGTCGAGCTTCCATATTGTTTGAGAGTTTGAAACTTTGACTTATATTCTTTACATGATAATACCTTACTTAAAATAGCTGCTTCACTCGTATTCAATTCATCTGGATTGCTGATGACATCTTTCAACTGGTTTTGTAAGTTGATATGTTTTCCATCCAACATGATTAAATGATTATGAACCACATTGAATAAACTTGGTGTATTTCTGGATAGTTTATTGATGTGGTCAAATTTGAATGAACTAGCTTGTGTCGTATCTGTAAAATTTTCTTTAGGCTTATGACAGGAAACACAGGCGCGTTTGAGATTGCCTGATAATAAGGGATCATAAAATAAAAGCCTTCCCAATTCGTGAATCGCTTGTAAAACGGAATCATTTTTTACATTTCGGTAAATGCCTTTATAGTCTTGTCCTTCGTATAAATTTTTGTCAAAAATAGAATGGACTTTGTTATTGAGACTGTAATCATTGAAGCTGGTGGTCCTACATTTATAAGTTTGGATGGCTTCTTGATTTAATTTAAACAAAGGGTTGATATGATTTCGGATAAATGTATAATGATCAAACGATTCGAAGCGGTTTGTTTGGCTTCCAACAAATTCAAGTAAAGCGGCAAATTGCAATCGATAGGATTCAGATATGGGATGGCTCGGATAGGCCAAATTAAAAAACGCATAAAGTTCCGTCATGGATTTTAGCATAAATCGCAATTCTGGAATGATTGCGGAAGGATCCGGACATTCAAAACCAGTGGTATAGATGGCAGCTAAATTTAGAAGAAACAATCGATTGGCAAAGTAAAAATGGTCTGGAGACTTAAATGGAAAACGGACTGAATCTTGTAAAAACAACTCGCTGCTAAGCTTACTAGAAAGCAATAATTTGGACAGGGAATCTTTTTGAGGATTGGGTTCATCCAGATAATTTTCAGCCAGACTGAATCCTGTTCCAATTCGTTTGTACGGAGCCTCAAATTTTTCAAATACCTCGGTTTCCCATTCAACAGCCAAAGGGCCATTTACTTTTCGATATAAGTTGGGATGTAAATAGCGCAACCAAAAATCAACGGACTTTAATAACATCCTGTTTTGATGCAATTGCTCTTTGATGCGTTGTTTTCCGGAACTTGAATTTAGATCTTCAAGACTCAGATAATCAATCATTTGTGATTGACTATTGATAAAATCGGTTAAGCGCGTTTCGTATAAATGGTAGTAGGGATTGTTTTTATAGGGATCATGAAACACAAAAAATCCGGCAAACGGGATCAATAGAATTGGTAAAAAAGACAATAAATAAGATTTTAGGAATCTCATGAATGAGGGGTCATTACACATTATAGAATTAACAAAAGTATTGAAGTTTTAAAAGATTTTACCGTTTTATAGAATTTTAATACCTTATTAACCGAATTCATACTTTAATAATTCAATTTCATCCAAAGTTAATTTGGCATATTATTGGAAACCAGTAATTTGGCATGAGATAAGTACGGAGTGGATAATAAATAATTTGCCTGGGTGCAAATCAATTAAATTCCGTAATTTTGATAGGACGTAGTAAAAAATATTTATCTATAATGAATTGTCTATCAATAAAGTAAAAGTAATTTTACTATCTTTGTATAGATTTTTATTGTAGGAAATTGTATAAAATAGACCTGAGAGTAAAATGATTGAAAAGTCA
>CAYMGR010000142.1:0-5847 GCA_964389985.1 uncultured Saprospiraceae bacterium
GCTTGTTTTTATTAATCGGCTATCGTCCTGCTTTTGCAGTTACCTTATTACTCCTCTATTGGGTGCCGGTTACCTTTATTGTTTATTCCTTTTGGGATGATCCAAGGCATATCCGAAATGTACAAGCCATCCATTTTATGAAAAACATCGCATTTATTGGTGGCATGATCCATGTTTTGGTTTATGGTACGGGCAAATATAGTGTTCGAAGATTCTTTGGCGTCACCAGGCTTCCTAAAGAAAAATGGTAAAATTTTGTCTTTCGCTTCCGGATCATCGGATTCATTCTGCATATCGAATTGGATTGATTTTGATTTTTTTTAAGCTCGCATCAACTTGCTTGTTTTCACAAGCAAATGGATCTTTCGAATTTGAAACCGTTAGAATTGCCAATTGGCCCAACATCCATTCTTTTTCCTATGCCGTGCATCATCCCTACGTTTTGTTAATCGGCGGAAGAACAGATGGTCTTCACGAGAAAAAAAATGGCTTTGAAATTTCTGCCGCCAATAATTCATTCTACCTCTGGAATTATGAAACAAACGAAATAATAAACCAGGCATTAGATAGCCTGCCTATAGAATTAGTTGATTTTTTTTCTGCTGCAAATGCAGAATTTACACAAGATGATCAGTATTTATATATCGAGGGAGGATATGGTCAATCTGTTTTTGGGGCTTATAAAACCTACCCGATTTTTGCCAGATTGGAAATTCAAAAATTGATCCGTGCTATTTTAACAAATCAAAATATTGAACCCGCCATCCAGTATATTAAAGACGATACATTTGCCATTGCAGGAGGGCAACTCCGCATATTAGATTCCGTCTTTTATTTAGTAGGAGGACATCATTTTTCAGGAAAGTATAATGATGATATTCGTCAAATTGACCAACGATATACAGATTCCTACAGAATGTTTAGCGTCCAAAATGATTCCGCTCGCTTTCAACTTACCACCTTGGCAGAAATTCACGATGACTTTAATTTTCATCGGAGAGATTTTAATTTAAATCCCATAATAGATGAAAGCGGTAAGCTTAAATTAATGGTCTATTCAGGTGTTTTTCAACACAATATCAATAGGCCCTTTATGAATACGGCTATCATCGATCGATCATCCTATGAAGAACGCTTTGACTTTGATCATAAATTTGCCGCTTACAATTGTGCGCGGTTAAGTTTTTTTGACAAGTCCTTAAATGAAATGCACCAATATTTTTTGGGAGGCATGGCAGAATATTATCGGGATTCCATGAATCAAATCGTCAGAGATCCTTTGGTTCCATTTGTCAAATCTGTTAGTTGCTTAAGTCGCAAAAAAAATAATCAATTTGAAGAATTCCTCTTATCGGAAGAGCTACCCGGATACTATGGAACCAATGCAGAATTTTTAACCTTGCCGAATATACCAACCGTTCATCCGGATATCATTGATCTGAATGCCTTACCATCCGGTCGCATTTTAATTGGCTATCTCTTTGGTGGTATCTATAATCCAATTACGGAACGAAATCCATGGGAAACAGATCAGGCTAAAAAAACAATGAGCAACCCATCCATTATTAAAGTTTATTTTATTCCGAAAATAAATTCAAACACAAACCATTGGAAAGACCAGAAAGAGATTGTTGATTTTGAAATCACACCCAATCCAGTTCAAACAAATTGTTCGATCCATTTTAAAGGGCCGCAATCCATTCAAACGGCTCATATCTGGATTCAGGATTCCAAAGGATGTGAATGGTATTCGCGTCAGTTTAATGAAATTGAAAACAACACGATAAATATTAAGCTGGACAATTTCCCTTCAGATCAATACCTAGTTCGGGTTTTGTTGAATGAAATTTGGATTTCAGGAAAACCAATTCAAATCTATCGCTAGTTCGTTTTATTGTTTTCGAAATAAATTTCCCAAAACACTCCCGCACCATCCTCCCAATACAGCTGTTATAGCATTTAGGACTGCACTCATGCTGATCAATACCAGCGTTGAAACATTTTTAAATAACACAGAAATCATATGGACTAAAGCAGAACTTCCATATTGAATGGACCACAAACAATAACAAACTGTTACTACTGCATAAATAAGAAACAGAGCCATCAGCTTATAAGATAGCTTAAGCTTAAATAATAGACCTGAAATTCCTGCTAAAATAAATGCTGCAAACCAATAGGGTAAATACAACGAAAGAATTGCGAATACGCAAGCTAGTAGAATAAAATATGATTTAGTTTGACTCATTGCTTTTTAAATGCTATCGTTTGAAATACATTTTGATCTTGTGGTGCTTCCTTCATAAATTTTAATTCAAAGTATTTACCGGTAGACCAGGTATCGATCATCTCCTGATAATGGGGGCTCCCTGGATTTCCGGATTGCCCTCCAGGATATACACCTAAAGCTTTCACCTGACCGGGTGCTAATTCTACAATCATCCTCCAACTAGGTCCAAATGTCTTTGCATGTGCGTTGATGATATCTGCTGAACCGGATGTTCTAACCGGCACACTAAATGCAGGAATTCTTGCCATGTGACTAATGCTTGCATCTTTAAAAGCTGCCCAGTCTTTTGCTTTGAGCTGATGAGCGCAATAGGCCGATAAACTATCAAATGCCAGATTGACTATCTCTTTTGCTGTTTCTTTTTGAGTTGTTTTAACCAAATCAAAATACTGCATCTCTGGCTTTAAACGCAAACAATTAATGGTTGCTTCATCTGATGGCACCGCAACAAATTTTTTGGTGCTATCCATGTTGAGCTCATCCCAAACCAATGTATGAAAATAATTAAACCACACATCAAAATACACAGCCTCTATACCAGAAGAATCATAGCTATAATTCCAATGTTTTAATTTGGAAACGAGCTCCTGCTCATTTGAATTTATTGCAGTTGTGTCTAGATAATTAAGCAGGTAAGGTAAAACGGTTTCCGCTCGCAAGCTGTAACTGTTGTAATGCAAGGCTTTCATGTCATCTACATTCCATTTCTCTTTTTGACCTAATAATCGATTGATTAAGGTGCCTCGATAATCTCTAAAATCGCCATTGTTGTAATAATTAGGAAAACTCAAATCCGTCGACCGTTGATTGGCTGAAGAAATAAATCCTCGAGCTGGATTCAACACTTTAGGAATATCATTGCCTTCTAAAAAACCATTCCATGCATTTTTACTATCCGAACCATCTAAAACAAATCGACCCTGTTGATTGTGTTTGATGGGCATTTTTCCCTGGACACATAAGGCTACATCTCCGGTAGCTGAAGCAAATGCAAAATTTTGTGCAGGATAAGGAAATTGCGTTATGGCTTGCTTGTATTCTGAATAGTTATGTGCCTTGTTTAAATCAAAGAATGTATTCATCTCAAATTGATCGGAAGGATCCTGAATGATCCAATGCATCGCCAAATCAAATTTTTTGGATCTCGGATCATTATACACTATCGGTCCCCATTTGGTCAATAATACGGTATCTATTCTATCTTGTTGACCTTTAACTTTAATGTTTTCAATTCGCCTTTCCGTTTGAATCCACTGTCCGTCTAATTCATATTCATTTTTTGTTTCATCCTTCCATTTTATTTTATACCAATCCATGACATCCCAACCTGCATTGGTGACGCCCCAGGCGATATCTTGGTTGAAACCAATCACGACACCAGGGATTCCCGGAAAAGTTACCCCATACACATTCATATCAGGTGTTTGAATTTGTTGCTCAAACCAAATGGACGGTAAGGTCAATGACAAATGGGGATCATTGCATAAAATAGGATGTCCCGATTCCGATTTATCCGGACCAACGGCCCAATTATTACTGCCCAATCCAGAAGGACCCTGTTCCATTTTCCAATCGAAATTCTCAAACAAACCCAGTTTATTTATTGAATCTAAACCTGGGTGTTTTATGTAATCCCAGGATGTTCCTTTTGGAATAACCGGATCCGTCAAGGAATCCATTTCATTAAACAAAAAATTAAAATCTGCTCCAAAATAATTGCGGGCATTGGTTAATTCAATATCCATATCCCGGCCACATAAAATTTCGGCCATACTTTTATGAAACAATGCGGAGCGATAAGGACTCCAGAGCTCTGGCTGGAAATTCATTAATTTATATTCTATCGGCAGATCCGCATCGCTTAGACTTTTTACATATTGATTATATCCATCTGAATACGCTTTAATTAAGGCATAAGCCTCCGGACAACAACGCCAGGCTTCTACACTTTTTATGGCTGACTCTTTGAGGCCTTTGCGCCGTTTGTTTTTGTCAAATTCAACGGCGCGTTCACCTACAATTTCACTGATACGTCCTTCTGCTGCTCTTGTGGCAAAATCCATTTGCCAAAGTCGCAACATCGCATGGACATAACCCTGTATAAAATAAGCATCCTGCGCCGATCGTGCAAAAATATGGGGCACCCATCGTTCATCAAAAACAACGCTCGAACTGTCAGCAATTCCATAAATCGTTTTTGGAAATATTGCATCAGGATGATGTACATTTTTCCAAAATCCGGTAGCCGGACTCATAAATTTCCCGATAGGTGGCAAAGTGGTTTCGGGAGTTGTGAATGGATGATTCAATAATAGATACCATCCTATTGAGAGAAGGAAGGGTAAAAGTATTTTAATAAACTTCATGTTATAATTATCTGATAAAAAACCATTCTTTCATACTGGAAAGCTCCGGATCATATGAATAATCCTCTAAGTTAAATTCTTTTAATTCATCCTGCTTCTTTAAATTATTCTGGATCATAAAACGCAGCATTAATCCCCTTGCTTTTTTGGCCGTATAACTGACAAACCGGAGTGTGCCATTCTTATATTCTCTGAATTGAATTTGGATAACAGGAACCCCCAATGCTGCAAAATCTAAAGCTGCTGCATACTCCTGAGACGCCAAATTGATTAATACCTTACTGTTTTCATCCTGAATGTCTGCCTTTAATAGTTGTGTAATTTGATCTCCCCAAAACGCATATAGATTTTTCTTCCGATTGATTTTCAAAGCTACCCCCATTTCTAATCGGTAAGGCTGAATTTGATCCATTGGGCGTAACAAACCATAAAGTCCGGATAAGATTCGAACATGATGCTTTGCATATTGAATTTGCTTTTCATTCAAACGATAGGCATCCAGACCCCGATAAACATCCCCGGCAAATGCGTAAATGGCCGGTCTGGAATTTTCCGCAGTAAAGTCAGATTTGAAATTTTGAAAACGCAACACATTCTCCTGAGCAAGCTTTTCGCTGATGTCCATTAACTTCATCAAAGTTTTACTATTTTTCTTCTGCAAGTGTTGGATTAACTCAAAGCTTTGATTGGTCAATCGAGGAATATCAGTCGAACGAAATGGTAATTCTGATTTGTAATCCAAATCTTTTGAAGGAGAAATGATAGCAAGCATGATTCAAATTCTGGTACATAGATACAAAAATTTAAAAGACTTTATTAAATCTAAAACATAATATAAAGCCATGTCTCTAAATGATTTATTGTATAATTATCTTATCAATTTCAATGAGCCCATATTTATCTTCTAATTTTAGAAGATATATTCCAGGTTCAACATTTGAGATTTCCAAAGAAAATGATCCTATTTCAGGATCTAAATTTTTCCAGATAACTGTTTGACCTAAATGATTTATGAGTTCCAATTGACTTTTTAAATTTAAAGTTCCTAAAAGTAAAATATGAAGTTTTCCATGAGCAGGATTAGGGTACACACAAATCGTCTTCAGGTACTTTTTAATTTCATTACTGTATGTGACAAATCGTATCGTACTATCACAAATCGGAGCCACCCCTGTGCGATAATTTGGATAG
>CAYMGR010000143.1:0-2116 GCA_964389985.1 uncultured Saprospiraceae bacterium
ATGAATCATCAGTTCATATTTTTTGAAATAGATATACAGAATTCCAATTGAAAGGGACGATAATTAGGAACAAATGTATTTGCTAAATAACAATTTGTTAAGCATATGGCACATGTAATGATTGTTGGGAGTAGCGGAATGATCGGCGGATTAATTCTTGAAAAATGTATAGCCAATAAGGATGTTACAAAGATTAGTCTGATCAATCGCAAGCCTTCCGGTTTGACAGATCCTAAATTGTATGAGTGCATCCATGCAAATTTTTTAGATTTTTCTGCAGTCGGCGATGTATTTCAAAGCCAGGATATTTGTTTTTATTGCCTTGGTGTCTATACGGGTCAGGTACCTTCAGAAGAATTTAAACGGATCACCTATGAGTATACCAAGGCTTTTGCAGATGCTTTATATCAAAAAAGTCCGGCAGCTCGTTTTTGTTTTTTAAGTGGAGAAGGAGCGGACCCATCTGAGAAAAGTCGCATCCTGTTTGCACGTGAAAAGGGAAGAGCTGAAAATTATTTGCTGGGATTAAACTTTTCAAAAACGTATTTATTCAGACCTGGCTATATCTATCCGGTAAAACCGCGAAAGGAGCCCAATTTAATGTACAAGCTTTTGAGAATCTTCTATAAACCATTGCGTCTTATCTATCCCAATTTAGGTGTTGAGTCTGAAAAATTGGCAACAAAAATGTTTGAGGTAGGAT
Source organism: uncultured Saprospiraceae bacterium (assembly GCA_964389985.1). Taxonomy (GTDB): domain Bacteria; phylum Bacteroidota; class Bacteroidia; order Chitinophagales; family Saprospiraceae; genus Vicinibacter. Next base: position 704 of record CAYMGR010000143.1, read on the forward strand.
TATTTGGAGGAGATAAAATTATTTATCACAATCGGGATATCAGGGAGTAATAAGATACGATAGACCTGTTTTTTGGAAGAAATCATCCACAAGCATGTTGCATGAAATGCAAGTTCAGGATAAGTAAAATTAGTTTTTGCCGGAGAATGAATAAAATTCAGGTTTACCCACTTTTGAATTAAACAGGATCTGAATTTTTGCCATGTTCATATGCCGCCTCCAACTGTTCATAAAAAGCAGGTCCAAATCGGCGGATCAGAGCCGACTTGACAAATCTAAACAAAGGCATCTTGTTTTCCTGACCGAGTTTACAGGCAGCTTTACAAATGTCCCATTCATCATAATTGAGGGCAATAAATCCCTGGGCTTTGTTTTCTTTTAACCGGATTGGATACAGATGACAGGAAATGGGCTTTTGAAATTCAGTGGCCCCGGCTTTAAAGGCCTGTTCAATGCCACAAGCTGCGATTCCCATTGCATTCCGGGTCATAAATACGCAGGAACCATCCGGCATTAAACTGGTTCCCCAGGTTTTATTTTCCCGATAATAGGCATACAAACCGGAGGATTCGATTTGTTTTATAGCCTGCGGATCTAAATAGAGCTTAAAATCATCAAAACTGTTTTCAAGTATAGTCTTTTCGGCCTCTGTGAGCGGGGCACCAAAATCCCCTTCGTAACAACAAGCACCTTTGCATTTATCCAGATTGCAAATAAATTGGCTTTCCATGACTTCGTCACTCACCAGGATGTTATCAATCATTAGCATCGTGTAAAGGTAAAACGCTATTTTTTGAACTTTCTTAAAAAGCTTAAAGCCTTTTCCTACGGCTCTGTCTATTTAGCTTTCAGACTTAAAAATCTTTTTCTTTTTGTATTTCAAAAACATTATACTTTTGCGCTTTGTTTTCAAGAAGGAATAGATTAGAGTACTCGAATGGATCGCCTAAAAGCTTTATTTAAATCACAACTTGTATCCTCCGTTGAGGAGATCAAAAGTCTCGTAAAATTGCATGGTGCACGGGTTATAGACAATGTTCAAATTGAACAGGTTTATGGCGGCATGCGGGGTATCCAAAGCATGATTTGGGAGACTTCTTCCTTGGATTCTTCTGAAGGAATTCGGTTTAGAGGTTATTCCATTCCAGAGTTAAGGGAATTGTTACCCAAAATAAATGGGGCAACGGAACCCTTACCGGAAGGCTTGTTCTGGCTGATGTTGACCGGTTTATTGCCTGGTGAAGATGATGTCAAATGGCTTAGTGAGGAATGGCAACGCAGGGCTAAATTAAGTGATACCTTGATAGAATTATTGGAGCATTTGGATGTGGAGCATACCCACCCGATGACCCAGTTTAGCATTGCCATCATGGCTATGCAATCTGAAAGTGTCTTTGCAAAAGAATACGAAAA
>CAYMGR010000143.1:2216-5742 GCA_964389985.1 uncultured Saprospiraceae bacterium
TTAGCCAATCAGGAAGTCATGGATTGGATCTATGATATGATTCGCGATTTAGGGACCCACAACCCAAGCAAAGAACAAATTGCTGAATACGTTAAAACGACCTTGTCACATGGCGTGGTCGTACCAGGATATGGACATGCAGTATTGAGAAAACCCGATCCCCGATTCTTAGCTCAAAAGGATTTTGCAGAAAAACACTGCGCCAATGATCCCATGGTGCAAATTGTATGGAATGTATTCGAACAGGTTCCACCGATCCTTGAGAATTTAGGGAAAGTAAAAAACCCATGGCCGAATGTAGATGCCCATTCAGGTGCTTTATTAGAGCATTATGGAGTGAAAGAACATAATTTTTACACCGTTATGTTTGGAGTTTCCAGAGCCTTAGGGGTATTGGCTCAATTATGCTGGGACCGAGCTTTAAATTTGCCTTTGGAACGTCCCAAATCATTGACTACACAAGAAGTGAAAGCCTTTTTATCAAATTCAAATAATTAATACGATCTTCGTCTTATGAACTTTCCAGATAATCTCAAGTACACTAAAGAACACGAATGGATACTCCTTAATGGCAACGAAGCCACGATAGGGATTACCGAATTTGCTCAATCAGAATTGGGTGATATTGTTTATGTTGAAGTTGAATCGGTTGGCGAGACGGTATCAAAAGATGATATTTTCGGCACGGTCGAAGCGGTCAAAACAACCTCTGATTTATTTATGCCTGTGAGTGGAAAAGTACTCGAATTTAATCCTGAGTTAGACGAAAAAGCGGGCAACGACCCTACCTTGATAAATTCTGACCCTTATGGGAAAGGCTGGATCATCAAAATCGAAGTTTCGAATCCTGATGAACTGGAGCACTTACTCGATGCGGCAAGCTACCGCAATTTGATTGGTAAGTAGTTTTATTGAAATTTCTAACTAATCAGCCGGTTTATTATTTGGGATTGGCTTATTTGCTGGTCTTATTGATTATCGTGCTGTCCCTTTTGCCAGGCAAAAATATGCCCCATTTAAATTGGTGGGATTGGTTGGCAGTAGATAAGATAGGTCATTTTGGATTATATGCTCTGACCTGTTGGTGTTTTAAACAGTATGCAATCTACCGCCCCACTTTACACAGACTACCTTCAATTTATATTTCTTTAATCCTTATGGGATTTTTACTGGAATGTATTCAATACTTTATGCATCAGGGAAGGCAGTTTGATCCATTGGATGTGCTGGCAAATAGTCTGGGGGTTGCCCTGATTGCTTTTTATTGGAAGCCTGGTTCAGTTTAGCTCAGGCGTTCTCCATAATTCTTTTATTTTTGGAATTGAATGAAGAAAAATAATTTTAGTTCCCTGCTCAGTCTTTTACTGACAATTAGCATCCTCTGTTTTGCAAATTTTAATATTAAGAAATGGAAGAATTTAGCTTCTATAGATTGGGATGTCATTGGCTATTATGAATATTTACCTGCGACTTTTATTTACCATGATTATTTTATGGATTTTGTCAAAACGGATTCTAAGTATGCAGAACAACATATGTTTTGGCCGCTACCTGCACCTAATGGAAATTTAGTAAATAAATACACCATGGGCTTATCGATACTCTATGCCCCATTTTTTTTCCTGGCACATATTCATACCCAATTCAGTCATTCAAATCCCAGTGGATATAGTTGGTACTATCACAAGTATATCCATTTATCCAGTTTGTTTTATCTTATAATCGGTTTATTTTTCCTTCGGAAATTATTATTGGAATGGTTTAATGATTGGGCAGTAGCCTTATGTATTCCCGGAATTGCGCTCGGGACTAATTTGTTTTATTATGCCAGTTCGGAAGCAGCTATGAGCCACGCGTATAGTTTTTCCTTGTCGGCACTGTTTATTTATTCTGTTTGCAAATGGTTTAAACTTCCCGAATTAAAATATGCCATTGGGATGGGCATTAGTTTGGGATTAATGAGTCTGATCAGACCCATCAATTTTTGTTTTATTTTATTTCCCTTATTGTATCAATTTAAATCCTTAAAAAGTATTCAGGATAATGTCATAAACTTTTTAAGCCGTCCCAGACAATTTGGAATGATCGTCGGTTTAATCATATGTATTTGGTTGCCACAACTTTTATATTGGAAGTCTGTAACCGGTTCCTTTTTTTACTATTCCTACCAAAAAGAACGCTTCTTCTTTCTGAACCCCCATATCTTGTCAGGCCTGTTTAGTTTTAGAAACGGCTGGCTCATTTATACTCCAATTTTCATTTTTGCAATCCTGGGAATGTACAGACTGTTTCGATCCAATCATTCTTTGTTTAATACAATTGGAATCTTTATAATGGTGTATGTCTATCTTGTTTTTTCCTGGTGGTGTTGGTGGTATGTTGGTTTTGGCAACCGGGGAATCATTGATTTATATGCCCTTTTAGCACTTCCAATGGCTGCCGGTCTTGCTTTTATTTTGGACCAAAAAAACAGAATTAAAATACCATTGATCAGTTTATTTTTTGTGCTGCTCTTGTTTTGTCAATTTCAAACTTGGCAATATCGCAATGGCATGTTGCATTTTGACAGTATGAATTGGAACAATTATAAAGCATCTTTCGGTAAACTGAAATTTGATGATGAAATCAAAAACAGCTTAATTCAACCCGATTACGAGCGGGCGGTAAAAGGTGAATAATCAAGGAATCTAAATGGCAAATAGGCCTTAAGATTGGATCCGAAGTTTTGCTTGAAATGATTCCAAGCACTTATTTAATTCGTCAGGCCGGATCGTTCCAATTAATAACTTCTTTCCATTTAGTAAGATTAGCTGAAGCCCTTGAGTTCCGGATACGGTTAAGGCTCGTCCCTTTCCAAACAAACCCAATCTAAATCCCCAACCGCCATATTCTGATATAGGGCTATATTTTCTGACATAAGCTTTTTCAATTTGTTCCCATGGTATGGTTTTCTTATTAATATGGAATGGAAAGAATCGGTAGCTAATCCCCGATTCGTTGATTTCCGTTTCAAGTTTTGAAATCAGGAAAAGGACTAAAATAAGCAGGGGAATGATTGAAATGAGCATCAAAGTCATTGAACTGACCGGTTTATCTCCAAAGGGAATTTTAAGTATGATTTGTTGGTACAGACCAAACAGAAAAATTCCGGTCATTCCGATGAGAACGATCCATAGCCACCATTGGGTAAATTTTTGGGATTCGGTAAAATTTAATTTCATTTAATTTGAATTTGTTGTCCTATAAATAATAAGGTATTGGTAAATGGAATTTCGAGATGAATTTCCCGCATTCCATAGTCTCTGCCAAAGGGTGCTTTGTGTTTTAGATTTTTGACTTTAAATTGTATAGCATTCCATAAATCATCCAATTGAACTACTTCCAGATAAAACTCCATCTGCCCGATATGCTGACCTGCCTGTAAGATATGAATGCTATGCTGATCTTTTGAATAGATAGCATAAGAATCGGATTCCATAACAGGAGAAAAGCCTAGCACCTCTATAAAAAATGCCCCTGTTTCTTT
>CAYMGR010000144.1:0-5648 GCA_964389985.1 uncultured Saprospiraceae bacterium
ATACTTTAATATGGGAATTACCTTATGGTCAAATGTATCCTATTAGTATTTGTAAGGAAAGTGGTTATTTGCCCAGTTCCTATTGCCCACATTTAGATACTGTATGGATGCCTAATAAAATAAATCAATTAGAATTATGTCCATTCCATCATGACTATTTTCTGGATCAAAAAGAAACATTCAGGATTTTCCAGGATTGCGATATCAATGGCCACTTTAAGAACTTTTTTGCTTTACCTCCTGTAATGGAATATTATTATAAAACGAATCATCCAGATTATCATTCCATTCCTCCAATTCGGGATGATTGTAAACAATCTATAGAATTATCTAATTCTAAAATTGCCTTTATTTATCCGGACAAAGGGACTGAATTGTTTATTCCAGTTGATTTAAATGAATCGCTAAATAGTTTAATTGTTAGAGCAACTCACAAAGATCCAACGGCAAGGATTCATTGGTTCATGGACAATAATTTATTAGGCACAACACAAGGTAATTCGCATGCATGGACGGTTCAACCTGAGTTGGGAAACCATACCATCTTAATCATGGATGATGCCGGAGAGTCAGCAAGAGTCAGCATAAAGTGCTATAAACGGAAATAGCAGCAATTTCTTTGTAAAATCTACGTTATAACATTAGCTATTAACATATTATAGAAATTTATTATATATTTGTAATTGAAAGCTATTTCTATGACCCGGAAATTCATTATTTGTCTAATAATCAGTCCTTTATTAGTCATGGCTCAAGCTCCCAAGTTTAGCAATGATTTCCTCAATATAGGAGTAGGGGCTCGAGGAATGGCTCTGGCTGGAGCAGTTTCTGCTTCCTCCAATTCGGTTCAAACGGCCTATTGGAATCCAGCTGGTTTGATTCATAATTCAGCTAAATTTCAAGTTAGTGCCCAACATGCTGAATGGTTTTCAGGGATTGGAAATTATGATTATATCGGTTTTGGTAAATTTCTGGATGGTGAATCTAAAAGCTTTGGAAGCATCAGTTTAATTCGAATGGCCATTGATCAAATTCCAAATACCCTTAGATTGCGAGGACCGGACGGAAGTATTGATTATAGTAGAATCGAAGAATTCAGTGTTGCGGATTACGCCTTGTTTCTTTCATATGGACGAAAATTTTCAAATCCTGCCTGGTCTGGTGGCGTGAATACAAAAATCATCCACCGCGGATTTGGATCATTTGCCAACTCGTGGGGATTTGGTTTTGACTTAGCCGTGAAGTATCAAAAAAATAATTGGTCTTTTGCACTTATGGGGCGGGACATAACAACTAGTTTCAACGCCTATCGGTTTAGTTTTACGACAGAAGAAAAAGCCGTTTTGCTTCAGACCAATAATTCAATTCCTTCCAATTCAGTTGAATATACTTTACCGAAAATTATTAGCGGCACTACGTATACCTTTAATATCAAGAGCAAATTACAATTAGCTGCCAGCTTAGATTTAGAATGGTCTACAAATGGAACAAAATCATCGCTTCTTTCCTCAAATCATTTTAATATAGATCCTCGTGCTGGCTTGGAATTAGCCTACAATAAAAGAATATTCGTACGACTAGGAGCTTCGAATTTCCAGAATGTCCAATCGACTGATAGCAGTAATTCTAAAGACTTTTCGTTTTATCCTGCTGCAGGCTTAGGTGTTAAGTTAGGAAGAGTTACGATTGATTATGCCATGACTAATATTGGGAATTCGGGTATTGGTCTTTATTCCAACTTTTTTTCATTGAATCTGGATTTGTAGTAAAATAAAAATCATTTATAAAACTACAATTTTGATGAATTCACGTGCATTCAAATAATTTAACTCTAGCAGATAAATTCCAGGTTGAAGCGTTAAGGTATTCAGCTCGAAACGCTGAGCTCCATTTATCTGAAAGGCCAGCATTTGAACTCCATTTAAATTCCTTATAACTACCTGACCAGTATTTTGTTGATCAGCCTCCCAAAACAATTTTAGTTTATCATTACATGGATTGGGCCATGCTTTCATTGAAATAAGATCATCCGCTTTTCTTATTGACTTTATTAATTTCCTTTCACCCAATGTGTCTTTTGGACTATCTTTTGTTAATGAACAAAATTCGGATGATACTTTCAAAACGTTTTGTTTCCAAATTTCAGTGGACTTAATATTATTTGATGCAATTAAGCGAATCGAATAATAGCCAGATTTGAAAAGCCTAAATCCGGGATTTAGTAGCTCCGTTTTGTAGATCAGCTTTTGCTTATGATATAATTCCCAACTTCGATGCGTGTAAATGCAAGAGGATAAATCTGATAATTGAACGAATTTTCCCGGACAAACTGTAGAAGTGGAAAGTTTAAAATCCACTTGTTTATTTGGATCAAAAGATTCTAATTCGACGACTTTACATTTTTTTATACAACTAGTACCGCCTGAATACTCCAGGCAGATAGCAGTATTTTTACAAGATGACTCCTTCCATGCGACTAAAATACACGAAGAATCTAAGGAAGCATTTATAATGGTTCCACAAGTATCTATGATCCATTTGTAGCTTGAATAATAAGGAACACTTTTTTCAGCACAATAGGATTGTATGATTCCCGTACAGTTTACCACTCCAGGGTCAAATCCTTTTTGAATCATTGGATTTGGAATGGAGTAGTTAATATTATAAACACAAATCCTGGTTTCTGTACCTAACCGAATAGTAATTTGTATTTCCAAAACAAAAGAACCAAATCGATTGGTTCTGAGAATTTCATTATGGCTTATAGGCATTCTTAAAGAATCCAACCAAAACCAGGTATATTCATAAGAATAGGATTCTCCGGCACCACAAGTCGATCCTGTCGTTTTAAAATTGGGATTGATTTCACTCATTCCATCCTTACATGAAAAACTTATAGCATGTTCAAATTTTGGAAAAATAGCTGTCAGTATAATATTGCTATCGCAATCTGAATTTAAATACCCAAAAGGTATATTAATCAATTTTTGTAAAGTACAGTCTTTATAGGCGATCCCTAATGGGTCAACATAGGTTTCACCCTGACAACCTATAAAATGAATAATACCCGGATTGGGACTTGGCTTTATGGAGTAGGTGCCTGTTTCCTCAATATAGCAACAATTAGCCAGATTGTATATGCAATAGTAGCTCTTATCTGGTAAAAAGATACAATTCTTAGTTCTGCCTCCTTTATCAATGACTTCCTGACATATGCTCTTAATCTGATTGCTTCGTTTTTCATTTGGAATTACATCTATTGTAGAACAAGTGGTTTGACTTTTATAACAATAAGGCCCCTTATTAAATGCCACTGATACACAAATTTCATGCAATCCTAAATCTGGAAAATCGTATAACATACTGGATGAATTATTGTAAAATTCATGATTTCCGATTCTCCAATGATATTCCAGATTATTTCCAAGATTAGACACACCAGCATCTAAAAGAATTTGGCAAGCTCCTTGACAAACTGGATTTAATTGTCCATCCGGATCTGAATTAATATAAAAGGATTCCAGTGTGGTGTCCTTATTAATGCATGGTGCCACATCCAATGAAATTGTAAAATCGCACACATCACCACTACAACCATCTATCCATAAATTATAGGTTTTAGCAGGGTCAAATGTAGCCGAAATGGTACTCTTACTCATTGGGGGAATACAAGGTATTGCCTGAGCAAAAATCTCCTGACTGCAATTACAATCAGCCCAAACACCCCATTGTAATCCTTGACTGGAAGTGCACGCTCCTATATCAATCGTAAATTTCACAACACCACTCAAGCCTTGGATATTGATCCAACTTGTATTATGTCCAACGCCTCCTTGAGAGCAAAGGGGCTGACACGGGCTCGGTTGATTGCTGGTATTTTGACAGGCAAAATTAATTAAGGAATGGGCCCATACTGTAGGTGCTGATTCACAATTTTCACCTAGTTCAATTGGACATTGACCTAAAATACTGCTGAGTCCATTCCATAAAAAACAGACTAAAAGCAAGGCTTTTAATGACTTCATGGCATTGAATTTGTTAATTCGTATGTACTAAATTAAGAATATTCAAACCAAAATGCCTAATTAATTTAAAATTATCTCAGAGTTGCTTTATCAAAATTTCTAAACTCACCATTCAAACTCATATTTTTAAGCCATTCCTGACGCAATAAACTTTGCGAGATCATAAATTTGATTTGATTTAATAATTGGCTTAAACGGTCATTTTCTGATTCACAAGAATTAAAGTGATATTCTTCTTTAAGCGTAAAACCAACATAATGTCCCAATTTATAACTGGTAAAGCTTTCCCAATTAATGGAATGATATGGTTTAGCTTTATTTATATCACATAATTTATTAAAAGCAGTTTTAACTTCCAATATTAAATCATCCAGACCTGTGCTCTCATCATCTAAAGTTTCTGCATCTACAGCACCGTACAACTTGCCCGTCCATTTATCGTAATAATCCAACTTTCGCAGCTTTCCTATAGCTTTGAGTTTAATGTCCATTCGACCGTCTGTATAGGTATTGGAAATTTCAATTAATTTTACAATTGCACCTATGTTTTGAATTTGATCATCGATAACCGGTAATATTGTAAATACCATCCCGGAATCTCTACATTCATTAATTAATTGAATGTAACGCTTTTCATAGATGTGCAAGTTAAGCTCCTCTTCAGGAAAGATCACAACAGGCAGTGGAAAAACAGGAATTTTATAGGTTTCAGGCATTGCGTTCACAAACTTGACAGATCCGGATAATGACTTCTGCAGCTTTTTGCATATCCTGCTCACTGACCCATTCTTTCTTAGAATGAATCGCTTGCTCACCTGCAAAAAGATTAGGGCAGGGAAGCCCCATAAAACTCAATTTACTCCCATCGGTACCGCCACGGATCAGACCTTTATTGGCGATAATTCCAGCTTCTTTCATGGCCAATTCTGCATATTCAACAACCTTCGGATGATGAATTAAAATTTCTTTCATATTCCGATACTGTTCTGTAACTTTAAATGTAAAAGTACTATTTGGATATCGACTGATTACAGTTTGTGTAATTGAATGCAGCAAAGCTTCGTGTTCTGCCAATTTAGGAGTATCAAAATCCCTAATAATAAAATACAATTTTGCTTTTTCCAGTTCAGCTTCAAGTTTTACAGGATGTATAAATCCTTGACGATCTTTTGTAACCTCTGGTGCTAAATGATCTTTTGGTAAGGACGAAATAATTTCAGATGCTATCTTAATAGCATTTTGCATTTTATTTAAAGCATAACCGGGATGCGTGGAAACTCCTTCAATATCAATATGCACCGCATCTGCAGAAAATGTTTCATCTTCTAAATCACCCAGAGGGCCACCATCTAAAGTATAACCAAAATCTGCATTTAACTTAGTCATATCCAGATGTAAAACTCCCTTTCCAATTTCTTCGTCGGGTGTAAAGAGAACACGGATAGGTCCATGTTTAATTTCGGGATGTTTATTTAAATATAGAATGGCCTCCATAATTGCAGTCACACCAGCCTTATCATCTGCTCCCAGCAAGGTCAACCCACTTGCTGTAATAATATTCTCACCATGCTTTTTTGACAATTCCGGATAGTCTGATGGTGAAATTTGAATGGACTGGTCATC
>CAYMGR010000145.1:0-5643 GCA_964389985.1 uncultured Saprospiraceae bacterium
CTTTAACTACTATTTCCAATTTGGTTAATGAGAAGAATACTAATAAATGCAATTTCTATTTATATGGTTAATGATTTTGAGAAAGCTTTTTATTTCAAGGAAGCAATTCTGTCCCTTCCTTAGAAAATTGTATAGAGATTATTTTTCTAGTCCTTAATTGCGTTTGCAATTATAATAAAAGTGATTGGCTATTTAGTTTTTAAAAGCAGATATCATAGACCCATACTCATTCTACCTAATTATTTGCTTATAATTATTTTATTGAGAATTTACAACAAGCAAATATTTAATTTACATTTTGGAAATACTCTCATAATAATTTTTTCTTTTTTACTCATGAATTCTTTCTGAATTTCATAATAAAATAGTGACATGTTTGAAGCACAATGTTGCGGGCATCCCGGATACTTTTGCGGAAACATAAATTATTTTATTATGATAAAAAGAAACCATTTGAAATTCCTGTTCGGGATTGCTGCCCTTTTGTTTGTGCAGACAAAAAGTAACGCACAAATCCAATTATTACAGACTTACAAAAATTATCATTCCGCATCCATTGGGACCTATCAGGGTATCCATTTTAGGGAAGGTGGATTTTCATCTTTGTATCCTATTGCTGGAAGTAATGGTACTGAATTTTGGACATGTTCAGATCGCGGAGTTAATATCGATGCTGCAAATGCCAATACAACTACCTGCAGACCAAAATATGATAAAATTTTTCCATTTCCAGATTATAGTCCTAAGATCCATCGGTTGAGAGTACGTGGAGATAGTATACAGATCATTCAAACAATACCGATTCGTAGGCCAAATGGCAACAATGCCACTGGATTAATCAATCCAAGTTTTTTCGGTAGTACTGTAAGCGAAATTGCCTCCACAGATACCGTTTTGAATTGTAGTAATTTTCAACTTAAAACAGCAGCAAAAGATACATTTGGTATTGATTGCGAAGGGATAGCTGTAGATAAGGACGGAAATTTTTTACTCTGCGAAGAAGGTGGCCCGACCATCTGGAAACTCAATAAATCCGGTATTCTGACCAGACGATACAGTCCTTACGCCAATCTGAATGGTGCCCACCCAGTCGATGTATTGATCGATACAGTTTTCAAGTATCGTAAAAATAATCGTGGGTTTGAAGGTATTGCTATTACGCCAAATGGTAAGATCTATGCTGCTATACAAAGTCCTTTACTTTATCCTACTAAAACCGCAGGTGAGAATACACGTATCCATCGCCTCCTTGAAATTGATCCTATTAATAATACGTCCCGTGTATTTGTTTATCTCAATGATGGAATCATAGGAAAGGGCGCAGATCAGATACGCTTGCGTGACTGGAAAATTGGTGACTTGTTTGCCATAAACGATAATGAATTACTTGTTGCAGAAGCAGCATTGCGTGGCAAGAGTGATATAAAGAGAATTTACAGAATTGATTTAAGTAAAGCGACACCGGTTCATTCCGGACTTTATGGTTATTATACTTTAGAAGAATTGGTGGACTCTGCGGGATTGGCAACACAGAGCATTGTGCCGGTTACCAAAACTTTGGTAATGGATATAAATGCTAACCAATGGCCTTCATCTCTTGAAAAAGCCGAAGGTATTGCAATTCTGAATGATAGTACCCTGGCTATTTCAAACGATAATGATTTTGGACAGATATCACCAGATGAAAATGGTATTGCAAAAGCTACTGGCATTCTGAGTCAAATCCTGATCTATCATTTAAAAGGAAAAAATAAAATCAACCGGTTTAAACCAGTTGATCCGGTAACACAAGGTTTAACCGGCCCTAGTACCAATCAATCACCCTATCTGTTGCCATCGGCGCCGGGTGTACAATTTACTTCTATTCTTTCTGCAAACGAATCTATAAATGGATATACACTGTGCGGAATTCCAGATGGACTGGGTGCTTTTGATAATGGAGACGGAACGTTTAGCCTGTTTCTAAATCATGAATTCGGTGTCGGACAAGGTAGTATTCGTGCACATGGTTCCAAAGGTGCATTTATTTCAAAATGGACCATCAACAAAACTGATTTAAAAGTTATAAAAGGAGAGGACTTAATCCGAAGTGTACAATTATGGAATGGCAAAGAATTTACTGCAGGTACAACCCTATTTGGACGTTTATGCTCTGCGGATCTTCCACCTTATACAGCATTTTATAATAAGACCGGAAACGTACGAAAAGGGACTATGGTGAGAATGCTTTTAAATGGAGAAGAAAACGGACTGGAAGGACGTGCATTTGCACATCTGCTTACGGGATACAATGAAGGAACAAGTTTTGAGTTGCCTTATCTAGGAAAAGCTTCCTGGGAAAATGTAGTTGCAAATCCTGAATCCGGTGACAAAACCGTGGTTGCCTTACTGGATGATAGCAATAATGGTCAGGTATATTTCTACATTGGTACAAAAAGTATTTTCGGTAAAGAAATTGACAAAGCAGGATTGACCAAAGGAAAATTGTATGGTGTAAAAATAGATGGATATGCTTCAGAAAGTGATTCAATTTTACCTGCTGCAAATGCCAGTTTCAAACTGCTGGATCATGGACAAGTACATAATATGTCAGGTGCAGATCTCAATACGCTCAGTGGAAATTTAGGGGTTACTAGTTTTAAGCGTCCGGAAGATGGAAGCTGGATTCCAGGTAAACCCAATGAATTTTATTTTGTGACCACCAATGCCTTTAATGCACCAAGCCGACTTTGGAAGCTCGTGTTTAGCGATATTAAAAATCCGGAACTAGGTGGAACCATTGAATTGATGTTGAATGGTACAGAAGGACAAAAAATGCTGGATAACCTGTGTGCGGATCAATCAGGACATTTACTTTTACAAGAAGATCCGGGAAATAATGCGCACATTGCTAAAATTTGGCAATACTCTACTGCAAATGATCAGTTAAAACTGATTGGCGAACACGATCCAACGCGATTTTTAAATGGAGCACCAAATTTCCTTACTCAGGATGAAGAGTCTTCAGGAATTATCGATGTTCGACACATCTTAGGTAACGGAATGTTTCTTCTAACCGATCAGTCACATTATCCAATACCAAATGAAGTTGTTGAAGGAGGTCAATTATTAGCTATGTTTAATCCGGATTCTTATAAAGACAAAACTCCAACATATACGGATGTCGATTCCGCAAATGAAATACAGGATGATTCCGACACAAACTCGGAGGAAATTTCCAATGCAGTTAAACCCTTGACATCTGAAATCGTTCTTACGAGAGATCAACAGGATGGATCACCCTCTGTACGTGTTTATCCAAATCCAGCAATCACAGATCAATTCATTGGTTTGGAATTAAAGCAATTCACCGGTCAAATAATAGAAGTTTCACTTAAAAATATTTCCGGCAAATTGTTTTGGAAAACCAAGATGAAAGTAAATACAAGTATCGAACAAGAGCCACTAGCTTGTGGAGTATCCTTACCGAGGGGTATCTATATTATAAGCGTAAGCAGTTCAGATCATTTCTATTCTGAGAAACTGATTATAGAATAGACCTACTACTAATATCATAATTTCATGCACTCCCTCAGGTATTCTGCCTGGGGGATTTTTTTTTAATAGAATTTAGAATCCATTAATGGGTTTACTACTATTTGTTTTCGATAGGCTATGGAAATATTGAACAATTTTAATCATCACAAGATGGATGATCACCAAAACGGTTGTGATTCATTAGATGAAATTCTTGGCCAGAGCGAATAAATTATTCATGGAGATTCAAAAAGGGCTTCGTACATTCGGATTTAAATTAGGATTCCATGCGTACTTTTATTTTCCACATCTGCATCCTTATCCTCAGCATAGTAAACCTTTCGGCAAAGGCTTTTTTTGTGTCGAGTACGGCCTTGCTTAATGGAGATGGAAGTATTTCTCAGCCCTGGACATTTCAAAAAGCACTTAATCATCCTTCCGAACTAAAACCAGGCGACACAGTATGGCTTCGGGGAGGTATTTACAAGGACAGCTATGATGCACAAACCGCTTATAATTGTCTGACCAATGGTACAGCAGGTCAACCTATAATTTTTAGAAATTACCAGGATGAAAAAGTAGTATTGGATAGTCCGCTAAATTATACCTTGTATGCAGCTCTTGGAAAATGCAGCTATACCTGGTTTTGGGGATTGGAAATTACTAATTCTTATTCATTAGACCGGTATCATGAAATTACAGGTGGAATTACTTGTACGGCCGAAAACATGAAATTTATTAATCTGATCATCCACGATACCGGAACGGGAATTGATGCCTGGAAAACAGCAAAAAATACAGAGATCCATGGTTGCATCATTTATCATATTGGAAATAATTCCTATAACAATGGCAACTGGGAAGGGCATGGGCATGGTATGTATTTGCAAAATGATACGTTTGGAACAAAAGAAATTGCGGGAAATATTATTTTCAGTACTTATGGATACGGTATGAAGGTGTGGCAAACCACGACGACAGCGCCATTGGGGAATTTTGAAATTTATGACAACATTATTTTTAATGGAGGTTCAGCCTCTGAAAATCTTGGAGGGGTCGGCAATAATTACAGGACACATAATTTTTTTATCGTTTCAAACAGCGCTGGAAATCCGGTAATCAATACCAACATCCGGCATAATTTTACTTTTTCAGGAATCAATATGCCCAGACCACCGGTAAATGCCTTTGGCTTGAATTATGGATTTAGCAATTGTAGTATTGAATCTAATTATTTAATGGGTCAAACGCGTTTAGGATTTAATAACACGCCTGTTTTTAACACGTCAGTAGGCAGCAATGTGATCATGGGAGGAATTCCATCTGTTTATGGATATTATTTATGGGGATTTCTGCCCACCGATTTTCCAAACAATACCTATCTTCCAACATTTCCGACACAAGGTCTTGAATATTTTACGATTTCAAATAAATATGAAACCGGAAGAAATCATTTGATTATTTATAATTGGGATAGTTCTGCCCTTGTTACCATCAAAATGAAAAATTTTGGATTGCAGGAAGGGGAAGCTTTTGAATTGCGGAATGTGATGGATTTGGAACAAGATATTCAAACTGGTACGTATCATGAAAATCAAACGATTACGATCCACATGAAAGGTCGAACGACTACATTTCCTATAGGTTCTACGCAAATTCCGGCATCTCAGTTTCCGGTATTTGGTGTGTTTTTAATTCGCAAAAAGCCTGGTTCAACACCAACGCATCTAGAACCAGTAACAACAAATAACTTAAAACTTTTTCCAAATCCGTTTACGTCCCAGCTCAAGATAGAATCAGAGCATGCCTTAAGACAAATTAAAATCTATAATTCTTTAGGTCAATGTGTTTATAAGAATAATTTTGAAAAATTAATCATTCAAGCGGAACTGGATCTATCTTCAATTAAGTCTGGATTTTATTTTGTGGAAGGAATAGACCAAAATGGAAGAAGCATGATTGTGCGGGTAATGAGAGGTGAGTGAGAATTTGGATACTAACATTATTTATTCAATGGAATTACTTTTTGTCGTTGCTTTCATATGGATAATATGTTTTAAGTAATAAATCCCATCGCTCCGGATTGGAATTTTTTAAATTCTCAAAATCTTTATCTTGTAGAAAATC
>CAYMGR010000146.1:0-3040 GCA_964389985.1 uncultured Saprospiraceae bacterium
GAATCATGGATTTTATATATAGATGCACAAAATGGGGAGATCCTAAAATCTATTAAGAACTCTTGTAGTTTTCATTGTGAACCGGGTCAATCAAATTTTCAAAAGGAGCTGTTTAATGTGACTGATGATGCGATTAACAATTCATCGAATGGAATTTTATTACCTGGAGAAACAACGGTTGCAAAGGACCTTAACGGAATAGATCGTACTATAAATGTTTGGCGGGAAGGAGCTGATGTTTATTTAATTGATGGCTCAAAGCCGATGTTTAATGGGGTCAATTTTCAATTAAGCAATCCTGTCGGTGCCATTTGGACATTAGATGCAAAAAATTCTTATAGTCCACTTCCTGGTAAAGATCAAATAAGTTCGAAAACCAATAATTTTACAACCGTTGCAGTATCTGCACATTATGGTGTATCCAGAGTTTATGATTATTTTTATAATACGCACAGTCGAAATTCTATAGATGGCAAGGGAAGTACCATAACATCTTATATTAATTTTGGATTAAATTATATTGGCGCTTTTTGGTCGAATGGAACGATTTATTTAGGAAATGGAAATGCCTCAAAAGGATATTTACCGTTTGCTAAAGGGATTGATATTATTGCTCATGAAATGTCTCATGGTATTATTGATGCGACGGCAGGTTTAGAATACGATGCGGAAACAGGTGCCATTAATGAATCTTTTGCTGATATATTTGGTGTACTCGTTGATCGTGATGACTGGACCTTGGGAGAAGACATTATTGTTCCGGGGCATCCCATTCGACCCAGCGGTTCAGAAAGGAATATGTCGAATCCCAATCAAGGATTGCCAAAAGATAGTTTTAGACTTGGCTGGCAACCCGCTCATGTAAACCAGGAATATAAGGGCATTAACGATGGAGGTGGTGTGCATTGGAACAGTGGGATTCCGAACCATGCTTTTTATTTATTTGTGCAGAATATCAAACAGTCTGTCGGTGACGAAGAGGAGGCCAAGAAGATTGCTGAAAAAATATATTATCATGCCTTGAATTATTACATGACCCGCCAGGCCGATTTTAAAGATTTACGAGCTGCTATCGAACAAACTTGTAAGGATCTCTATAGTTCAAATCCGGAAATAGTAAGCTTTGCTGCAAGTGCATTTGATGCGGTTGGTATTCAATCAAGTAATATTCCCGGCGGTGGATTATTTGATTTCACTCAGGATGATTTGCCGGTTAATCCAGGTTCTGAATATGTAATTTGTACTCGTTTTAATGCCAATTCAAATAGAAATGAAGGTGTTTTTATTAGAGAGATGAATTCAAGTTCTTTCACTCAGATTAGCAATCTAAATATTTCAAGTAGGCCTTCCGTAACAGATAACGGCAGTGACATCTATTTTGTGGCTTCTGATTTAAAAGTTTACCGATTAAAGTATAACCCAAATAATTTTTCTTACGAACAAAGTTTGTTTATTGATAATCCGATCTATCGAAATGTCAGTGTATCCAAAGATGGTCGGTTTCTGGCTTTACTAGAATTACCATCTCAAGGAAATAATGTTATTAAGGTACGCGATTTGATTACCCAGCAAGTAAAAGATTTTGCTATCACCAATACGGAGTTACAAACCGGATTAGTATCTTCTACCGTTAATCAATTGTATTCTATGGATTTTGACCCAAGTGGTCAATATATTTTGTACGATTGCAGCAGCATAAATCTAATTACGGGTGGAAATAGTTTTTCACAATGGGATATTGGTGTATTGAGATTTTGGAATTTGAAAACCGATCAATTTGGAGATGGAGCGACAGAACGATTGTTTAGAGCTCCGTTGGCAGATATCAGTCAGGATGTTATTTATAATTTTAAAAATCCGGTTTTTGCAAAGAACTCACCATATGTTTTAGCCTTTGATTTTTATTTTACGGCATTCAATAATCAAACTTATGCAAATAGTTTTGGTATCGTCGGTACAGATATTGAAAAAGGCGAATTGGAGTATATTCAGCAGCAACGAGCGGGTTTGGGATTTCCAAATTATTCAATGGAAGACGATAGTTTGAGTTTTGATGATGGTTTTCAAACACCTACCAAGCCAACCAGAATCCACACTGTTGGATTGGCGAATACTAAAATTGATTCAAGTGGCACATCGATTCGTTTTTTAAATGGTTATCGATGGGCCAGTCGCTTTGGAAATGGAACACGAAAATTATTAAACTCCTTGCCAAAAGCTGTTGCCGATCTTTATACTATAGATGAAGATCAAACCCTCAATGCAAATGTATCTTCCAATGATCAGCCAAGTCAGGATGGAGGCAATAATTGGAAGTTAATTGGTATGAATGGGGGCGCTCAGCATGGAACAGTCCAAATGAATTTAGATGGCCAATTTAGCTATATACCTACACCCAATTATTTTGGGGAAGATGGATTTAATTATACATTATGTGATAAAGATCAGGATTGTACAAGTACGATGGTAAAAATTACGATTCAGTCTGTAAATGATTTGCCGATAGCACAAACAGACAATTATGGGCTGGATGAAGACACAGAGTTAATTGGCAATGTTTCAACTAATGATGCACCCAGTATTGATGGTTCGAATTTATGGAGATTGATTGGATTAAACGGAGGGGCTTTACATGGGACCGTACAAATGAATTCAGACGGACAATTTAACTATAAGCCGGAAGCGAATTTCTTTGGGAGCGATGCATTTCAATATATACTTTGTGATGCCGATACGGATTGTTCTGAAACGGTTGTTAAACTTGTCGTTCATTCAGTCAATGATTTACCATCAGCTTTTGATGACCAATTTAATGGAAAACAAGATCAAATGGTACAAGGCGATGTTTCTCAAAATGACCTTTTGAGTGGTGATGGAGGTAATTTATGGACTTTAGATGGAAGCAATGGCGGTGCGATCAATGGGATTGTGACGTTTAATCCAACCGGTACATTTAGTTATGTTCCAATACCTGGTTTTTATGGTAAGGAAGAAATTCATTATAAATTATGTGACGTAAATATGGATTGTTCATTGGCAA
>CAYMGR010000146.1:3140-5608 GCA_964389985.1 uncultured Saprospiraceae bacterium
ATAATTTGATTGTTTTGTGAATTTTAATAGAAAGATTTAATAAAATTATAGATAGATTATGATCGCGAAAAGTTTTTTACTGCAATTTAGCATATTGAGCTTGTGTATTTTTGCACTTCAAGCTCAAAATCCTCAATTATTTTCAAATCAAATTAGTGGATATGAAACGGATTTTGAAAATAATGAATTACAACCCTGTATTACCCAAAATGAATATCAGTTAATAGAACGGAGGATTGCTGAAAATTTAAAGAGGCTGAATTTAAATTCTGAAAAGCAAGTAGGCAAAAGTTTGCAAAAAATTTCCTTATCCTGGCCATTAAAGGCCTCAGATAGCTTGACCGATTGTAGCTACTATAGGATATCTGCATATGTGGATCAAAACACAGCTGCAGGAGCCTTTCAGGATTTTAATTGTGGATCCAATACATATGATGGACATAAAGGAACCGATATTTCCATCTCTCCTTTTAATTTTTTGAAAATGGATCATAATTGGGTAGAAGTTATTGCTGCTGCGGGAGGAACCATAGTGGATAAACACGATGGAGAATTTGATAAAAACTGTGCGGCAACCAGTATGATGGCTAATTATTTGGTTGTAAAACACGATGATGGATCTCAAGCTTTGTATTTTCATATGAAAAATAATTCACTCACAACGAAGACGGTTGGTCAAAAACTGATTGCAGGCGAACACGTTGGTTTTGTAGGCAGTTCCGGTAATTCCTCTGGACCTCATTTGCATTTTGAAGTTTGGTCTGGTTCAACATCTGCAACATTAGTGGATCCTTTTTATGGTACTTGCAACAAACTGAATAATTCAAGTTGGTGGGAAATGCAAAAACCATATAAAGAAACTGGAATAGTGAAAGTCTCTGCAAATACTACGGATATTGTAATTCCAGCCTGTCCTGGAACGGAAATTCCAAATGAAACTAAAGTATTTCAGTTACCGTTTCAAGGAGCTGGATTACCTGTTGGTTTTGCCAAGTTTTATATTTTTATTCGTGAGGAATTGAATGGACTAACAGCAACTATGGAAATCTTAAATCCTGATTCCACTGTATTTACAAGTTGGACTTATGTCAGTACGGCAGACAGCAAAAGCAGAATTCAGGGTTGGACGAAAAAACTTCCGGTAAATGCAGGAAAATATTTATTTAAAGCAAGTTATAACGGACAATCTTGTCAAGATACATTTCTCATAAAAGTTCCGGTAAAATCAAGTGATCCAATTTACTGGGATAATGTGATTTTGTCTCCTAACCCAAATAATGGAAACTTTCATATTGATTTAAATGAAACTAGTAAATTATATCTTGAAATATTTAATCTTTTGGGTCAGAAAATACTTAGTAAGAATCTGGACAATAAGCATCACACAATTCATTTGAATGTAAAGAGTGGAATATATCTTTATCGGTTATCTGACTACCAGCAACATTTTAAATCCGGGAAAATCATTATTAAAACTGAACCTTAGGATTTTTTGACCTGGCAAATCCAGGAGATGGATCTGTTGGAATGTTGATATCTGTTAATTCCATTTATATGGTTTTCAATTCCTAAAAATTTCTTAGAATTGTACTGTCCTTGCCACTGATGTAGTTGAATGGGTGTTTTCTTAAACTTTAAGACCATCTAAAGATTAGGTTTCATTTGACTTCATTTGGCTGGTAAATTTCTATTTTAAATGATCAAGAAGTATGTACAATCTACCCTATTACAAAGAGCATGATGACGCTCAAATTATGAAATTTATTGATGAGCATCCTTTTGCTTATTTATCAGGATGTGATGCTGAATGCAAACCTGTAGCTACTCAGGTTCCTGTATTTATTGAGCAAGAAAATGGCAGGCATATTTTGCGAGGGCACATTATGAAACATACAGATCATCACAAGGCTTTTCTTCAAAATCCCAATGTGTTGGTTGTGTTTACGGGTCATCATTGTTATGTAAGTGCAACTTGGTATAGCAATCCCCATCAGGCTTCTACCTGGAATTATATGTCTGTTCATGCGAAAGGAATGATACGCTTTTTGGATGAAAATGGATTGATAGAAGTTCTAAGAAAAACAACTCTCCATTTTGAAGGATACGATAAGCAATCAACAACCATCTATGATAATTTGCAGGATGATTACAAGCAAAGACTCCTCAAGGCGATCGTTGCTTTTGAAATTGAATTAATTGAGCTGAATCATGTATTCAAATTAAGTCAGGATAGGGACCGCAAGAGTTATGAGAATATTATAGAAAAACTAAAGGAAAAGGGTGGTGACGCTCAAACGATTGCTGAAGAAATGGAAAAAAGAACTGAGAATGTTTTTCCCAATAAACTGGATTGAGAGGGCTTATTTAGAAGGACTCATTTTTTTCATTTTACTTAAACATCCTGTTGGCTGCTGTCCTGTTTTTCAGTCGGAAAAATTTACATGGATGTCTGCACAATTTGTTATTGT
>CAYMGR010000147.1:0-2625 GCA_964389985.1 uncultured Saprospiraceae bacterium
TGGGTGACCTCGGCTTTGAAATGATTATTACAGAATTGGGTGGGACAGTTGGTGATATTGAATCATTGCCTTATCTGGAAGCTTTGCGACAATTTAGAATGGATATAGGCCCAGAAAATGTTGTAACCATACATTTAACCTTGTTACCTTATTTATCTGCTGCTAAAGAACTCAAAACAAAACCTACTCAGCATTCAGTCAAAGAACTTCTGGAAGCAGGGATTCAACCAGATATCCTGGTTTGCAGAACCGAAAGACCTGTCACAGAGGAAATTAAAGCAAAATTGGCTTTGTTTTGTAATTTAAAAGCAGAAAACGTAATTGAAGCTATCGATGCGGATACAATTTATGATGTTCCCTTATTAATGTTAAAAGAACGGTTAGATATCCGAGTGCTGGAAAAATTATCCTTGCAGTCTAGAAATGAACCTGATTTAAAAAATTGGAAAAAATTCCTGGGACATCTTAAAAATCCAAGCGAATCCGTTAGAATTGGTTTAATTGGTAAGTACAATGAGTTACCAGATGCCTATAAATCTATTCATGAAGCATTTGTGCATGGGGGTGCTGCTAATGAATGTAAGGTTGAAGTCGTTGCATATCATGCAGAGGATTTTGAAGAAGAAACAGACATTAAAAAATTATTGAAAGATTTAGACGGAATACTAGTTGCTCCCGGCTTTGGTGAACGAGGAATTGATGGAAAGATCAGAGCGATCGAGTATGCCCGGACAAAGAAAATACCATTCTTCGGAATCTGTTTAGGAATGCAGTGTGCTGTGGTGGAATTTGCCCGTAATGTACTTAAAATTAAGGATGCGTCTTCTACAGAAGTAAATCCCAATACAAAGAATCCTGTGATAGATCTGATGGAAGATCAGCGCAAAATTAAATCAAAGGGTGGAACGATGCGTCTGGGGGCATATCCTTGTGTATTAAAGGACAAGTCTATTGTACGTAAATGTTATAAGACAGAATTTATTTCAGAGCGCCACAGACATCGTTATGAATTTAACAATAAGTATCTGGATCAATTAAATGATCATGGGATGATTGCCACTGGGATGAATCCAGATCAGAAATTGACTGAGATCATTGAATTAAAGGATCATCCTTGGTTTGTTGGAGTCCAATTCCATCCGGAACTGAAAAGCAGGGTAGAATTACCTCATCCCTTGTTTGTTGGTTTTATTAAAGCTTGCATTCATTACAAAAGTGGACGTAGTCTTAAACATTGAAAAAAAAATCAATTCTTGAATTAAATAGACTGGACGCCTCAGCTTTTCAAAATAGCCCAAAGCGTTCCATTATTTTATTTGCAGATCAAATCCGATCAGGACATAATATTGGATCCCTATTCAGAATCGCAGATGCTTTTTTGCTTGAAGCCGTTTACCTTAGTTCTTATTGTGTTAAACCGCCTCATCCTGAAATAGAAAAATCAGCAATTGGAAGCACCGAAACCGTAAAATGGTTATCAATTGAAAATTCAATAGAATGTCTTCATTCCCTAAAGGCTCTTGATTACCGTTTGGTAGGCATTGAGCAAACTCATGAAAGTTGTCGCCTTGAAAATTATCCAGTAAGCCATTCTCAAAAATATGTTTTGATCTTTGGAAACGAAATAACGGGTATCAGTCAACCCATACTGGACCTTTTAGATGATTGTATAGAAATTCCACAGTACGGAACAAAACATAGTCTAAATGTCAGTGTGGCTGTTGGAATTGTAGTGTGGCACTTCCTTGCTTTAAAGTAAATTAAATAAATATATTATTCAATTCGTCATTCGATCTAAAATAAGAATGTATCGCTTTTTTTACTTTGGAGAAGAAATAATTGATAAAGCATCATTCCTAAATTTCTGAAGGCACGTAAATCGGTCTCTGCAACTAATTGACCTTGATGGTACACAATAAAATAATAATTCATCCCTTCCATATTGAAGGCTTTATGTCTGGATAACATTCCAAGAACTTCTTCTGAAAAATAAAAACGAATCACTTCTTCAAATTCTCCTTTCAAATTAAACTTTTCAGAATATTCCGGAAATTGATCAAAATCAATATCTTGATAACCTAGGAAAGCTAATAAATTAGTAAAAAAGGTTTCGGGCTTTTGTATAAATTGAGGCAAGGATAGTTGCTTTGAATTTACGAAGAATACAGTTTGCCTAAACCGATGGCTAGTCTTGCCAGTAGAAATAACATATTGATAATCAAAAAGATAATTCGCATCCAGCAACTCATTGGAATGTAAGATATTTGTGATCTTCTTAGAATGTCCATTCTTAAATAAAGTAAAATCATTGAGTTGCTTAATGATACTGGAATCAGTCTCCGCAGAATAATTTAAATTTAATTCATTTGCCAATATTTGAAACTGAGAAGTTCGCTTCTCGGAATTTCCAAACAACCTATTTAACAAGCTCATTTTTTAAGCATTCTAAGTCATTTAATATTGTTGAAGCCACATTTTCATAGCATTTTTCTCCTTTTAGCAGATTAAACAATTGGGATAACTCCAACTTCATTGCTGCACGAACAGCAGGATCCTTCAAGTAATTTAATTGCCGCTTAATATCGATCGGATTGCATTCGTGTTGAATTAATTCTGGCACAATAG
>CAYMGR010000147.1:2725-5577 GCA_964389985.1 uncultured Saprospiraceae bacterium
TAACGGATTCCAAAAAAACAGGAAGCATTGTTGCTATTTCTTGTGCTCGGCTACCCGGTAAAAGGGCGAGTATTGACTGGCTGCTTAATTGATTAATGCTTCTAAAATCAGGATTGAATTTAAATTTAGAAATCGTTTCAGCTAGTGGATGTCCGAAATATTGGACTTCCAGTTGGTGTTTTTGGAAATAGTTAAGCTCAAAAGGTAGTACCACAAATAATTTCCTTAAATACTTTTTGAGCAATTTTGTTCTGCCCTCCTTCCATGCCCAAACTTGAGGGGCAATATAATAATACACTGGAATATTTCGATTAAATGCCCATTTTGCCATTCGTAAATTGAATCCAGGATAATCAATTAGAATTAAAGCATCTGGTTTCCAATCAAGAATAGCCCGTTTGGTCAATCTAAAAAAGCCTAATATTTTTCCTAGATTCTTAACAACTTCTGAAAAGCCCATAAAATTAGTCTTTTCATATCGAATGTCTATTTGCACGCCAGCAGCTACTAGCCGATCACCTCCCCATCCGCGAAATTGAATCTGTTCATTCAATGTGTTCAATGACTTAACAATTTCTGCTCCATGCAAATCCCCTGAAGCTTCTCCTGCGATAATATATATTTTGTAAGAATGGCTCATTGAAAAAGATCCAGGCCATAGAAGTACATCCAAAGTATCACGTAAATTAGTGTTGGAAATACAATGCCACGCATTGCATTTAAAAAGAAATATTTATTAAATAAATGCAAGGGAATAATATTACAAATTAAAGCAAGTAGCGCGATTGTACGTTCTCTAAAATTTGAACTCATTCCTAGTGGATTGAAAACACCCCAATGATCAAGTTGGTCGTAAATAACCAATAAAATTCCATAAGAAGCGAATGGAACGCAGATTCCAATTAGGATGCCTGTTATTACACGGTCATATTTATTTGAGAGTATCATACTACTTATATATTTTTGAATCCATGTTTATTTTACAACTTCAAAGGAATGATTGGTTTCTAAGGCTCCGTATACCGTTAAATCATGCCCGGATGGAACAATACTAATAAAACCATTTTCTAAGGCCCAAATATCTGATTTTGTATCGAGCTCCGTGCATACAAATTTACCGGTCAACCAATAATAGGGTTGATTCCGAGGATCTTTAGCTTCTTTGAATTCTTCATCCCAATGTCCTTCAGCTTGTTTGCAAATTTTAATTCCTTTAATGTCTTCCCGTTTCAGTTTAGGAATATTCACATTTAATAAATTACAATTTTGTATTCCTTCAGACAATGCTGTTTTTATGATGGAAGCTATAAACTGTTCAGATGCCTCAAAATCAGCGTCAAATGAATAATCTAACAAAGAAAATCCAATAGATGGTATCCGTTCTAAAGCAGCTTCCATAGCTGCAGACATGGTCCCTGAATAAATAATATTAATGGAAGCATTTGAGCCATGATTAATGCCCGACAAGCAAATATCAATGGTCCTGTTTTTTAATAGTACATTTTTTGCTAATTTAACACAATCTACCGGTGTACCGGAACATTCATATGCATCAATCCCTGAAAATGAGTGAATTCTGTTTAAACGGATAGGTTGATTGATTGTGATAGCATGTCCCATTCCAGATTGAGGACTATTAGGAGCAACCACAACCACCTCTCCAAATTGACTTGCCAATTTGACCAAAGCAGCTAAACCGGGCGCAAACACACCATCATCATTGGTAATTAAAATCAATTTCTTACTTTCCATCATTTTGAAATTCAAGCCTAAAGATAAGAAGGGTAGATTTATTAATTTTATAATTAAAAAAACTTCATAATGGTCTAAATATCATGAATTCATAGATTAACTTTACGGATAGAACGCTAAAATGGAATATAAACAAGTTTTAAAAGAATTGGCTTCTACTACATCTAAGCCGATCTATTTTATTTGTTCGGAAGAGCTTTTCTTTACAGATAAAATTTCACAATTTATAAGCAATCAATTAATTCCTAAAGATTTGCAGGATTTTGGATTAATCAACCTATATGGAAAGGAAGCCACTCTAAAATATATCATTGATTTAGCTAAAGAGTATCCCTTAGCTGGAGACCGCAAAGTTGTTCTAGTTAAAGACGCTCAGGATATAAAGGATTGGGATGAAATATCCAATTATATAAAAAGGCCTAATCCCAGCACGCTTCTTGTTTTTATTTTTTCTAAGAAGCCTGATGGCCGAGCCGGATGGGTTAAACTAGCTAAAGAATCCAATTTCTATTTTGAATGGAAAGCCTTAAGCGATTATCAGATACCCGCATTTTTAAATGAATTATGCAAGGAACTAAATTTAGTTTTAGATGAAGAAGTACAATTATTTCTGGTTGAATCCATTGGAAACGACTTAGCCACATTAAATAATGAATTACAAAAGTTAAAATTAAATGTTGCCGAAGGTAAAAAAATCAATCGCTCCGAAATTGAAAAGTTTATTGGTGTCAGCAAAGAATTTAATGTGTTTGAATTGCAAAAGGCGATTAACACAAAAAATCAGGCTAGGGTATATACTATTATGCAAAATTTATCCCTGCATTCAAAATCCAATCCACTCATTTTAACAATTGGATCCCTAAATAATCACTTTAATAGAGTTTGGATTACAAAATCCAACTCCACTAAATCAGATGAAGAGTTGCTAAAGCTTTTAAAATTACCTTTTAAAAACTTTATAAAGGATTACAGAGAAGCAGCTTCCAAATATTCAATTTTTGAAATTGAACATATTTTTAAATTGTTGTTAACCTATGATTTAAGGGCCAAAGGGCTCGATGCCGGATCTGAATCTGAACGTGACTTATATCTTGAATTAG
>CAYMGR010000148.1:0-5505 GCA_964389985.1 uncultured Saprospiraceae bacterium
TTTCTCAAGGTGCAGCTTATTCGGATTTAGATAATGATGGAGATTTGGATTTGATTGTAAATAATATGAATGATCCTGCCTTTATTTATAAAAATAATACTGTTGAAAGGAAGATTACCAATTATTTGCAAGTCAAATTGGAAGGATCTCCTTTCAATCGATCGGGTTTTGGTGCAAGGATAAAACTATTTTATGGTGCTGAAATGCAAATGCAGGAAATGACTAATGTACGGGGATATATGTCAACTTCAGAGCCGATTTTTCAATTTGGATTAAATCATTCGACTGTTGTGGATTCTCTTATCCTGCGTTGGCCAGATGGACGTTTTCAAATATTAACCAATGTCCCAACGAATCAACGATTGGTCTTAAAATATGCAGAGGCATCATCCGATAAAATGGGGCAATTGGATTATGAAATTTCAAAATTATTCTCGCAAGATATTAGTGCAAACTGTGTTAAAGATATTAGCCATAAAGAAAACGAATATGATGATTATAAAAAGGAAGTTTTAATTCCTCATAAAATGTCAACTTTGGGTCCTAGCCTTGCAACAGCTGATGTAAATGGGGATGGTAAAGCTGATTTTTATCTTGGAGGTTCTGCGGGCGAAATAGGAAAGCTTTACCTTCAAAATAATCAAGAGGGATTTACACTTGCTGATCCATTTCCATTTAGTTTACACAAGGATCGGGAAGATTCAGATGCATTATTCTTTGATTGCGATAATGATGGGGATCAGGATCTCTATGTTGCTTCCGGTAGTAATGAATTTTTACCAAATTCAAATCTGTATCGGGATAGATTGTATATAAATGATGGGAAAGGGCAGTTTAGAGACGGCTCTTCAAATTTACCGGATTATACCATCAGTACTGGTATCGTAAAGAATGGTGATTTTGACAATGATGGCGACCAGGATTTATTTGTTGGAGGACGACAAAAACCCTGGCAATATGGGCTTTCTACTTCAAGTTACATCCTGATGAATGAGCAAGGGAAATTTTTTGATCAAACCAAACAAATATGCCCGGAATTAGCCGGTGATTTTGGTATGGTTACCGACGCCTGGTGGCTGGATATTGATAATGATAAAGATTTGGATTTGTTGGTAACCGGAGAATGGATGCCCTTAGTCGTTTTTATTAATGAATCCGGAAAATTGATCAATAAATCTAAAGAATGGAAAACAGAAAATCTAACAGGTTGGTGGAATACATTGGCCTATGCTGATTTGGATAATGATGGGGATCTTGATTTGTTGGCAGGAAATCTGGGTTTGAATTCTAAATTTAAAGCAAGTAGCGAAAAACCCTTTGAAGTGTATTTAGGTGATTTTGATAAGAATGGGAGTCACGATACTTATTTAGGAAGCTTTGATAAAGATGGAAAAATTTATCCGGTTAGAGGTCGGCAATGTTCATCTGAGCAAATGCCATTTATAAAAGATAAGTTCAGAACATATAATGAATTTGCATTAGCTACAATCGACCAGGTGTTGGAAGGAAAATTAGATGATGCCATTATTAAATCCGTTAAAGAATTTCGTTCTGGCATGTTTATTAATCAGGGTAGCTATTTTGAGTTCAAACCATTTCCCAATTATGCACAAATAGCGCCTATATATAGTTTTGCTTTGATGGATTTAAATTTAGACAAAAACGTGGATGTGATTTATGGAGGGAATTATTTTAACCGGGAAGTTGAAACCGTAAGAAGTGATGCAGGGGTAGGGGGAATTTTGCTTAATACCGGAAACCTAAAATTGGAATCCGTACCCAGTAATAAAACAGGATTCATACTCAATAATGATTTGCGGGAAATGCGTTTGATTGGCGTGGGCTCGTATCCTGTTTTATTATCAGCCAATAATAATGCTCCAATGCAAGCAAATAAAATATTTATTTTTAAGTAATTTAGATAACTGATATCTTGGAAAGCCAGAATTTCTTTAACTTTTTATTAAGAGGCCTGCTTTTTGGAACCTACTAATTTTGACCAATAAATTTTCAATATGAATTATTGTAAACTCATTTTCTTGTTTATCCTGTTGGGTTGTTTCGTTTCCTGTAAGCAAAACAGCACCAATAAATCTGTTGAGGGTCCTGTTTTTAAATTATTGACTCCACAAGAAACAGGAATTCGATTCGAAAATAATATTCAGGAAACAGAGCACTTAAATTATTATTACTACGACGGAATTTATCAAGGGGCGGGTACGGCCGTTCTGGATGTAAACAAAGATGGTTTGCAGGATTTGTTTTTTGTATCCAACCAGGGCTCTGAAAAATTATTTCTAAATAAGGGAGATTTTCGCTTTGAAGATATTTCAAAATCTGCAGGCATCGAAGGAGGGCAGGAATGGTCAACAGGAGCAACCGTGGCAGATGTTAATGGAGATGGCTGGGATGATATTTACATCAGCTGTTTTTTACTGGAAGATGCAGAGTTGAGGAAAAATAAATTATTTATCAATAATAAAAATAATACATTTTCAGAGCGTGCTAAAGAGTTTGGAATTGCAGATACAACGTATTCAATAAGTGCAACTTTTTTTGACTATGACCTCGATGGTGATCTGGACCTGTTTGAAGTTAATCAGCCTCCTAATATCATATTAAGAAGATTGACAACTAAAATGTGGAGTGCCGAACATTCGAGTAAATTGTATCGGAATGACGGAAATCATTTTACAGATGTAACAAAAGATGCTGGAATATTTACACTAGGATATTCCCTGTCTGCAGTCGCTGCTGATGTGAATAATGACGGATATCCTGACTTATATGTTACTACTGATTATAAAGAGCCCGATTTTTTATTTCTTAATTTAAAAAATGGAACGTTTAGAGATGTAGCAAAATCAGCTATGAACCACTTTTCATTATTTAGTATGGGTTGCGATATTGCTGATTATAATAATGATGGTTGGTTGGATATTTTTTCTGTGGATATGGTCTCGGAGGATCGCTATCGCAATAAAACCAATATGGCAGGAATGGATATTCCAAAATTTTGGAACAATGTTGCTTTAGGATTTCACTATCAATATATGTTTAATTCCTTACAGCTTAATCAAGGAAATGGTGCGTTTAGTGAAATTGCACAACTAGCAGGGATTTCGAAAACAGATTGGAGTTGGTCCGTCTTATTGGCCGATTACGACAATGATGGAAATAAGGATCTTTATATTACCAATGGTTTATTAAGGGATGTAAGAAACAGAGATTACCAGGCACTTTTCGAGCAACCGGCAGATTCCATTAAAAGTAAACTGGAATTAGTAAAAAAAGCCCCTTCTGAAAAAATTGTCAACTACATGTATCATAATGATGGCGAACTCAAATTTAAAAATGTATCCGATACATGGGGTATGTCGCAAAAGAGTTTTTCTAATGGCGCTTCGTATGCAGATCTGGACAATGATGGTGATTTAGATTTGATCGTAAATAATATTGATGATAATGCGTTTATCTATAAAAACAATTCAATTGATAATGGGTTGAATAAATACTTGCGCATTGAATTATCAGGACCCGAGAAAAATTATAGAGCCTATGGCGCGCGGGCAGTAATTTATTATGATAAAAATAAATCACAGGTTGCAGAGTTAACGAATGCAAGAGGATATATGTCTACTTCAGAACCTTACTTCCATTTTGGTTTAGGATCAACATCCCAAATTGATTCAGTATTAATTCGATGGCCATCCGGTAAATTAATGCGTAAATTAAATGTAAAAGCAAATCAGGTTTTAAAATTGAAGGAGAAGGATGCAGATGATCAACTGGTGGATCAGTTATGCAATTTTAAGGGAACGATTATGACAAAAGATGTTACCAAAGAATTGATTGGTGATGTCATGGTGGCTGAAAATCATTATGATGATTATAAAAAGGAAATATTAATTCCACATAAAATGTCCACCTTAGGACCTTGTCTGGCAACAGCGGATGTTAATGGTGATGGGAATGATGATTTTTATATTGGTGGCTGTGCAGGAATTTCAGGAACGCTATTCATCCAACAAGCAGATGGAGGATTTTTGCCTTCGACCTCTGCACCCTGGAATCAACATAAAGCTTCTGAAGATATCGATGCAGCATTTTTTGATGCTGATGGAGACAAAGATTTGGACTTATATGTTTCCAGTGGCTCCAACGAATTTCCAATTGGATCCGCATTATATAAAGACAGATTGTATTTAAATGATGGCGGTGGTAAATTTATGGATGCTTCAAACAGAATTCCAAGTTTGCCATTTAGTAAAGGTGTCGTAAGAGCCGGAGATTTTGATGGTGATGGTGATGGTGATTTATTTATTGGTGGAAGACAGGTTCCTGGGTTTTATGGTAAGTCAGAACGAAGTGCTATTCTGATCAATGATGGGGGAAAATTTGTAGACCGGACGAAAGAAATTTGTCCGGAGATGCTGGCTGATTTTGGTATGGTGAGTTCAGCGACTTGGGTCGATATTAATAATGATGGTAAGTTGGATTTAACGGTTGTTGGCGAATGGATGAGTCCAATGATTTTTATTCATTCCGGAAACATGCTGAAAAATGAAAGTTTGACTTGGGGCGTTGATAAGCTTAAAGGTTGGTGGAATGTTGTTTCAGCATTTGATGTCGATAATGATGGGGATCAGGATCTCGTAGCAGGTAACCTGGGTTTGAATATAAAATTCAAGGCAAGCCCCGAAAAACCATTTAAAGTATATCTCAATGATTTTGATGATAATGGCACCTGGGATATCTATTTAGGTTCTTATGATAAAGACGGAAAATATTATCCGGTTAGAGGTCGCCAATGCAGCAGCGAACAAATGCCATTTATCAAAGAAAAGTATAAAACCTATTCAGAATTTGCATCTCATTCAATCGATGATATTTTAGATGGTATGAAAGAAGGTGCTCTGGTCAAAGAAGTTACCGAATTTCATTCAGGTATATTTATTAATAACGGAAACACGTTTATTTTTAAGCCCTTCTCCAATTATGCACAAATAGGCCCCATTCAAGACGTATTAATTTATGACATCAACAAGGATGGTGTGAAAGATTTAATTTATGGAGGGAATTATTTTAACCGGGAAATTGAAACAACCCGAAGTGATGCTGGCTTAGGTGGCATTCTCTTAAATGATGGGAAAGGTAATTTAACCAATGTCCCACAAGTTGAATCCGGTATAAAATTGAATAATGATTTGCGCAGACTTCGGTTTGTGAAAAGTGGGCCTTATGACATTATGCTGGCAGGAATCAATAATGCCTCTTTGAAAGCATATTTGTTAGGTCAACAAGAATAAATAACACATTTACTATGAAACAACAAAATATTTTGAAGTACACACTAGGCATTTTGCTAGTAAGCTTGATGGGTGGGTGCAAGAATGATCCTTCCGATCAAATGGAAGGAGTAACGGAACACGGGTACCATTATTATTTTGCAAAGAATGAAAAATCACCTATAGCCAAGCCGGGGGAGGTCGTGTTTTTTAATGC
>CAYMGR010000149.1:0-5479 GCA_964389985.1 uncultured Saprospiraceae bacterium
GTACAGGGTATTCTAAGTGCCTCGATTTTTAAATCGTACCAAATTGAAATCAATTATAAAAAGCGATTTATTTTTTTGCATCCGGTTACAAGAAAAATTCAAGCTGGTTTTTCCAGTATTCCTATTCAAATTTTTAAAAACAAACCCTATATCAGGACGCGAATCCATGTCTCAGATACTTCTATGCAAAATCTAAATTTACTGTTAGATACTGGAGCAAGTTTATCACTGATGATGTATTCCGATACGACAGGGGCCGTTCAGTTACCTGGTCGGATGATACCTGGTTATCTGGGCAGTGGTTTAGGTGGCGTTTTAAATGGTTTTGTTGGGAAAATAACAACCCTTCAATTTGATTCTTTTCAATTGCATGATGTGATCACACATTTTTTGAAAATTCAAACAGATATCGGAAGAGCAGAAAGTTTACAAAAATCCGGATTAATCGGAAATCATATTTTGGATAAATTTCATATTATCCTAAATTATAGTGAGGAACGAATTTATTTAAAGCCAAATAGAAATTTTAGTCAGAAAATCGAATACGATAAATCTGGAATCATCGTTATTTCTGGTGGTAAAGATTTAAAATCATTTTTTATCGCGCATGTTGTTCCGGAAACTCCTGCTTTTAATGCAGGATTAATGGAAAATGATGAGATTATCAAAATAAATGGATTGCCAAGCTCAATTTGTTCACTCAGTAGAATAAACAGACTCCTTCAAAAGGAAGCTGGTAAAAAAATTAAATTGTCAGTTCGTAGAAACAACAAAAAAATGAAATTTGAATTTATCTTAAAACCTTTGATTTAAGGCATTAAATTCTTAGATAAAGTTTAATTTTGCGGTTCATACTGAAACTACTTTATGAAATCAATGTACGAAATGATTCAGGAGTTTCCATCTCAATTGGAACAAGCTATTCAAATTGGATCATCCGCGCAAATTACTGTTCAATCTGATTCAATTTCCCGCATATATGTTACCGGAATGGGAGGCTCGGGAATTGGAGCTGATTTTATTGCTTCCTATTTAAAATCATTTGCACAAATCCCTTATCTGGTTGGAAAATCATATGATATTCCGGCTTTTATAAATTCTGATACACTTTGTTTGATTTCTTCCTATTCTGGAAATACAGAAGAAACACTTTCTGCTTTTAAACAAATAAGGGAGAAAGGGGCAAAAGTAATATGTATAACATCTGGAGGAGAATTATTGCGTTTAGCAAAGGAGAACCAATTAGATACGATTCAGCTTCCTCCGAATTGGTCCTCCCCAAGAGCGTGTTTGTCTTTTTCAATCGTTGCACAACTCTTTGCAATTTATAAATTAGGCATCATTGATAACCGGTTTATTTCCGAATTGCAAAGCAGTATTCTAAAATTAAGAGCAGATTCAAATTCCATTATTGAAAAAGCTAAACATATTGCTTCCTATTTGCACGGAAAAATTCCAGTCATTTATTGTGCAGATAGGATGGAGGCCGTAGCCATTCGTTTCAGGCAACAATTAAATGAAAATAGTAAAATCCTTTGTTGGCATCACGTCATTCCGGAAATGAATCATAATGAATTAGTAGGTTGGCGATGGACACAAAACGCTCTGGCTTGCGTCTTTTTAAGAAATACCGATGATCATCCGAGAGTTCAGGCACGCATCGAACTGACTAAAGAAATCGTTTCCCATTATACGCAAAATATCATTGAAGTCTATTCTTCGGGTGAACTCTTTTTAGAAAAAAATTTGTATTTAATTCACCTTTTAGATTATGTTTCAGTTTTTTTGGCAGAGCACAATCAAGTAGATGCGGTAGAAGTCAGAGTGATTGATTTTTTGAAAAGCGAGCTTGCAAAAATTTAGTAAACATAAAAAACAAAGCCAACACACTAGCGATTAAACACATGGAAGCAATGAGATCTCCTGTTTGTTGGTAAACCGTTCTTTGTGTAGATAAATTTAAGGTCCCGCTTATACTTCCTTGTTTTCCATATTCTAATGATTGTAAAACATCCCCTCGGGCATTAATAAAACAAGAAATTCCAGTATTGGCACATCGGGCAATAGGTCGCCTAAATTCAATGGCACGTAAAGCGCCAAATGCCAAATGTTGTATATGCCCGGGTGTTTGATCCCACCATCCATCATTTGTCATTATAAATATCGCTTGAGCCCCTTTTCGAATATAATCACCAATATAATTTCCGTAAATGGATTCATAACAAATTACAGGAGCAATGGAAACAGAGTCATTGATAAAAACACTGCGTTCTTTTTGTTTTCCTAAACCATGAACAGAACCACCCAATTGATCGACTATGGGTTTTAAAAAGGGTAAAAAGTTTCGATAAGGAAAGGTTTCAACCCCTGGAACCAATTTTGATTTCACATAAACCGGAATGGGCGTGCTATCTGATTTAACTTGAACTGCGCTATTTTGAATTTCATAAAAACGCGGAAAACCTTCTCGCTTATTTTCTCTGGCAGCATCCGTTAATTCTTCTCCGGGTTTAAATGATTTAAGTGTACTTAATCCGGCCACCAGGCATAAATCGGATTGGTTTCTAAGTAATAATTTCATTCGTTGGATTCGCCAGTCATCATCAAATTCATCAGTCGAGATATATTCGAAACTGGTTTCGGGCCAAATCAAATAACTTAGATCAGATGACAGGATCTGCTGAGACAGCTTTTCAAATCGAAGCATTTGTTCTCTTTGATCTATTTCAAATTTCTCATAATGGGGTTCATAATTTGGTTGAACAATTCCAATTTTAAGCGGGGTTCCTTCTAAATGGATGTTATGATATTTATAGATCCCAATCCCTATCGGGAGCAAAATGAGCAAGCATGCTAGAATCAATTTAGACTTAACGAAGCGCTTATTTTGAACACTTTGGATCAAAATTAAATTGACCAATAATACCCATAAGCTGCCACCAAAGATACCCGTCCAATCATACCATTGAATCCATTGTTTGTAAAACGCAAAGCCATTTCCCAGATTCAACCAAGGCCAGGAAATTTCCCAGTGTTGATGAATCCATTCAAAACTTATCCAGAAGAATACTAATGAATAAGCCTTTAGTTGTGGAAATTTTCGTTCAAAATAAATGGCAGCTGTCCATGGAACAGTCATGAATAAACTATTTATTGAAAAGGCAACCAATGCAGGAATAAGTGCTGCATTTGCAACCCAATATGTAGCATAAATATTCCAAACCATAAAGGCATTGAAAGCATAGGCCCAGTGACTGCTCATTTTTGTAGATGAACCAGGGCGCTCCAATTCTTGCTTTAAATAAAGCAGGGGCAGGAAGCCAATAAATAGGAGGGGACTGGTATAAACAAAAGCCTGACCTAGAAGCAAACCGGACAGAATGCTGCACAGCTGGTAAATGAATTGGGTCTTTTGCTTCATTTGATAAAAAGCCCAAGCCAGGTTTAAGGACATCCAGGCAGATAAAATAGCAGCCAAAGGAACATCTCCCCAAAATTGGTGCTGCCTCATGTAATTGAAACTAAATAAACTCAGCAGAAGGCTGCATCCTAATAATATCAGTAAAATGGGCTTCAAATGTCGCATATCAATTCGTTCAGCAAGGTAAACAATTGAAAATAATTAATCTAAGTAATTGAATATCAGATAAATATAAGCAAAATTGTATTCTGTTAGTAATTTTTAGTATGGATTTCCAGGAAAAAACTGTAACTTTGCGTTCCTAATTTTCAAAAAAATGAAAAAAGATATCCATCCTGCAGCTTATCGTTTTGTGGTTTTCAAGGATTTTTCATGCAATGAAGCCTTCTTAACTCGTTCGTGTACAGCTTCCAAAGAAACAATCGTTTGGGAAGATGGTAAAGAATATCCATTGATCCGCTTAGAAATAAGTTCAAAATCTCATCCTTTCTTTACCGGAAAAATGAAATTCATCGATACAGCCGGTAGAATCGATAAGTTTAATAAGAAATTTGCAAGTTCAAAATTCGCAAAAAGTTAATAATTTAAACCCCGCAACAGCGGGGTTTATTATTTATGGCAAATCGGAATGTAATATTAGTCGAACCGGCACACCGGGATAACTTAAAACCTTTTACATGGGCCAGACCTATTTGTAGTATTCGAATGGGTATTTTAACCATTCAGGAAAAATGGGAAAGACATCTCGACGCATCCGTATCGTATAAGGTACCTGAATATTTAAAGGCTAAATATCCATGTCAGATTCAGTCTGAAAATATAATTATTCAGGCGCATGTGATTCCAACAAGGGATTTAGTAGCTGCCATTCACAACTTAATTCCAGGAGAGTTTTTATTAAAAGATAATGAATGGATTGCAGGGAATTTGTCCCAACAGGCCTGTATTGATTTTTTAGAAAGTCCGGATACCTTTCCGAAAAAAACTTTTCCAGTAGATTCCTTAAGGATCCGAGAACTTAAAAATCTTTGGGAAATTTTCCAGTGGAATGATTCTGAATTGGAATTGGATTTTGATTTGGTTTGCAATGGACGAAAATCTCAAACAGCCGACGACTCCAATAAAATTATAGGTAACAGACTGTTTATTGAGGAAGGTGCCCGTCTTTCCTGCAGCACCATCAATGCGCAAACAGGCCCTGTATATTTAGCATCTCATTCAGAAGTAATGGAAGGTTGTATGATTCGGGGCGGATTGGCATTATTGGAACATGCACAGCTAAAAATGGGGGCTAAAATATACGGTGCGACGACAATAGGACCTGCTTCCAGGGTAGGTGGAGAATTAAACAACGTAATTATTCAAGCAAATAGTAATAAAGCGCATGATGGTTTTTTAGGAAATAGTGTAATAGGTGAATGGTGTAATTTAGGAGCCGACAGCAACAACTCAAACCTAAAAAACAACTATGAAGTAGTTAAAATATGGAGCTATCCCGAAGCCCGATTCATTTCAACTAATTCTATTTTTTGCGGTTTGATGATGGGAGATCATGCTAAATGTGGGATCAATACCATGTTTAATACTGCTACCGTTGTAGGTTATGGAGCCAATGTATTTGGAGACGGTTTTCCACGTCAGTTTATTCCAGAATTTGCCTGGGGGGGGGCTTCCGGTTTTAGTACATTTAATCTGAATAAATTTTTTCAAACTGCCGACACAGTCATGCAACGTCGGGATCAGAATTTAACTGAGCTGGACCGATCGATTGCACAAGCTATTTTTGCAATGAGTCAAAACAGTAGAAGCTGGGAAAAATCAAGTGATTAAATTGTAATTTACAATACATTTATCTTTGGAATCAGATGTTCAAGCTCAAAATTTTAGTTAGCTACCTGTTTGATATTTTACTGGAACAACATTCCAGCTCATATAATCCATTCATCAAATTATATTTATCTCAGGGTCAATTAAAATTGGTTGCTACAAATGCCGTCTATTCATACGGCAATCTCTATTATAATTTTAGGGACTGTTTTACACTTTTAAAAATGAATC
>CAYMGR010000150.1:0-2409 GCA_964389985.1 uncultured Saprospiraceae bacterium
CCAATTATCCATTATTTCGCCTTATATTTGCAGCCCTTAAAGTCGGTCGTGTCTGTTTTCAGAGTAGGCCGATTGAGGTCTAAAACATTTAAAAATTTAACAAATGGCCGTTAAAATCAGATTACAGCGTAAGGGACGCAAAAAAGCCCCATTTTACCACATCGTTATTGCAGATGCCAGAGCGCCTAGAGATGGCCGCTTTATTGAAAAAATTGGTATCTACAATCCTATTACCAAACCAGCAACTGTTGATATTGACCGCGATAAAGCATTCGAATGGTTGATGAAAGGTGCTGAACCCACAGACACGATCAATGCAATTTTGCGTTATAAAGGCGTGCTTTACAGAAAGCATTTAGCCCGGGGAGTAAAAAAAGGTGCATTGACTCAGGAAAAAGCCGATCAAATGTATCAGGATTGGATTATTGCTAAGGAAGGCCAAATAGCTGTGAAAGTGGAAGCCAGAAAACAAGAAATTTCTGATTTTCATACTAAGCTAAGTGGGACAGCAACTACCAAAGCAGCTCCTGCGGAATCTACAGAAGAAGAATAAAATAAATTTATTTTAGATTTATTCAAAATATAAATTTGTAAAACGTAATTTTATTATATATTAATTTTACGTTTTATATAAATATAAAAATTTAATGAACCTGGATAGCCGATGTAGCTGTCCGGGTTCTTTCATTCAAAAAACAAAAATTCAATTGTATGCAAAGCCTGCTCCATGATTACAAAGAACGCCTACAAGGTGTTGCCGAAATTATTCAGGGTTCGGATGAATTGGCTGCCTATCTGGAAGAAGAAACTCCGGAGTTATATAAAAATCTTCAGGATGCTTATGAACCATTGATCGCCGAAATCTATCAGGAAGTTGCAGACAATCACCCACTCCAATTACCGGAATTGGAACAAGTCCTGTTAAATCCATTTTTTGAAGGCTTATTTCTTCCCAGAATCTTAGGTTATAATGTGTTGCGGGGTGAAATTAATGATCAAATAAAATACAGCAGACCCCAGGAAGCGTTTAAAAATATTTTAATTGCAATCTCTAATTCCACAAATTTTGATGCCATTCGGCAACGGATTGGACAAACCGTTCAATTAGGCTTTGCACTCAGCAGCGATATCTGGATTGCTAACTTATTGGATAAAATTGACAACAAAAAAGTAAAGGCGTTCCTTCAATCCATGATCCATGATCGATTTCGGGATTTGGAAGAACGGAGAAATTTATTAATCCGGTATAAAAAACAATTTAGCCATTATAATTTTCTATATACCAGCTTCCCAGAAACAGTATCCGAACTTAAAATGGAAGCTTCAGCATTGAAAAGCTTTTTATTGAATCGGATTGCTTTTAACAATAGCCATGATAGTTATATTGAAGAAATTCATAAACTGATTTCACAAAAATCATTTTATAAAGAATCAGAGTTTATTGAAATTATTGGCATCATTTCCAATTTTATAGCACTCAATCAAACAGAAACCCAACACCTTTCAAATGCTTTAAATTCATGCCGATACGAAAATACCCAGTTCAATCAAATCTATTTTCAATTTTTGAAATCGTGTTATAAACAAGATGTGCTTTTTACTCAGGAAACAGATAACCGTTTTTTCAACCTCCTCAATAAAAATGAAGGAGACGATCTGATTAAATATTATAAGCTCCTGGAGACCATACACGCTAAAGGATTTATTCATGAAGATGCCCTGGATGCCGTCAATGCTTTTTATGCGCAATATGAGGGAATGTCCATCAACAATGAATGCCTCCGTCTTAAAATTCTGCAGCTCTTTCACAAAGTAGTAGATAATCTTTCTGAGCCCGAGTATCATTCATTTTTTGAGTTGCAAAAAACCTTTGCCGATTATATAAATACATTTAGCAATTCTGCCTTCAATCAAGAAACAGAAAGCATGTGTATGAATTATGTCAAAAAATTATTGGCATTCTACAAAGACAAACGCAGCAAAGAATATCAGGAAGTGAAGAAAGCGGTCAGTTCAGGATTTACCGAGCTGGAATTCTTATCCGAAAAAGAATTAGTCGACCTCTTTAAAATAAAACGTAAAAAGAAAGAAATCGAGTAATAGCCTGAAAAGGGAAGCAGTTATCACTAGATTTTTTAATACTTAAAATTCTTATAGCCAATTAGTTAAAACTCAATTTGGAAGCTTTATCTGAATTGATAAAGCTTTGATTAATTTTGTTCGCAGCCCGAATACATAAAACGAATTGGCCGATACTCCAAATATAGTCTATCTCCTCCTTTGGCATTTAAATCGCTTTCAGTGGTTTGAACTGCCAGGCATTGGCCGATTTAATGGAAACAAACAATCTGCTTATATCCACCATATCGAACAAAAAATCTATCCGGGCTCAATAAGCTTGCAATTTGA
>CAYMGR010000150.1:2509-5462 GCA_964389985.1 uncultured Saprospiraceae bacterium
CTGGAAAAAAAGGTTTTCATTCAGTCAGCCCCCAAAGTAAATTATGAATTTCGATCTTTATTAATTGCATTGGCCTTGTTGTGGATCTTGTTTCTATGCTTGTATTTTTGTCCGGCAAAAAATTCAAATACCAGCATTCCAATTACGGAAAACAATTCCACCTTAAATAATGAAAAACCTCTTTCCTTTCAGGACTCCATTCAACAAGTTGAAGATACAATAGTTGCTAATCAGAAGCTTGAAACAGATTCTGTCATCAGTAATCTGGATCGGGAAGTAGTTATCGATTCCAGTAATATTGGAATCTTAAATGATAGTATTAAAAACAAAGCCTGCATAATTATTGTTGGTTCCTTTATTAAAAAAGCAAATGCAATTCGTCTTTCAAAGCAACTTTCCAGATCAAAGTATATAGTTTATAATGGAAACTATGGACAGTTCAATCGGGTAGGCGTAACATTTAATTGTTTTCAACAGGATTTGAAATTAATGCTGGATGAATTAAAAAAACAGTATCACCCCGATGCCTGGGTTCTTAAATATTAATGAGCACATGAAAAATGAAACATTACAAGCAATCCAACAGAGACAATTAAAGAATTTTTTTTTAATTGCAGGTCCTTGTGTCGTAGAATCGAAAGCGCTCTGTGAAGAAATTGCAGGTAGGGTACAGGAAATTTGTTTGGAATTGGAAATTCCTTACGTATTTAAAGCGTCCTATAAAAAAGCCAATCGGTCTCGTCTGGATTCTTTTACAGGGATTGGTGATACCGAAGGATTTGATATCTTAAAACAAATAGGTTTAACATTTAATCTGCCACTTACAACAGATATTCACACGGAAGAAGAAGCTGCGATTGCAGCCAACGCTGTTGATATTTTGCAAATACCAGCTTTTCTTTGCCGGCAAACTTCTTTACTGGTTGCTGCAGCGCAAACCGGCAAAGTAGTAAACATCAAAAAAGGCCAATTCATGAGTCCGGATGGAATGAAATATGCGGTCGATAAAGTCAAACAATCAGGAAATGACTGGGTATGGCTGACCGAACGGGGTACTACATTTGGGTATCAGGATTTGGTCGTTGATTTTAGATCCATACCAATCATGAGATCATTTAATGTACCGGTCATCATGGATTGTACGCATTCATTACAACAACCCAATCAATCATCAGGAGTAACAGGTGGCCAACCTCAATTGATAGAATCGATTGCTAAAGCGGCCATCGCTGTTGGTGCTGATGGTTTATTTATTGAGACCCATCCAAAACCAGAAATAGCAAAATCAGATGGAGCCAATATGTTGCGTCTCGAATACTTAAAACCACTTCTGGAAAAACTCTGTAAAATTCGAGCAGCAATTGGCTGATATGCTTGCAGTTGATTATCGATTATTGCCAGACGATATTGAGAATGATGCTGCGCATCGCAAAGCAATTGCACAAGCAATCGATGTTGCAGATCCCTTTTCTTTTAGTTATAAAATCATTCGAAAAAATATTGATGCCCGTGCAAAAAATATCTATTTTATTTTTCGGGCTGAACTGAATCCAACGGATCAGCCATCAAATGTAATTTCAAAATCAATCTATTCAAACGTTGCCGATCGGGAAGCGGTTCATATTATTGGAGCTGGTCCCTGTGGATATTTTGCCGCATTAAAATTAATTGAATTGGGTGTAAAGCCTATAATTTTCGAAAGGGGAAAGGATGTTCGTGAACGCCGAAAAGACTTGCGCAACATTCAACAGGAAGGAATTGTGAATCCAAATTCCAATTATTGTTTTGGAGAAGGTGGGGCGGGTACCTATTCAGATGGAAAATTATACACCCGTTCAGATAAGCGGGGAAGCATTCAATCTGTGTTA
The DNA here is from genome assembly GCA_964389985.1 of uncultured Saprospiraceae bacterium. Classification (GTDB taxonomy): domain Bacteria; phylum Bacteroidota; class Bacteroidia; order Chitinophagales; family Saprospiraceae; genus Vicinibacter. The sequence continues at coordinate 4,378 of CAYMGR010000150.1, forward strand.
GAACAATTAGTAGCACACGGAGCAGATCCTGAAATATTAATAGAAGTCCATCCACATATCGGTAGTAATAAACTGCCTGGTATTGTTGCAAATCTTAGACAAACCATTCTTTCCTATGGAGGTGAAATTCATTTTAATTCTAGAATAACTGATTTTGTGATCGAGCAAAATATACTAAAAGGTATTGTTACAGAAAATCAAACCTTTGCGTGTAAACAGCTCATTCTTGCCACCGGCCATTCTGCCAGAGACATTTTTAAATGCTTGCATGCGAAAAACATTGAATTGCATTGTAAGCCATTTGCCTTAGGAGTTCGGATTGAACATCCACAAGCTGTGATTGATCAAATTCAATATAAACAAAATCCAAGGCATGCAAAATTACCGGCTGCGAATTACGGGATTTCATGTCAAATTAACGGAAACGGAATTTTTTCATTTTGTATGTGTCCGGGAGGCTTAATCGTTCCATCCGCAACTGCACCAGGTGAATTGGTAATGAATGGAATGTCCCTATCGAGAAGGGATTCTCCATTTGCAAATAGTGGATTTGTAAGTACGGTTGATCTGAAGGACTTTAAGAAATTTGAAAAATTTGGAGCTTTGCAAGGCATGGAGTACCAGCAAGAGGTCGAACAAAAGATGTTTGGTCTAGGTGATGGTTCTCAAAAAGCACCTGCACAACGAGTTCTTGATTTTATAAAACAAAGAAAGAGTGGTGATTTACCGGACTGTTCTTATATACCCGGGATCTTTTCTGCTTCGTTAGACAAAGAACTCCCGGCAACTATTTCTGATCGATTGCGCAAAGCTCTAAGTTATTTTGGTGAGCGGATGCCCTTGTATTTGCATCCAGATGCTCTAATATTAGCTCCTGAATCCAGAACAAGTTCACCTGTAAAAATACCCAGAGATCCGGTTAGTTTAATGCATCCGCAGATCCAAGGATTATTTCCAGCAGGGGAGGGAGCAGGATTTGCGGGCGGTATTTTATCGGCAGCTATGGACGGTCAGAAAATTGCTCAAGCTGTTTGGAATGCAGTTCAAAAATAGGAATCGTATGTTCAGATTTCAATATTAATAAA
>CAYMGR010000151.1:0-5340 GCA_964389985.1 uncultured Saprospiraceae bacterium
GCGTCTTTACATCTTGGTGAGAAATTAATTTCTCTTCGCAATTAGCTTTCCATAATTATTTTATAACTGCTTGAAAAACAGCTAAAATTTGGTTGGAATTTGAATTTCACTAGGAATTTCAGGCAAGAAAGGTCTCGATCTAGTCTAAGTCATGCTTTTGAAAACTCTCGACCCAAAAGAAGCTCAACGTCCATCCCTACACAGTTGTCATTTATGGCCTAAGAGCTCTGATCGCCTACTCAAACTAATATTCAGGCATCCAGCTTTTTTTTAACTTTGAATCACTAAACCTTGAAAACTATCAATTGCATGGAAACAGGCTATAAAAAATTAGTGTACTTTTTCTCCCTGCTTGCCATTATGACCTTGATCGGTTTTTACAAAAATTATTTTGCGCGCTTTCCTGACTTCAATGGCTTGCTGAATATTCACCATTTTCATGCAGTTGTGCTGGTGTGCTGGCTGAGCCTGCTGATCATCCAACCTTTGTTAATCATCAATAAAAAATTCAGGATTCATCGCATGTTGGGAACATTCAGCTACTTTTTGGTTCCTGTCATATTTATTTCTATGCTATTGGTGTATCACAATCAGTATTTGCGTCTGGTTTCAGAAGGAAAGTCTGAGTCTGAAACGCTGGCATTTGTATTTAGCCCCGCAAGTGATGCCATTCCTTTTATTATCCTTTACCTCCTCGCAATTCTCAATAAAAACGATCAAGCTAAACACATGCGTTATATCATTTCTACCGGTATCATAATTGGTGGACCCGGATTAGGGCGCATTTTTATGAATTATTTTGGAATGGACATCTTTACAGCTATTGGTCTGATCAGTTTGATCAGTCTCCTGGTTTTTGTAAGTTTGATTTTATACGACAGAATACAAAAGAAAACGTTTAAAACAAATCCATTTACCATCGCTTTTAGTATCTGGTTGATACCAAACATCCTGATTATCTTTTTCCCACAAACTCCATTCTGGCAGTCCTGTGCAAAATTTATCGTTGAACTTGTTTGATCCAAATATTTTACTGTTAAATTTTGCGTTGCCAACATTCGAAACGGATCGTCTTGTTCATAATGTGCTTGTGGTAAAATACACTAACCATTATTATCTTTTCGACTTTATCCAAGATCAATAAATGAAAGCAATTGAAATTGAATTATGGAAAATGTAATTCGGTATTTAATCCAAACTCTACGTTTAAAACAAATTGTCATTCAACCCATCTGATTGTATTTCCAATTAGCAACAATACAGGAAACGCCCCTATTGATATTCGAAAATCAGAATTTATTCCCAAAACTTTGAGGTTGAATCCATCGATTGACTTAAATGATTTGAAACCTTACTAAATAAATTGCAAGTCCTAAATTTCTGGAAAATGTTTTATTCTCAAAGAGAATGGTCCGGATTGTTTTGATCGGAACAGCCGGATGAATTATACGAATGGAGATCGGCTGAAACATACGCTTTTATCCGATTAAAACCGCTCTAGACAGAACCTCCTTAATTTCTACATAATTAATCTTCCCGTATAAATCCAACGGGCATGCGTTCATTGTAATCGCCTGCTATCATTGGACTTTGCACATTGCCGGTGTATTCCCTTACATTTTTATAAACGTAGTCGAATAACTCTTTTACGGTGATGGTTTTATCTTTATTAAAATCTGCCATTCCCTTTAATCCTTTAATTAAAAAATGGGAAAAGATACCTTGTCGAAGTCCACCATCTTCCAATGAAAATTCTTTATTCTTGGAAGACAAAAAGAATGCGGTGCCACCCGGTGTTTTATCCAATTCATCATAGAAATAAAGAAGGGAATTTGAGAACGGCCCTTTCGCGGCTAACAAGCTTCCTGAATAGCAGGCATCCAGATAACATATTTTGTGTTTGGCTTTCGAACGATTGAGGATGTCCTTAACCTCTTCATGTGAAATTAAATTATTGGTTCCGTCATAGTCAATTGGAATAAAAGTGCCTTCTAAACCATGACCGGAATAATACAACATCACCACATCGTTGTCATCTGCTTTTAAGAATATCTCATTGAGTGCTTGCAAAATTTTCAATCGCGTAGCATCCTCATCTATAAGTATGCGAATCTGATCATCCTTTAATGCACCTCCTTCCGGACTTTTCAAAAACGCATAGATACGGTAGGCATCGTCGTCTGAATATTTTAAACTTGGCATGTGCTCGTATCGGGCAATGCCAATGATCACAGCCCATATTTTGACTTCCGGATTTTGATCTATTTCAATATTCGGATTTAATTTGAATTCCTGTTTGCGGAGTAATTGCTTTTGTACTTTTCCATGATCCCAAATGGCTCCATAGGTCAACCCGGATACAAAATACATGGTACCTTCTCCATGGGGTGCATGATTCTCCCATAATCCATCATACCGATCCCCATTCGCATAATAGCAAATTCCCTTCCCTTTTGGTTCTCCGGATTCAAATTGACCCACATATTTTGATCCATCGCTGTAATAAAAGATTCCTTTGCCATTCGCACAAAAACTGGTATTGCAATTGGCCAATGGTTCTTCAGATTCAGATCCTTGTGATTGTTGTTTGTTTTGAGTTTTACTTTCTGTTACAAGATCTTGTTTTTGCTCGGGCTTGCTTTCCGTTTTTAAAGAATCCGGTTTAGCTTCAGCAATTTGTGACTCTTTTTCTTTAGGCGATTCCTGTGCTACGACTTGTTCTTTAGCATGTCCACCCGATTCTTCCAAAATTTTAATGGGCTTATCTGACTGCCATTGAGCGATCGTAAGTTTTCCTTCTTTATCAATCAGTTCCCCATAACCTTCTTTTTTACTTAATTTCCAATGGCCGGCATAGCGGGCGCCATTGCGGTAATACATGGTTCCTTCCCCTTCAAAACGGGCATCTGCAAATTCACCCTCATAACGATCACCTGCCGCAAAGAAATAGATGCCTTTCCCACTGGGCTTGTTGGCCTTCCAATTTCCAGTATACCGATCTTTGGAATTGAATTCCATCACTCCATAACCTTCCATTTTATCTGCCTTAAAATTACCGGTATAAATATCTCCATTCCGGTAAAAGAGCTTTCCCTCACCTTCCCGCAGGTCATTCAGCCATTCACCCATATATTTATTCTGATTGGCATAATAGTAAATCCCCTTTCCATTCCGCTTACCAAGTTGAAATTCTCCTGTATAACGCCCTCCATTGGCATAATAGCAAGAACCAAATCCATTGCGACAATCCCCTTTAATGCAGGTTTGCGCTTGTTGGGTAGCAGGCAAAATAAACAGCAGGATCAAAATGAAACACTTGTTCATAGTTTAATTTTTTAAAGAATTCATGTTTAGGTAGATATCCTGCTATCGGGTGAAATTAGGTAAACACATTAAACAAATATAATATCTATTAGGGGCAATTCCAAATAGAAGGTGAATGACCCTTCAAAACCAAACAGGAAAGCCGACCGGATTAGTATCTTTGTCCATCAAAATTAATGTTAATATGAAATTAAACTACGCAATCATTGCCTTGTTGGGTTTAGCTGCTTGTAAGTCAGAGACAAAAATGGAAAACACAGCTCCCACTGAAACACCTTCTGTATCCATGGAATATTATGGGGATACCATAAAAACTGACAATGCCAAGTCTGTTGATGAAACATTAATGAGCCTCAAAAGCTCGGATAGTTTAATGACTACCGTAACCGGTTATGTAACCACAGTCTGTCAGATGAAAGGTTGCTGGATGATGTTAAGCCAAAATCCAACCGATACAACAGGTCTTTTTGTGAAATTCAGAGATTATGGCTTTTTTGTTCCCAAAGATTTGGGTGGTTCTAAGGTAACCATTGAAGGTAAAGCATTTAAACAAGTGACCGATGTGGACGAATTAAGGCATTATGCTGAAGATGAAGGCAAATCTGCTGCTGAGATTGCTAAAATTACCAGCCCTCAGGAAGAAATGAAATTTATGGCCAATGGCGTTGCTGTTATTGAGCGCAAGAAATAAATTATACTTTTTAATCGTTTTTGAATTTATGTCCAAGCAAACCACAGCCGAACTATTAGGAGACAAGGCTTCTTATTATTTAGATCATCATTGTAATACCATTTCAAAAAGTGTTTTGCACCTGCCTTCCAAAGAACATTTGGATAAGGTCTGGGCATTGACAAACCGGAGCAATCCCGTTTTAAGAAGTATGCAAGCTATTTTGGAACATGGAAGGTTGGGATCAAGCGGTTATGTTTCTATACTACCGGTCGATCAGGGGATAGAACATAGCGCAGGGGCTTCTTTCGCGCCCAATCCGATGTATTTTGATCCTGAGAATATTGTTAAACTGGCTATTGAAGGCGGTTGCAATGCTGTGGCTTCAACGTTTGGGGTATTAGCTTCTGTTTCGCGAAAATATGCGCATAAGATTCCGTTTATCGTAAAAGCCAATCACAATGAATTACTGACCTACCCGAACAAAGCGGATCAGATTTTATTTGGAAGGGTACGCGATGCCTGGAATATGGGAGCAGTCGGTGTTGGTGCAACCATCTACTTTGGTTCAGACCAGAGTTCCAGACAACTGGTTGAAATAGCTCAAGCCTTTGAAGAAGCCCATCAATTAGGTATGGTAACCGTGCTTTGGTGTTATTTGAGAAACCCTGCTTTCAAAAAGGAGGGAACGGATTATCACAACGCTGCAGATCTGACAGGTCAGGCCAATCATCTGGGAGTAACCATTCAAGCAGATATTATCAAGCAAAAACTCCCAACCAATAATGGGGGTTTTACAGCATTAAACATGGGCGGATCCTCTTATGGCAAGCTCAATCCAAAAATGTATTCAGAGTTGAGCAGTGACCATCCAATTGATCTATGTCGCTACCAGGTAGCCAATTGTTATATGGGCCGGGTAGGTTTAATCAACAGCGGTGGCGAATCAAAAGGTGCCAGCGATCTTCAGGAAGCCGTTACTACTGCCGTCATCAACAAACGTGCCGGCGGAATGGGCTTAATATCCGGCCGAAAAGCCTTTCAGAAACCTATGAAAGAAGGAATTGAAATCCTCAATGCAATTCAGAATGTGTATCTCGATAAAAAAATTACTGTAGCCTAGGTGAGAGGTGAGAGTCTATAGTCTGTAGTCTTTAGGGTGATAGTCTTTAGGGAAAAGACTTCTGACTTCTTACTACTGATTTCTTACTTCTTCTTCTTACTGATTCCTGACTACTGACTCCTGACTCCTGACTTCTTACTACTGATTTCTTACTTCTTCTTACTGATTCCTGACTCCTGATTCCTGATTCCTGATTCCTGACTCCTGACTCCTGACTCCTGAC
>CAYMGR010000152.1:0-1413 GCA_964389985.1 uncultured Saprospiraceae bacterium
ATCATTATTTTTTGAGAAACCATCATTCATTTGCAGTTAGGACAAGGGCTTTGCAAACTGCTTGATTTGAATTCTTAATTTTAATATAATAGTACCCGGGCTGAATGGTATTTACATTTATTGGATAATTTACAGAAGGTTGTATCGCATCCCAAATTTGTAAAATTTTGCCGTTAACATCCATTAATTCAGCTTTAAGATTGTTGGGAGAACCACCATCAATAAAAAGGGAGAAGTTACCGTTAGAGGGATTGGGAAAAATTGTAAATTTTATTTTTAGTTGTTCATCCTGAACCTGTGTGGTCCCATTGTAACTTGTAACCGATTCATTTATGACGTTATGACCACTGCCAGGTCCTGTATTTCCGGTGGGAACCAATCCATAGTAACTTGTTCCAATTACATAAGGATAGGCAGCATGTAATTGCTCATCTAAAGTAACAAAGTATGCATAAATCCCCAATGGGTATTCCGGCGTTACACAAAAGCGTCCATTATGTTGGTCCAAATCACCCAAATTGGGTACATATTCAAAGTCTTCTACATAGTATCCTAATGGATATCGGGCAGAAACATCAGGACCGACAAAACTAGCCGGACTTCCATCTGGTAATTGATTGCGTTTGGTGATGGATCTGAGTCTGTAACTTGTATTCATGCGCTTAATGGCACCGCTTCCATCCTTATTAGTATAACCATATGCACCATAAACCGGAAAGCCATCAAATGCATAACCGATAATTGGAGAATGTTTTGTCATAAGAGTATCATCGTATAAACAAGTTGGATTCAGATGATGATGATATTCCCCATTAGGAGCAGGGTGCCCTAAGCAATCATCAAAAGAGGGGCCTTCTACAACAATAGCATTCTGATTCCACACATTCTGATTATTATAACTCATTCCATCTTTAGGATTAAAAATGGAAACGCCATTACTCCAAACGCCAATATGCCCTAAACCGGTTGGGATAGGAGTATTTGTATTTTGCTTTGGAAATCGAGTTAATTTGAAAACAAAATTTTGATTTTTTGGAATATTGGGATTGCCTTGCCAGGGTCCTATATCGTAACCCGGAATACAGCTTGCACTGATATATACAAAGTTTGCTGAATATTGAATTTTTTGAACATTACTTGGTATATTATTATATCCTGTTGCCCCCGTTGTGTTTAAGATCCAACTTGAAATTTCTGGACCAATTTGGGCAAAAAGCATTTGCGACAGCAGCAAACTAAATAGACTAATTTTCAGTTTCATCACTACATTTTGATACTGTAAAAATAGCTCATTTATTTTTTGAATTGGGAACAAAAATTATCGGTATCTTTGAAATCCACAGAGCATAAATTAGTATTTTATGAAAAATAATTTTATTCTTAGCTTGACCCTAAATTTTTTAACCATTTGCT
>CAYMGR010000152.1:1513-5238 GCA_964389985.1 uncultured Saprospiraceae bacterium
TTTATGAAAAATAATTTTATTCTTAGCTTGACCCTAAATTTTTTAACCATTTGCTATCTTAACGGACAGGCCCAAATCGGATTTAGTATTGTCAGCGATAGTTATGTCAAGACCGAATATAGAATAGACACGGTCATCATATTTGATCCAGAAACCCAAATAGAGACGGTAAAAATTAACAAGTATGATGCCATCGGATTGTATTTAAATGCATGTTCGAAGGAAGACCGTACGTTTAAATTGGGAACCTTTTTTGTAGCAGAAGATCAAATTCGGAAGGCTGGGCATTTGTTTTTTCACTGTGCATCCGAGCCACAAGCCTGGCAATATGAAATCCTTTCATATATCATGCGCGTTCAAAAACCGAATGGAACAAGCTATAATTTGGTTCAGTCAGGAGAGGCATTCAGTGAGTCAGTTAAACAAATCATGACGGAGCTCCAAAAAGGGGATCGTATCGTTTTTGAAAATTTAAACGTCAACCCAAAAGGGAATCCTACGCTTGAAATATCTTTTACTCTTATCGTGCAGTAAGACCGTTATTATTTCAAGATCCACTAGAGTTCTGATCTTGAAACACGGAATTCATTTTAATTTTCTTGCATTGCTGTAAATTGGCTTAATGGACTTTAACCCAGTTTTTTTATATTGGTCCTGGTTAAGAAATTACAAATTTAATTCAACTAGAATTTAAATTAAATTGTATCTTCCTTCCCATAAATTGATACGATGGCTGATATATTCATAAGCTATTCCAGCGAGGATCGGGAAATTGTGAAAACATTAGCAGCCTTGCTGGAAGATCAAGGATGGACCGTTTGGTGGGACCGCCAAATACCGGTTGGACAGCATTATGATACTGTTATTGAGAATGAACTTAAAACAGCAAGCTGTGCTCTGGTTGTCTGGACTCAGAAATCGATTCAATCTGAGTGGGTCAAAACTGAGGCACTGGAAGCGGCTCATTATAATAAATTAGTGCCCGTTTTGTTAGAAAAACTCGAAATTCCTCTAACATTTAAACGAATCGAAACAGCTAAACTCATTGATTGGAAGGGTGATGTGGATCATCCTGAATTACAACTATTACTTCAATCGATTAAGAGTATCATTGAGGGAAAAGCTGGAGCGGATCAAGTTGTTAAGCCTATTACTTCTAAATTTCGAATTCCCAGAAGATGGCTTCAGTATACTTTAAGCGCGATCCTGTTTTTTATGTGCTCCTGGCTGGTTTATTCCTATGTTCAGCAATCAAAAGGGGTCCATTTAACCATCCGGATCTTTAATTGGAAAAAATTTCCTATTACGGAAGGTGATATCAAAATCTATTTACCGCAATATGTGAGAATACAATCCATTGATAAAACAGGCCAGGCATTTTTTAATGATGTACCTATTAAATTATTAAAGAATAAAATGAAAATTGAAATTAATAGTCCGGGATATGTTCACAAAACCATAGATACCTTATGGGATTTCAGGCAAGCCCTGGAGCTCAGACTGGATTATTTAGCTGAAATCATCATTTCAGGTAAGGTTAAAACCGCAGCCGAAATTCCGATTAGTGGAGTGGAAGTAAATGTTGAAGGAACAAAGTATTTTGATAGAAGCAAAACAGATGGTTCGTATTCCATTCGTCTGGAGAAATATACCTTGGGGGATGAAGTTACAATCAGCACCTCCCATAAGTCGTATGAAGATAAAGCATTTCAATTAAAATTAAGTGCCCCTGAATTATACAATCAAGATATTTTTTTACAAGCAGTTTCTAAATAGATTATACAATGAAGCTCGGGTTTATTTCTTTATTTCTTGTTGCAATTCTAATCAACCAATCAGAGTGTCAAACACTGGTCTTAAAGGGACGGGTTAAATGTATCCTTCAAAAACCTAGTACAACAAAGGGGGCTGAAAATGTAGTTGTGGTACCCAATTTTATTCCACCTAAATCTACCATTACAGCTTCGGCTCCTTCAGGATATTTTGAAATCAATACAGAGATTCCTTTTCATAAACTGGAAGATAAAACAATTACCTTGTATGCCATTTCAAAATGCAAGGACTGTAGTTTATTGGCAAAACGAATTTTTATAACGGAGGATCGAGATCGCCAATTTAAAACGGATGCTCTTTCATATTGTACGATTAAAGATTGGATTTTAGATGCAAATTGCCAGCAAGCAGAATTTAAAAGTTTAAAAGCAGATAGTGTATTACGTGCAGTCATTAAACAAGAAAAGGAAAACCTGGACCAGGTATCAGGATCCAGTGCCTTGATTGGGGCTCCTTCATTTCTCAATTTTATAAATAGTTTAGTATCTGTTGCAAGTCCAGCCTTACCAATTGGATTTTTTACAGCCAGAAGTCTGGCAGCAAACAAACAACATTATGGACAATTTTTGATGGCTTCAGCTTTATTTCAAACAGCCAATCAAGGATTTAATTTTTCTCCCTATAGAGATTTGGGGGAATTGGTTTTCTGGAATCCTTCTTCTTTGTTTAGTTCTGGGAAACGAGGATACTTTAATATTTTCGTAAACTATAAAGGCAATTATAAAGTTTCCGCTTACTATAAATTGACCTCAAAGTTTGCATTAGGATTAGGATATATAGACACCCGACAATCTGCCTTTCGGACAGTTTTTTATGGATTTGAATTTGCACCAGCTGATTTTATAGTCAAGGACCAATTATTGAAATTGAAGGAACAAGCACTTTACGTATCTCCAAGCTTTAAGTTGAATGAGCAACTTTCAATTGGCTTTAGTTTAAAATCTCTTTGGCAAAATTTTAATAACCCATCCACGTTGTTTGTAGAACAAATAGATACCTTGAAAACGAGAACATTCAATGTTCGAAATGTCGCGCTTCAAAAAATTGACTTTGATGTTTCAGCAACATATAAATTGAACCGGCAATGGACGATGGGATTTAATGTTATGAATCTTGCAGGAACAAATTTGTATGCAGGTGCTTTTATCCAGGATTCAACTGATAGACCCATTCAAAAGATGAGAAGTTTTGGCTGGGGAATGCATTACAAACTTAGTCGGTTCCATTTTGGAACAGATGTTTTAATAAACAGTAAAGGTTTGTATGATCTCAGCCTAGGTGCAAATTATGTACCCTTTAATCATGCTTTAATTACTGCAGGTATGGCTTTAAAACAGCAAGCGTACTCCGTTTCATTCTCTATTAAGCATTACCGGATTGCCTATATTCATGATGGTGGATTTCTTCATAGCGATTCTCGAAAATCTAAATTGGATGTGCTAAACGGATCCATCTATATGGGTTTAAGCTATTCAATTAAATAGTTTTTAGCTTTCAATCTATATTCTAGAATTTTAAGTTTATCATGATTAAGGGTTGAAGGGAGTTTCACTTATCCCAATTATATTCAATATCAGAAAAATTTGGAAGATGAACTCTCATCATTCAAAAGATGGTAATTTCATTAAAATTTGCCTTCTATGTTCATTTTGAATTACCTTTGAGTATTATAAATGTTAAAGAAATTCCTTTTAATTAGAGGAGATAGATTTAATATTGTTCAAACCCTGTACGATTCTTACCTAAAATTAATATGATATATCCTGATGCTTATTAGACAGTAGAATTCAACTTGAGTGTTTAATTGTCAGCAATATTAGGAAAATGATTGCTATTAAACTTTCAGACCTGACCGATGTTTTGAGTTTGTAGAAAGCTTTCAGATTGAAGCA
>CAYMGR010000153.1:0-3645 GCA_964389985.1 uncultured Saprospiraceae bacterium
AAATGGTCTGGAAAACTTGAAATTAGAAATCGTCTTATTTGGGGAAACCAACTTAAACAAATTCCAGATTATGGAAAATATATTAATGCCTATGATGGGTATTTTAATCTTTCAAAACTTTGGATAGATCAAGCTCCTATTATTTTCCATTCTGTAATCGACCGTTTATTGATTCAATATAGCTTACGAGACTGGGATATTAAATTAGGACGTCAACGCATTAATTGGGGTATCAATACAATTTGGAATCCAAATGATTTATTCAACGCTTATAATTTCCTAGATTTTGATTATGAAGAGAGACCCGGCAACGACGCTTTGCGGATTCAAAAAACATTGAATGAATCCAGCACACTGGAAATTGCATATAAACCCGGAAAACATTCAAGTCAACATATTTTGGCAAGTCTGTATAAATTGAACAAATGGCAATATGATATTCAGTTATTGGCCGCTCTTGATAAGTCTGATCTTGTTGTAGGTGGAGGCTGTGCAGGTAATCTCTTAAACGCAGGCTTAAAATCAGAAATTAGTTACTTCCATCCTAAAGAAAACCTGGTTGATACATCAGGTGTCTGGAGTATCAGCTTGATGCTCGATCAGACGTTCGACGCAAATTGGTATCTTTCAATAGCAAGTTTATTCAACAGTAAACCGCTTAACTTGGATTCTTCTAATACCAATTTATTTAATACCCAACTCACAGCAAAAAACCTTCTTCCCTTTAAATATAGTTTTTACACATCGATCTCAAAATCATTTATACCGATTTTAAGGTCTAATCTTTCTATCGTATACGCTACCCGTCAGAATACTTTGTTGTTGCTTCCATCATTGACCTGGAATGTTCTCAATAATTTGGATTTGGATTTTAATGTACAGATTGGTTTCTCACAATTAAATCAGTCCTATCACTCTATTGGAAATGCTTTATACATCCGGGGTAAGTGGAGTTATTAAAAGAAAAGAGCCTTTACTTTATGTCAAACAAAGGCTCTTTTCAGTTTAGAATCATTCTACTATTTAGCTCTCCAACTTCCAATAATGGCACCCATTACTGTAAATAATAAAAAGGTATAAAACCCATCTACCATGGACAGACTTACTGGATTACCGGCAAATCGGTTACCTGTATAAATTCCAAATAAATGAATGGTCCCTATAACGGCTCCTAGCGTTGCGCCAGACTTTAAATCAAATGAACTCGTTTTATTAACCAACCAATTCATTAAATAAGCATAAACCAGTAAGGATATTGCATTAACGATCATTGGTAAACTCGACATAGGTAATTCTACCCCATGCTTCATCATTTTTTCACCTTCCATACTTAAACCATTTCCGGTCATCCATTGACTGGTGAATAACATTCCATACCATAACCATCCCATACCCATTCCAACTAAAGCTGAAACGACCAGTGCGATCCAATTTGTTTTTGTTTCCATTTTTTTTGTTTTGTTGTGAATAATTAATTTTTTGCTATAATAACCGGAATTGAAAACTGATGTTGTTTTGATTCCAATTTAATAAAATAAATTCCATTTTTAGGCGCATCAATATCTAACTCAAATCGTCCATCGTCTATTAATCTGTGATTCAAGTCATCACAATTCCCGGTCATCGAACATAATTTGAGCGCGCTTAACTGAAGCATCTGATTGGATCCCAAATGCAAAATTGCATTTGATCGAATGATACTTGGGTAAACATATGTTTCGGATAAAGGATTTTCAGAATCCAGGCTGGCTGATCGCAAATCCATTTTTAGGATGTGTCCAGTATGTGTACAAATATAACCCTGATCCTGGTTTACCAAATCAATTGAATAAAGATGTTCGGCTCCCAATGGACTCGCTATTTGCGTCCAGTTATTTCCTCCATCCGATGTCTTCAAAATAATTCCGTTGAAACCACAAACCATTCCAATTAATTCGTCGGTAAAATCCAATTCAAATAAAGGATCCTGAACGCCTGAATTTAGTCGTTCCCAATGGTCTCCGCCATCTATTGTTTTATAAATCCGGCCGATATCAGCACAGGCATAACCAACTTTTTCATTTACCATTTTTATACAACGTATCCAGTCTGCAGGAGTTTGAAATGGAAAACTACTTACAGCTTGCCAACTTTCTCCCAGATCAATTGATTTATACATAACATTTGAACCAGAAGCAAATCCAATTCCTTGTTCGGTAAAAAAAACATCATAAAAAAGATTTGGAATTCCTGAAGGAACAGGAGACCAATCTTTTCCGCCATTAGTTGTCCGAATAATTATTCCATTAGAACCCACGGCTATTCCGATCTGCTTATTCACAAAATGAATTCCCCATAATTGTTCTTTAGTCCCTGTATTTAAAGTAGTCCAATTCTGCCCGCCGTCTATACTTTGTATAATGATCCCTTCATTACCACTCATGTACATGGTAAATGCGTCCAGAATAAAAATGTCCATAAAACGCATGGCGGTATACCCTGAATTTACATGGGACCAGGTTTTTCCTCCGTCATGTGTAATGTGAATATTTTCATAGGAACCATTGTATAAACTACCTGCAGTGAGTCCGGTTTGAGCGTCTAAAAATTTTATTTTATTAAGAGTTTGCGCAGGAGTAAATCGGTATAAGTCCTTCCAGACTTGACTAAAACTACTTGAAGTACAGCATAGAATAGCTGCTAATAGCAAGAAATTGCACTTTTGGGAGGTCCATTTTACTAATTCCATGCTCTAAATTACAAATTCCTTAAATATCAGGTCATTTTCCACAATTTTAGTCCCCACTTGACAGTCTCTTATATTATACCTAAAAACTTATGAATAGATCATTTGCTATAGGTGACCTGCATGGCTGTAACAAAACCTTGAATCAGCTCCTTTTTAAGGAATTAGAAGTACATCCTTCCGATCAGCTTTACTTTTTAGGCGATTACATTGACCGGGGTCCGGACAGTTTAGGCGTCATTCAAACCATTCTGGGGCTCATGGACTCTGGTTACCAGGTCCATTGCCTGCGAGGGAATCACGAACAACTCATGATAGATTCAACAACTAGTCTAACTGCTTATTTTCAATGGCTTTTGAATGGAGGTGAAACGACTATGGATAGCTTCAAGCAAAAACGATTTCAGGACTTTCCCCAGATCTATATAGACTTTTTTCATTCCACTCAATTATATATTGAATTGGATCATTATATATTGGTTCACGCTGGTTTGAATTTCGATCGTGAAAATATTTTTGAAGATACTGATGCAATGCTGTGGGCCCGATTAAATAAATCAACTGAACCCCGCTTAAATACAAAGCGATTGATTCATGGACATACTCCAATGACACCAGCCAAAATTCGAAGCCAGAATGGAAATTGCATCAATATTGATAGTGGCTGTGTTTTTAAAGGAAAACATAAAAATCTTGGATATCTGACTGCGCTAAATCTGAATACATTGGATTATCATTTTTCAGCATGCGTTGATTTCTAAGCTAATCTTTGTTAATCATTTATTTGTGCTCGCCTTATAAGATATCGACGCGCTTTCTGTTGGTGTTCTACATAAAGTTGCAAGACTCTTTTGATTCCATTCATTATGAACATGAAAGATTTCCTGTTTCTTCACGATTTGGAAGGTGTTCAAATTTTG
>CAYMGR010000153.1:3745-5229 GCA_964389985.1 uncultured Saprospiraceae bacterium
CTCTCCGATTATCTTTGCGTTCAAATAATGAGATATGTATCGTACACACCATTGCGGCGAATTGAGAATTGAAGATATTGGGAAATCCGTCAAACTTTCCGGTTGGGTGCAAATTGTTAGAAATTTAGGCGGCCTGAGTTTTATTGATCTTCGGGATCGATATGGAATCACCCAACTTGCCTTTAATATGGATGTAAATAAAACAGCCTGTGAAATGGCTCGTAAATGCGGACGAGAATATGTCGTTATGGCCATAGGTAAAGTCAAAGAACGAAGTAGTAAAAATCCTAATCGTTTGACCGGTGATATTGAAATTGCAGTTGACGAACTTATCATTCTTAATGAATCTCAGGTTCCACCTTTCACCATTGAGGATGAGAGTGATGGCGGAGAAGAACTGCGCATGCGTTATCGTTATTTAGATATTCGGCGAAATCCTGTTAAAGAAAAAATTATTTTTAGACATCAAGTTGCATTTGAAACCAGAAAGTATTTAAGTGACTGCGGATTCCTGGAAATCGAAACACCCTATTTAATAAAATCCACTCCTGAAGGAGCCCGTGATTTTATTGTTCCCAGCAGAATGAATCCGGGTCAGTTTTATGCACTTCCACAATCGCCACAAACCTTCAAACAGATTTTGATGGTTGCTGGTATGGATCGATATTTTCAAATTGTGCGCTGCTTTAGAGATGAGGATTTAAGAGCAGACCGACAACCAGAGTTTACTCAGATTGATTGTGAAATGGCCTTTGTTGAACAAGAAGAAATTCTCCAAACATTTGAAGGACTTACTAAACAATTGTTTAAAAATTGTTTGAATATACATTTAGATGATTTTCAAAGATTAAATTATGATGAAGCCATGGAAACGTATGGCTCAGATAAACCAGATTTGCGATTTGATTTAAAATTTATTAATTTCAAACAATTGAAAGGAAATGGATTTTCAATTATTGATGATGCAGATTCCATTTATGGTTTTGTGGTTAAATCTAATGAATCTTTTTTTAGTAATAAAGAAATAAATGATCTGACAGAATGGTTGAAAAGACCCCAAATCGGAGCAAAAGGTTTGATTTACATCAAATATGGTACAGAAGCAATAAAATCCTCAATTGGTAAATTTTATTCAGACGAGTACCTCAAAAAATTTGGGGAAGAAATAGATGCTCGTTCAGGCGATATTGTGTTCCTATTAGTTGGCGAAAAAGATAAAACGCTTAAACAATTAGGAGAGTTGCGATTAGAAATTTCAAAACGCCTGAATCTGATTCAAGCCGGTCAATTTAAACCTTTATGGATATTAAACTTCCCATTACTGGAATGGGATGAAGAGTCCAATCGCTTTTTTGCAATGCATCATCCTTTTACAAGTCCTCTACCTGAAGATATGGCCAAAATGGAAAGCTCCGATAAACAGGTCCTTTCTTCTATTCGTGCGGCTGCATATGATTTAGTGATCAATGGAGCTGAAATTGGTG
>CAYMGR010000154.1:0-5208 GCA_964389985.1 uncultured Saprospiraceae bacterium
AGGAACCGGAATTAGCCTGGAAAAATTTAAAGAAGCTCATTGAACTCAAAGATTTTGAAGTCAACCCAAATACAGGTATTTCAGATCTTCAGCTTAAAAAATTGCTCCAATCACTATTGGAGATTCCAAAAACTTTTACCCCACTTCCAAAAATTAAAAGACTTTTCCAAAATTGGGAGAAATTAATTTCATCCAACAAAATGGATTGGGCTTTGGCAGAACTTTTAGCTTACGCCAGTTTGCTGACAGAAGGTAAAAATGTTAGACTGAGTGGGCAAGATGTAAAACGAGGAACTTTTTCGCATCGACATGCCGTTTTATTTGATGCTACTACCAATCAGCCTTACGACAGACTTTCCAATTTAGATTCAAATCAAGCTCATTTTTTTATATACAATTCATTACTCTCTGAATTCGGTGTGCTAGGATTTGAATATGGTTATTCCTTAGCTTCACCTAACCAATTGGTCATATGGGAAGCTCAGTTTGGAGATTTTAATAATGGAGCTCAAGTTATCATTGATCAATTTATTACAACAGCTCAAAGCAAATGGAACCGAATGAGTGGATTGGTTTTGTTACTCCCTCATGGTTATGATGGGCAAGGTCCTGAACATTCTTCAGCAAAACTGGAACGCTTTTTACAAAATTGCGCAGAACAGAACATGGTTGTAGCAAATGTTAGCACGCCCGCTAATTTTTTTCATTTAATGCGAAGACAACTGTACTGGAACTTTAGAATTCCATTAGTACTTATGGCTCCCAAATCTTTATTAAGACATCAGGCCTGCACTTCATCTATGGAAGATTTTACTGAACCTTCTGCTTTTAATGAAATTTTGATTGATCCAGTTACTGGATCTCCTTCTAAAATACTTTTTTGTTCAGGTCAGATATATTATGACCTTAAAGCAAAACAGGAAACCCTTCAATTAAACGATTATTTGATTGTGCGCGTGGAGCAATTATATCCATTTCCTGCAAACCAAATAAATCAATTACTCCAGCAATATCAATCGGCTAAAATGATTTGGGTCCAGGAAGAACCTGCTAATATGGGAGCCGCACAATTTATTCGTACGAATTGGCCGGGAAAAAATTTAGAAATCATCAGCAGACCTTCCAGTGCATCACCTGCTGTTGGATTTAAAAAAACACATGATGCACAATTAATGGCAATACTGGAACAGGCTTTCAAATAATTTATGGAACTTTTTATTGGATCTAAATATTCAGAGCAGCAATTTCTACTTCAAGAGCAAGAACTGCATCATTGCATCAGGGTCACCCGGCATAAAGTAGGTGACAACATACTTGTGACAGACTTTAATGGGACTATTTATAACGGAGTCCTTTTTGAATTCAACTCTAATCATGCCATCGTCCAGATCCAATCAATTTACAAAACGGAAACTAAGGGTCCTCAATTGAGTATTGCGATTAGTCCAACCCATCAAATGGATCGCTTCGAATGGTTTGTTGAAAAAGCAGTTGAATGCGGTGTTCATACCATTGTCCCCTTATTGTGTAAGCGAACTGAAAACTCAAAAGTAAAGCTGGAACGAACGCAACGAATTATCACCAATGCAGCAAAACAAACTCTAAGACCCCTTCTTCCAGAAATTTTAGAAATCCAGACCTTTTCTGAATTTATTTCTGATGTTTCAGGTAATATCCAAAAATTTATTGCTCATTGTGAAAATGAGCCAAAATCTTTTTTAGGAAAATTATATCATCCCAAAGATGATGCTCTTATTCTAATTGGACCTGCCGGTGATTTTACCCAAGCAGAAATCGAACTTGCAAAACAAAATGATTTTATTGCCGTTACCTTGGGAGACTACCGCTTGAGGACGGAAACCGCTGGAATCTGTGCCTTACAAATATTACAAACCATCAAACAATTATGAATCGGATAATAAAATTCCTTATAACACTAACAGGTATCTTCCTTTTTGTATCTTTTAAGTCTGATCCTCCATCCCCACTTAAATTGGCTTTATTAAAATATAATGGAGGGGGCGACTGGTATGCGAATCCAACCTCCTTAACCAATCTTGCAAAATTTTGCAATAAAGAATTACACACCAACTTTGACATTAATTATGCCACTGTTGAAGCCGGAAGTGTTGAACTATTTAATTACCCTTTTATTCATATGACTGGACATGGAAATGTTGTTTTCAGTGATTTTGATGCCCAAAATTTAAGAACGTATTTAATGGGCGGTGGCTTTTTACATATTGATGATAATTATGGAATGGATCCTTATATCCGTCCCAGTATGAAAAAAGTTTTTCCAGAATTAGATTTTATTGAATTGCCCTTCAGCCATCCGATTTATCAACAAAAATTTATTTTTCCAAATGGTTTACCAAAGATTCATGAACATGATAAAAAAGCACCACAAGGATTTGGATTAATTTATAAAGGGCGATTAGTCTGTTTTTATAGTTATGAATGTGACTTAGGTGATGGATGGGAAGATCCTGAAGTGCATAAGGATCCTGAAGAAAAAAGACAACAAGCACTCCGAATGGGAGCCAATCTGATTCAATATGTATTTATCCAATAATAATTAATTCCTATTAAAGCCTTTAAATTGCTTCAATCATTTATCCTATCATCAATAAGATTTATTCTTCGAGTCTTTGATATTGATGCTGTTGGCTGCAATTAATTCCCATTTACCATCTATTAATTGATAACATTGAATTAAATAGATCCCCGGACTAGTGTATCGCATACTCATTACCTGGCTCGTCATGGGATGTTGAATTCCGTTACCAAAATCGATTCGATAATTTTTTTCAGGATTAAAAACCAGATTTGCGATCCTGACCACACTACCAACTAATAAACTTCCCTGAACATTTAAATAATCGACATGATAATCATCCACCTTCCTTTGGCTATTATCCAACCAGGACTCATTTGACTTCATTAAACTACTATTTAAATTACTTTCCGATTCAAATGAATTTTCTGAATTAGTCAAAATGGACTTTCCTAAGACCAGATAGCTTCCTGTAAGTCCAATAATTGCTATCAATAAAGCGAGTAACAAATCTTTTGAGGGTTCCTGGATCAGCCCTTTTCTTAAATTCCTAAATGTTTGAACTGCTTGTTCCATATATCATATCTTGGGTCTTGCAAAGTTAAATAATATTATTAATAAATTGTTTTTCAAGTATTTATAGATTATAATTTTAATACATTTATAATCAACTGAATATATATTTAATACGATTATATATACTTTTTATAAGGTGATCAGGGCTTATTTTGTGCCTATCTTTACGCACTAATTACACAAAATGGATTGGATAAATCAGTTGATCGATTTTATATTACATATAGATTCTCATTTAAGCGAGCTCGTTGCAAATTATGGTACACTCATCTATGTAATCCTATTCTTAATCTTGTTTTGTGAAACTGGTTTGGTCGTCGCTCCTTTTTTACCCGGAGATTCCTTATTGTTTGCTGCAGGTACGATGGCTGCTACAGGAAATATGAATCTTGCCCTACTCTGCTTCATTTGTTTATTAGGAGCTATTTCAGGGAACCAGCTAAATTTTATTATTGGTAAATATTTTGGCCCAAAAATTTTTGAGAAAGAACGGAAATATATTCGCAAAGATTATTTCGATAAGACCCATACTTTTTATGAAAAACATGGAGGCAAAGCACTCATCATCGGACGCTATATTCCTTTTATCAGAACCTTTGTTCCTTTTGTTGCAGGCGTCAGTCAAATGAATTCGTATCGGTTTACCGTCTTTAATATTATTGGAGCACTTTTGTGGATTATTCCGGTTGTTGGCATTGGCTACTTATTTGGAAATATTCCAATTGTAAAAAATAATTTTTCAATTATTGTTTTGACTATTTTAATTTTAAGTGTTTTACCGATGCTCATTGGTGTCGCCTCCGCTTGGTTTCATTCCAAAAAATCAGATGCATCATGATACGAGTACTTTCAAAATTTCAAAAGACTTTTTTATGGATAGCAGCTGTCGTTGCTTTGATTGCTTGTATCTTATTGTTATTACCCCAACAAATTCCTGACACGGTTTCAGGCTTCATACGTTGGATCGGAATCAGTGCACTTATCCTGTATTGTTTACCAAAAAGAAGTCTCACGCTTTGGATTTTTGTCAGTATGCTGATTGGTGCAGAAATCGGTTATGACTTTCCGGAGATAGGCCGAGAATTAAATATTTTTAGTAAAATTTTTATTAAACTGATTAAATGCATCATAGCACCTTTACTTTTTGGAACCTTAATTGTCGGGATTGCCGGACATTCAGATACTAAACAAGTCGGACGGTTGGGTTTGAAATCACTCATTTATTTTGAAGTCGTCACCACCCTTGCACTCGTTATAGGATTAATCGCAATCAATATCAGCAAAGCAGGAGTTGGAATTCAGGCCATGAATTTAAATGAAAAATTACCTGAAGTTGCCAAATCGCAAGGATGGAAAGATTTAGTACTTCATATTTTTCCTGAAAACTTTATTAAATCCATTGCTGATGGTCAGGTATTGCAGATTGTTGTCTTTTGTGTATTGTTTGCCATTGCGCTACTTAAAATAAAATCTGAAAAGAGGAAACCTCTAATAGATTTTGCAGAATCCCTGTCTGCTGTCATGTTTAAATTTACAGACTTAATTATGTATGTGGCTCCCTTTGCGGTTGCAGGTGCTATTTCTTATACGATTGCCAACATGGGTATTGATGTTCTAAAAAATTTACTTCTATTATTAGCGACCCTTTATTGTGCTCTGTTTGTTTTTATTTTATTGGTATTATTTCCAATCGCATTGTATTTCAGAATTCCGATCAAACGCTTTTTATCCCATGCAGCACAACCCGTTACGATTGCGTTTGGCACTGCGAGTTCAGAAGCTGCGCTTCCGGTTGCAATGGAAAACATGGAACGATTTGGTGTCTCCCGCGAGGTTGTTGCTTTTGTACTACCAACAGGTTTGAGTTTTAATTTAGATGGTTCTACTTTATATCTTGCACTGGCTACAATTTTTGTGGCACAGGCTGCTGGAATTGAATTAAGCATAGGCCAGCAAGTAATCATGTTACTCACCTTAATGTTGACCAGTAAAGGAGTTGCAGGAGTCGCTAGAGCTTCATTGGTTATCTTAGCCGGTATGGCATCCAGTTTTGGCTTACCGGATTGGCCCATCGC
>CAYMGR010000155.1:0-5145 GCA_964389985.1 uncultured Saprospiraceae bacterium
AAGTCAAAGGGGTAAACAGTTATGGGGAAGGTACATCTAGTTCGATACAAGTAATTGTTGAGGCGATGCCTACTGCAACTATAACAGCAGATGGTTCTACGGAATTATGTTCAGGGACTACATTAAACCTTATGGCAAATAGTTCAAACAGTTATTTATGGAGTACCGGAGAAACCACTCAAAGCATCCAGGTTTCTAAAGCAGGTATGTATACATTGATTACTACAAACAACAATGGATGCAAATCACTTCCTGCAAGTATTCAGGTTAAATTAATATCGACTCCTGCTCAATCAGACCCAATCATTGGATTCAACCAGGAAGTATGTCCTAATTCCATCCAATTATATTGTGTAGCTCCTGTTGCCAACGCTCAGTATTATTGGGTTGCACCAATTGGTTCTAGTATCATTGAGGGGCAAGGAAGTCCAAATGTAAAGATTCAATTTGGAGGAAATTTCAATAATGGAAAACTAGCACTTGCTCTGTATAATAATTGCGGAGTTAGCCCATTAAGGACTCTACAGATTCAATCTGCACCAGTCATACCCGATTATATTTCTGGCCCAAGCTATTCAAACTGTCAAACTACATCTATCTATAAAATCAAACGTGTAGCATCTGCAAACGCATATATCTGGAGCAGTGACATCCCTGGAATTGTAATAACACCTATTGCCAACTCATTTGATACTGCAGTAAGTATAAAATTTCCAATTTTTTCAAGCGGTACTATTTGGGTTAAAGCAAGTAATAACTGTGGGAACAGTCCGGCAAGAGCTCTCAATGTATTTGGTGTACCAGGAACCCCGGGTAAAATTTATGGTAGCGTAACACCTTGTGAGGGCTCCATCCAATACTATTATATAGCAACCCTTGCAGGCGCGACTAGCTATAACTGGACCCTTCCACAAGGAACCACCATCCTCTCTGGTCAAAATACTAATATCATCAAAGTTCAAATTGGAAATACGGCAGGGGAAGTTGGTGTAAGTGCGGTGAATACCTGTGGTGCAGGTACTACCAAGAAATTACTTATCAGTATTCCCTGCCAAAGCTTGTCCCTTTCAGCCCGGACTAATAATGACATTGAAGTTTTCCCGAATCCCTGCAGCAATCTGGTTCATTTCTCATGGAATGATTCAACTGATGGTTTGATCCGACTTGAAATCTCAAACCTGGAAGGGAAAATCTTATGGTCACAAAACCTTTCATCATACAAAGGAAAAAATAAATTCACGATACCTGTTGAAAATTGGAAAGCAGGAAGTTACTTCCTAAAATATTCTTCGAATTCGGAAAGACAAGTCATTCGATTCTTTAAAAATTAGCTATATGAAAATTTTTTGATCTGGCAACAGGTTTAAAAAAGAAATATTCTTAAAAGCAAAAGGCATTAAGTTTGAAATTAAACTTAATGCCTTTTGTTTTTAGATTTCAAAAGCCGAAAGGACTTAAAGACTATATCTTATAATAAACGCCAAGATTTAAAGCCGGCTCATACTTATTAATAAAGGATTGGTTGCTATTATTTTTTTGTAGTAAGCAGCCCATTTGGAAATTAATCTTTTTAAAACTTCGTTGAACGCCCAATCCAATATTGAATTGGTTAATTAAGGTTGAACGATTAGAGGCTTGATTAAAATCCGTTTCCATTTCTTCTTGTTGGGTGGTATAAGACAAATAATCAAATGCCATTTTGACTCTACTTGAAAGCGTCAATTGGATTCCTCCTGCAACATAGGCTGCATATTTTGAATTGAAAGGCAAATAATATTTCAATTGTAAGGGAAGTAAATATTCAGTAGCCGTGATACTAATATTTCTGATATCCTCCGAACGGCTATGGCGTGGTTTAATCAAATCTGAAAATTCGTTTGCCGTGGTTTCCGAAAAAGTATACGTATCTTCAAAATTTTGTTGAAAATAAGATTGTCGAACCAGACCCGTACTAAACGAAATATATTTTTTTGTTTTTAATTCAAATGCAAGTCCTTCATTAAAATGTTTTTGGGTTGCCAGTGCCGTTAATCCTAATGAATATTTAAATGCATGAATGGCAGACATCCATTTTGTTTTCAAAGGATGTTTTGCGTCAATACTCAAGGGGCTAAGCTCAATCGGTGGTAGTGATTCTGATGCTGTTAATTGTCTTAATTCTGAACCAGAAGCGTTTAATGGATTTTCTTCTGAAATAGCAACTTCATTTTGGAGCTTGAAGGCTATATCGGTATTTGCCAATTTATTTTCTATTGGATTCAGGTCTAATTGATTCGAACTGGTTTCATTCATGCCTGAGCCATTGGATGTTTTGGCAGCTGGATTTCTGAGCACTGAGGAATATTTTCTGTCCTTGATTACAGATGAGTTTTCTGTATGTAATTGTGCCAAGTTGGTTTTACCTGATTCTTTGGTACTATTTTCTTGAGACCTGGTATCGGATACTTCGGTTTCAACAGAGGAAGCTTTATTTGAATTATTGGTATTTGAAAAACCGGAATTTTCTGAATGGTTATTTATTGATTTATCCTGATTTAAATGTATTTGAGATTGTGCAAGAATAGCTGGTTTAGCGGTTTGGGCCGTACCCATATAATTTTTAAACCAGGTCCATGCATTTGATTGATACACGATTCCAGAGCTCAGCAATAGAAGCAAAAGCAACAACAGATACTTTTTCCTGGATGCAGCATTTGAAGATTGGTTTAGATCATTTTGATACTTCGCATAAAAGCGAATCCAATCCTTCTCTTCGAAATTTGGATGTAACTCATCCAATTTCTGATTCAGTCGGCGATCAAATTCTTCTGGTTTCATATTTCTGACGGTAAGCTTAATTTTAATTCAGGTATTCCTGTATTTTTTGAATATTCAAATTGCAATAAGTCCTGTAATTTCATACGTGCCTTAGCCAAATTGGATTTCGAAGTGCCTTCTGTAATATTCAGCATTTCACCAATTTCCTTATGGCTATATCCATCCACCACAAACATCATAAATACAGAACGGTAAGAAGGACTCAATTTTTGGATAACAGCCATGATCTCGTGAACAGATAAATTACTTATTGTATGATCTTCGATACTTAAATCAAAACAATCATCAATGGATTGGGACTGAATTTTACGGGTTGATTGTCTGTAAAAATCGATTGCTGTATTGACGACAACGGTCCGTAACCAAAACTTAAACGGTCTTGAAAAATCATACTTATCAAGATTTTTAAACATCTTAATAAATGAATCATCCATGACTTCTTCACAATCTTCCATTCTTGAGGTATAGCGCAGACAAATACTTTTAACATATGGGTAAAAGTGCTCATAAAGCCTTCTTTGACCCAAGGGATGTTGTGAGATACTTTGCTGAATCCATACATCCAATTCAGGCGGATTGATATGTAACTCTTCATTTGCCAAATCGGTCCGTATTGAATCCTATATAATATTATCCTACGAAATTACATTGAAAAGGGTTGCCTGAGGTCATGTGTTTTCATAAAAAATAAAAATATCATTGGGATTAAACCTTCGACATACTTTTCTATCCAATTTATCGTATTTAGAAATATAGACAGTATCGAAACACGAATACCTTATTCAGTTTTTATTTTTTAATTTAATCATTTATTCACCATGAAAAAAATTATGGGATTCATGGCACTTGTTGCCATAGGGCTGGCCTCATGCCAGAAAGACAATGAACTTTCGGATCTAACGAGTTCAGATCAGGCTTTAAGCGGTATTCCGGTAACCGATTTAAATACCGGAGAAAGCACGAATGTTTTAGAATTGGGTCAGAGACATCGACCGGATCGGGACAGTTCTTGCAGAAAAGTAGCTTTAGACACATTGCTACCGGCTATAAAAGATTATGTCGCTGCCAATTATCCTGGCGCCACCATTTTACGTGCCGGAACGGGAAAAGACGGCAACTTTGTAGTATTAATCAAATTAGCGGATGGTAGCCTTAAACTCGTATTATTTAATGCCAATGGTGACTTTGTCAAAGAACTTGAACGCAAAATTCATCGCAAACATGGACCCGGAAAGCCATTAACAGAGGTAGATATAACCAGTTTGCTGGCAGATATTACCAGCTATATTGATACCAACTATCCGGGAGCCAGTATCCAACGTGCCGGGATTACTGATGACGGAAAATTTGTGATTGCAATTGATTTTAACGGCAAACGCAAATTATTGCTATTTGATGATGCAGGCGGTTTTTTAAAAGAATTACGGTAATTTTAAACGATCCAACCATAAAAATACCTCCTTCAGGAGGTATTTTTATTGGTTTATAATACTCTTTTAAAGCTCTGGCGGGAGCTTCTTATATTTGCAACTTTTAACAAACGTTCTTTTCTAAAATGAAAAAACCGATATTTTTCCTTGTTTTAGTACTGTTTTCTTTCAATTCCTGCACCAATGAATATATTTCAGATGGGCATGAGGTTTGCTTTGAACAAGAAGTTTTACCCCTTATCGTTTCAACCTGTGCACGTGAAGGCTGCCATAATCCTGCTACCCATGAAAAAGGATATGACTTAAGCCAATTTGAGGATATTTTAAGACTGGTAAAGCCCGGATCTTACCGAAAAAGCGAACTGTACAAGACAATAACCAGCCCGTTTAGCCCTATGCCACCCAAACCCTATGACCGATTAACAAAAGAACAAATTACCACTATTTCTTTATGGATCGAACAGGGCGCTCAAAATGTCGTTTGCGTGGCGGAGCCTTGCGACACAAGTTTTGTTAGTTACAGTGGTACCGTTAAACCGATTCTTAATTTATATTGCAATGGTTGCCATGCGGGACCCAGACCTCAGGGCGGCGTAGATTATAATAGTTTTAATGGCGTAAAAACTACAGTCGAGGATGGTTCATTGATTAGTTCAATCATCCGTGACGGGAATACCGTTAATATGCCAAAAAATGGAAATAAACTTCCGGATTGTAAAATTCAACAAATTAGAAAATGGGTGAATGATGGTGCGAAAAATAATTAAATCCTGCTTCACTTATTTTAATCAAAGTCTTTTAATCTTTAATTGTCTCAATATGCTTAAATTTCGATACCTTTTACCAGTATTGCTTGCATTTCAAACTTCTATCTTTTCTCAGGATTTATTAGATGAAT
>CAYMGR010000156.1:0-5108 GCA_964389985.1 uncultured Saprospiraceae bacterium
TGGTTATCTTAGCCGGTATGGCATCCAGTTTTGGCTTACCGGATTGGCCCATCGCTGCTATTTTAGGTATCGATGCTTTAATGGATATGGGACGCACCGCGGTGAATACCCTGGGCAATTGTTTAGCTACTGCTGTTGTCGGAAAATGGGAAAATGAATTGCATATTCCGAAAACGCCCGATCATTGGCAAGAAATAGAACATAAAATCTAAAAGCAAAACTTAATTTTTATCACCAAACATTCGTCTTTTAAATTTTTCAATATGGGCTGGATCGTTTTCAGGTTGGGGTTGTGATTTTTCCATCTTCAATTGCCCTTCTACATCCTTTAGATTGAATTTAAAAATAATATCGTCATCCGATTTCAAATTATTGCCGGTTGCACCATAGCGCAAATCATAATAACTAATTTTCCCTGAATCGTGTGCTACCAATTTATAAAATTCATTACTAAACCATGGTAAAGTTTTCTGAATTTCTTGCCCCCTATAAGGTTTAAAAATTTCATGATTTCCTTCAACTATTTCGAGTGGATCCAGAGTATCTCCCTGATCAAAAATAGAATAATAGGTATAATGGTAACGCGTACCTTCTTTGGCAATATTAAACCACAGAAAATTATTGAGTATCGTTGGTACCGTCATATACTTTTCATATTGAATTCCTTTTGAATGCAAGCTTTGTTCAAACAATTGATTCACATGATACTTATTTATAAAAGTAAATATAAAATAAGCAGAGCTTAGCACCATTGCGGTCCTGAATAAATAGCGCCTCCAGGGATCCAATCGCCCACGAAGTGCCGCCATTAATAAGAAAAAAGCAAAAGGAATCGTATAATAGGGGTCAGCAATAGAGATCGTCGACAATGCCACCCGGACATCACTAAATGGCCAAAATAAACGGGTCCCAAATGTGGTAAACATATCCAAAATGGGATGGGTACATATGGCCCAGAAAAACAATTGGATCCATTCCCATTTAGTTGGTTTTTCAAATTCAATTGCTTTACTAAAAATTTGTTGATATCGATTGTAAAAAAAATAAAACCCTAAAACAATAAAAAAACTCAAACTCAACCAGGAAAAACTTCCCTTTACTAAATTGGCTAATAGACAGATGAGGATACTAACTAAACTAAAAAGGATGATCCCAATGGCATAACCAGCAACTTTATAATTTTTCTTATGCGGCCAGTCACGTTCATAAAGTTTATACACCAATTGACCTAAGATGAAAGGCATGATGATTGCAAATACCAGAGAATGCATAGGGCCTCGATGAAATATCAAAGCTGTAAGTGGATCTGCAACTACATTCGCCAAAACATCCAAATCCGGAAGGGTTCCTGCTATCCCGCCCCAAATCATCGCACGATTGCCAATTTTCTTGCCCAATACGGCTTCCCCACATGCTGCCCCAAGGATTACCTGTGTTATTGAATCCATTCCTTCTACTTTTTAATTGCTTTGATTAATAAAACATGAGGAAGACGAGTATGTTCTAATTCAAAGCAAAATCTATTTGAACCGATTGCCTTTAAGTTTGGAAAACAATTATAGGGTGAAAAATCAAATTCCTTAAAAACTTGAATTTCTAAATTGTGTTTTAATAAAGCACTTATGATTTCTTCTATTGAATGGGACCAAGAATGAGAAATAAAATTTGTGGCATTATTAGTATCTGCATAAGTACCTTGATCGATTTCTGTATATGGCTTAAAGATATTGTAATAGGAATATTTAATTTCTTTTGAATTAAAATCAAACAGGTATAATAATGGATGAAAATCTGCAAAATAAAACAAGCCATTTTTATGGAGTGATTTTGAAATCATTTCAGCCCAGCGATCCAGATCTGGCAACCAACAGATGGTTCCGTAACTTGTAAAAACAACATCAAATTGTCCAAGATTAAGATCTAAAACATCATAAACATTTGACTCGTAAAACCGACAGGATAAATTCAATTTCTTATTTATTTCCTGCGCTTTTAGAATGGCTGAATTTGAAAAATCAATACCCACACAATCTGCCCCCATGCGGCTCAATGCCATGGTATCCATTCCAAAATGACATTGTAAATGCAGCAAGCGTTTACCGGAAATATCGCCTAATTCAGATAATTCAATCTCACTCAAACAATTCGCCCCACTCAAAAAGTTCTTTAAGTCATAAAATTCTGAAGCTTCATGAATAGCTACCCGTTGATCCCAGGAAGCCCGATTATCATTAAAATAAGATGAATCATAAATCCGTTCCTTTTCCATATCCTTAATTCATTAAATTTGCATAAAAATATACATCATGGAAGATCAAAATAATCAAAATCAACTAAATATTGAATTAAATGAAGATATAGCTGAAGGTGTTTATTCTAACTTGGCAATCATTTCACATTCTCATTCCGAATTTGTGGTGGATTTTATTCGATTAATGCCAAATGTACCTAAAGCAAAAGTCAAATCCAGGATTATCCTGACCCCTCAACATGCTAAACGCTTATTAAAAGCTTTAAATGATAATGTGGCAAAATATGAAAACCAATATGGTGTTATTTTGGATCCTGAACCCCAAATGATGCCTCCGATGTCCTTTAATACACCGACAGCACAGGCTTAGTATTTTGTAAATTAAGATTTAAAAAAACATGTTTGCCTGGATAGGACCACCGGCAAGTCCCAGATGATGGTAGGCTTTCTGGGTAGCAATACGTCCACGAGCTGTCCTCTGGATGAATCCCTCCATAATCAGGAAGGGCTCGTGTACCTCCTCAATTGTCCCAGCTTCTTCTCCCACTGCAGTAGCAATCGTGGTTAAACCTACCGGACCTCCACTAAATTTTTCTATGATCGCCGTTAAAATACGGTTGTCCATCTCATCCAAGCCCAAACTATCTACATTTAGAGCATTGAGTCCAAATTCAGCAATTTCTTTGGTTAACTGACCATTTCCTTTGATTTGAGCGAAATCTCTTATCCTTCTTAAGAGTGCATTGGCTATTCGGGGAGTGCCCCGACTTCTTCTGGCAATTTCATGTATTCCTTCTTGTTCAAATGGTATCTCCAAAATTTGAGCAGAACGTTTGAGAATAAATTCTAATTGTTGGTGATTATAATAGTCTAAATGACAAGTAATGCTAAATCTGGACCTTAAAGGTGCTGTAAGCATTCCAACCCGGGTTGTTGCACCAATTAAAGTAAATGGATGTACATTAATCTGAATCGATCGGGCGCTCGGACCCGTGTCGATGAGGATATCTATCCGGTAATCTTCCATTGCTGAATACAGGTATTCTTCAACTACCGTGTTTAAGCGATGAATTTCATCAATAAACAATACATCCCCCTCCTGAAGATTGGTAAGGAGCCCAGCAAGATCTCCAGGCTTTTCCAGAACAGGTCCTGAACTCAATTTTAAATCTGAACCCAACTCATTTGCTACAATATGAGACAAGGTTGTCTTGCCCAAGCCCGGAGGGCCGTGTAACAGCACATGATCTAAAGCCTCACCCCTCAATTTAGCGGCAGCAATAAACACTTTAAGATTATCCACTACTGACTCTTGTCCGGTAAAATCAATGAGGTTCTTGGGACGCAAAGCACGTTCGATCTGCTTTTCTTCGCCACTTAATTTGTTTCCTTCATTTTCAAGATTAGGGTTTCTCATTTTAGCGATTGAAATACATTGGACAAAAGTACAATTTCACAATTCAAAATTCATGGTTTGATTCACAGCTCAGGTCTTTAGGGTTTAATGAATTGCTAATATACCTATACAAGCTCTATTTAAAGCCCATCTGCTTTATTTTTGCCTATTAAACAATAAAAAATGAACACAGCAAAAATTACAATTGCAAATGGAAAATTGTCAGTTCCGGATCATGTTCAAATTCCTTATATTGAAGGAGATGGCACCGGGCCAGACATTTGGGCAGCTTCTGTCCGGGTTATTAATGCTTCGGTTGAAAAAGCATACCAGGGAAAAAGAAAAATAAGTTGGATTGAAGTCCTGGCTGGGGAAAAAGCTTTTAATCAAACGAATAATTGGTTACCAGATGAAACATTAGAGACGATCAAAGATTGTCTGGTAGCAATAAAAGGACCCTTGACTACTCCGGTTGGGGGAGGTATCCGTTCTTTGAATGTAGCCTTACGTCAACAATTAGATTTGTATGCTTGTGTTCGCCCTGTTAGATGGTTTGAAGGAGTCCCCTCACCTGTAAAAGAGCCTCAAAAAGTGGATATGACCATTTATAGAGAGAATACTGAAGATATTTATGCAGGTATTGAATTTCAGGCAGGAACCCCAGAAGCAAACCAATTTAAAGAATGGTTAAAGACGAGTTATCCTGACAAATTCAAAAAAATTAGATTTCCAAATACTGCGGGTATCGGAATTAAACCTGTTTCAAAAGAAGGAACCCAACGATTGGTCAGAGCCGCTATTGAATTTGCCATTAGTCAAAACAAGAAATCGGTAACACTCGTCCATAAAGGAAATATCATGAAATTTACCGAAGGAGGTTTCATGGATTGGGGATATGAACTTGCAAAAGAAGAATTTGGTGCCGTTTTATTGGATGGAGGACCCTGGATGAAATTGCCAAATGGCATTATTATTAAAGATGTCATTGCTGACGCTTTTTTACAACAGATCTTGCTCCGCCCTGAAGAATATGATGTGATTGCTACTTTAAACTTAAATGGGGATTATGTTTCGGATGCGCTTGCCGCTCAAGTTGGAGGAATTGGAATTGCTCCGGGTGCCAATATCAATTATGTAACGGGCCACGCAATTTTTGAAGCAACACATGGTACAGCTCCAAAATACGCCGGATTGGATAAAGTGAATCCAAGTTCTGTCATTCTTTCTGGAGTGATGATGTTAGATTATTTAGCTTGGCATGAAGCAGCTGCATTGATTATAAATGCTTTAGAAAAAGCAATCCGATCCAAACAGGTTACATATGATTTTCACCGATTAATGGAAGGTGCAAATCTTTTAAAATGCAGTGAATTTGGGGATGAGATTATTGCAAATATGGCTTAAGTCATATTTTGATGATAGACAAAAAAAAATCCTACCGGAGTCCGGTAGGATTTTTTT
>CAYMGR010000157.1:0-5103 GCA_964389985.1 uncultured Saprospiraceae bacterium
TCCAATCAGAGCAGAAACTATCATTGCGATTGCTTCAGAAAAATCACGCGATAATACCGATTCGAGTGGTATCAGGGCTGCAATTTTGCTGGCTACGGCCATTCCAAAAAGGTAGGAGCTGCAAATAACGCCCAGGAAATTCCAAATTCCCGACCAAATTACAGCAGGAACAGGCTTGAGGCTTTTGGTATAAATGACCGTGGCCACTGCGTTTGCAGTGTCGTGAAAGCCATTTACAAATTCGAAAACACAAACGGTTAAGATACAAAGCAGGCAAATAATTGCCATAGTGCCCTGTAGGTCAAAATTCATTTCAAACACTCTGTAATTGTTTTTGGCTTTGGGAATCGTAAATTTACACGCTTTGATTGAAATGATGCGATTTGCAGCTTATTTTTATTCAATATTTTAAGAGCTTATGAATGTTTTTAAATTTATTATAAAAATTGTGTTTTTGGTCATCTTGATTGCTTTGAGATATGGCTTAGGATCTGATTTCTTAAAATCTTTTGTAGATAATTCCAGTTTATTGTATCCCTTATTTAGTTTCTTGATTTTCTGGACTTCGGTCAATTTGATCATTCGATTAAGTCAATTTATCTATCGGAAACGAAAAAAATTTGGACATAAATATTCTGATAATGTCATTATTGGCCTTCAAAATATTTATTATATCCTTTCAGGAGTAGGGATCGTGATTATGGTATTGGGCTTTTTAGGCCTGGAACCTGCTGAATTATTAACGTCTTTGAGTATCGTAGCTGCCGCCATTGCAATTATTTCAAAAGAGTTGGTGACAGATATTATTTGTGGTTTTAATATCAGTTTTTCAAGAGATTTGGCTATCGGTGACTATGTTCGGATTGGTGATCATAAAGGGAAAGTCATTGATATCAATATTCATAAAATTGTATTGCAAAATGACGACGACGATATCATCTATATCTCAAACACGAAAGCGTATTTTAGTGATTTGGTCAATTTCACACAAAAAGAAATCCGTAAGTATAATTTGGATTTTACCCTATCCATTCATCTTAAAATCAGTAAATTGGAATTAGAAGAGCAGATTCTGAATACTTTGGAAAAGTTTATTCCTAGCTATGAAAAATATTCAGCGGTGTTTAAAATTGTTTCTATTGGAAAAGACGATATTAAATATAAATTGCAATTTTCATTAAACAAGGTGGACCCACTGGTCGAACAGGAAATCAAGGCTAAAATTCTAAATGAAATTCATCTACTGATACAAGCTTAATATTTGCGCCAAAAATCTTTTAGTTATTTTGCATTATAACTGTGTTTTGTGACAAGATACACTCCTGTCAAGGTGATCAGGGCGCCAATAAAAATCCAAATATTCAAAGCTTCATTCAATAATAATGCTCCTAATAAAATAGCAATAATAGGATTTACATAGGTATGTATGCTGACAAGGGTAACAGGTAAATGGTTTAAGCTGTAAATGAAACAGGAATAAGCTACGAGCGAGCCTAAAATAATGGTATAGGCCCAAATTAAAATATGATTGAATTCAATATGAAAATGGGAAGGGTTTTCTGTTAATATAGAAATGATGAAAACAGGTATACCACCAAAAAACATTTGAAAGCCGGCTGATAAAAATGGATTGTATGAATGCTTTTTTAACTTGCTGTAAACAGATCCTATGGCCCAGGTTAAAATCGATACTAAAGTAAATGCAATTCCAATAATGGAGCTTTTTCCAGGATGCATTCCGATTTTTTGAAGACAGATAATAATGATCCCAACACAACCTAAGCATAAGCCAGCCCAGGTCCACTTGGAAATATGATGCTCTTTTTGAATGATCGAAAGAAAAAAGGCAATCAGAATGGGTGAAAACGTAGCAAGTATTGCAGAAATTCCACTGTCAATATATTGTAAACCATAAATTCCCATTCCATTTCCACCTGTTATTAATAATAAGCCTAGTATGATTTGCAATTTGATAAATGAAAGATCCGGCCATTGTAGCTTTTTAATAAAAAATAAATAGCCCAGTAGCAAGATACCTGCAATGAGCTGACGAATAGAAGTAAAGAACAATGGAGGCATAGAGCTAACACCCAACTTATTTACAAGATAGGTGGTACCCCATATAAGACATACTGCAATTAATGCAAAATAGGCTTTTCTGTTTTCATGAATCTTGTTCATTTATTCGTCAACAAGTTGGAGGATACACTGATCAAGATAGTCTCCGATCGGTAGTTGACAGGATAATCGACTATTCTCTTTACTATTTACTAAACTATCTAATAAAGTTTGTTCGGCATCTTGAATCTCAGGAAGTTTATTATCTGAATGAATATAAACATGACAACTAGCACATAAGGCCATACCACCGCAAGTTCCTAAAATTGGAAGGTCAGATGCTTTAAGCATTTCCATTAGGCTATACGATCCTTCATTGGGTATTTGAAGTTGGTGATCCTGATGGGTTTTATCCCGAATATATAGGGTGATCCAATCCATGTCTAAAATATAATAAAAATGATCTATAAATTGTTTATTCCAGTAACCGTTGTGTATTTAAAGCTTGGCTTTTTTCCTTCATGAATAATTTTATAAGCTGATTGCATCATCAGCGTAGCTTCATGAAACCCACATAGAATTAATTTTAATTTGCCAGGATAGTTATTAATATCTCCTATAGCGAAAATTCCGGGAATATTGGTGCTATAATCAAAGGTATTGACATCAATTGCATTTTTAGAAATTTGTAAGCCCCAGTCAGCAATAGGTCCTAATTTAGGACTTAATCCAAACAAAGGAATTAAATAATCAAGCTCAAGTTCAATCAGCTCATTGTCCGTTTTAATGCCGATTCGCTCGAGTTTTCCATTCCCATCCAAATGAGCAAGCTCTGCATTTAAGATTAATTGAACCTTTTGATTTTGGTTTAAGTGATATAGTTTTTCAACGGACTCAGGAGCTGCCCTGAATTCGGATCTTCGGTGAACTAAATGAATCGATTCTGCTATTTCAGCTAAGTAGATGCACCAATCCAAAGCAGAATCTCCACCACCCGCAATGACTACTTTTTTGCCCCTGAATTTTTCGGGGTCTTTAATGATATAATCGATACCATGGTCCTCAAATTGATCCAATCGATCTAATTCAGGTTTGCGAGGTTCAAAACAACCTAAACCACCAGCAATTGCAATGACTTTAGAATAAATTCGAGTCCCGGTATGCGTGATGACTTCAAATACATCTTCCCTTTTGTTTAAAATTTCGGCGCGCTCTCCGAGGCTAAAACCGGGCTTGAAAGGTTGAATTTGATTCATTAAGTTATGTACCAAATCTTTAGCAATGATTTCCGGATGACCCGGTATATCGTAAATGGGCTTTTTGGGATAAATTTCGATTAATTGTCCACCAGCTTCTGGTAGATAGTCGATCAAATGACATTTTAATTTCAACAAACCTGCTTCGAATACAGCAAATAAGCCACATGGACCAGCCCCAATGATAAGTATATCGGTTTGAATTACCATTTTGAAACTGCAAAGCTAAATAAAAACAACCCTTTAGCCAATGGATCCGTATGGGCTATTTAGAAACAGTTCAATAAATAGTTAAATTATTTATAATCTTTGTTAAACGAATTGAATCTTTGCAAGTCTTATCTATTGTACGTCATTTTTTTAACCATATTAAATAAATCATTATGGATAGAAGGTCCACTTTAAAAAAGTTTCTGGGCGTTGAGGCAGCTGCAACAGTTGGCAATCGTCTGCAGGAAGATGCCTTACCATTAGGGGGTGGCTTAAGCCCTTATAATGGCACCTGGGATTATAAAGCAGCAGCGCATCTTCTGCGTCGAGCCATGTTTGGTCCCACACACCAACAAATACTTACAGCAGTTAGTGATGGGTTGGATAAGACTTTAGATAAATTATTTACTCCTTTGCCCACAGCACCAGATCCTGTTATTTACACTGATACGCCCATTGACCCCAATGTGAATAAAGGGCAGTCTTGGGTTAAAACACCTTTGAATCCCAGTGTTCAGGGGAATGTAGCATTTAAAGAAAACTCACTGTATTCCTGGTTAATGCAGCAATTATTTAAAGAAGGTGTCAGTATTTCTGAAAAAATGACCTTATTCTGGCACAATCATTTTGTAGTTTCTGATGTTTTTGATCCACGAATGAGTTATGATTATATCACCTTACTGCGTACAAATTGTCTCGGTAATTTTAAAAATCTGACAAAGCTCATTACTGTTGATAAAGCGATGCTTTATTATCTGAATGGAAATCAAAATACTAACCTGGCGCCAAATGAAAATTATGCCCGCGAATTAATGGAACTTTTCACATTAGGAAAAGGGGAATTAGCAGGACCGGGTGATTACACTACTTTTACAGAGCAAGATGTTCTGTCAGTGGCAAAAGCACTTACTGGTTGGATCGTTCCAGTAGATAGAAAGAATACAACATATATTGCAGATCCAATATTTAATTCTAATTTACACGATACTTCAACGAAACAATTGTCTCACCGATTTGGTAATAAAACGATTCCAAATAGTGGTGCTACGGAATATTCTACAGTGGTGGATTTAATCTTTGAAAAAAGAGAGGCTGCTACTTTTATTTCAAGAAAATTATATCGTTATTTTGTTTACTATAAAGTGAATAGTGCTATTGAACAAGATATCGTTGAAGGATTAGCAGACATCTTGATTGCAAATAATTTTGATATTGCCCCAGTTGTTAGATCCCTTTTATCAAGTTCGCATTTTTATACTGAAGAAGCATTAGGCGCATTGATTAGACCGCCTTATGAGTTTATATTTAATACCTTAAAAACATTGAAATTGAATGCCGATCAGGTTTCATCGGTTGAGGATACGTATAATCTGTTTTTATATCTGTATAGAAGTACCAATGGCCTGTTACAAGTCTATTTTGATGTGCCCAGTGTTGCTGGGTGGACGCCTTATTACCAGGAACCTAGTTTCCATGAAATCTGGGTGAATTCAGTTACGTTGCCACTCCGTGCGACATTCACTACAGGTATGGTTAGTAAAAATGTTAGAGTCCGAAATATTACTGGAAAACAGTTTGG
>CAYMGR010000158.1:0-1700 GCA_964389985.1 uncultured Saprospiraceae bacterium
ATCGTTGGCTAACTTCCGCTCCGCAATTGGGACATAGCTTTGTTTGCATATTAAAATTACTTCACTTTTGTAAAGTGAAATTCTCTTGAATGGACATCCTGCATCATTTTAAGAATATAGTCACCCGGAATCAAATCAGAAACATCCAGTATTAGCTGATGAGCTGTATTCAATTTATAGTTGAATTGACAGGTTTGTCCTAAACTATTATAAATGTTTATTAAAGGTTTAGCTGAATTTGATTCAAGCCATTCTATGGTTAATAATTCATGGGTTGGATTAGGATAAATCCTGATCATCTGCGAACTAATATTTTCATTTC
The DNA here is from genome assembly GCA_964389985.1 of uncultured Saprospiraceae bacterium. Lineage (GTDB taxonomy): Bacteria > Bacteroidota > Bacteroidia > Chitinophagales > Saprospiraceae > Vicinibacter. The sequence goes on from CAYMGR010000158.1 coordinate 323, forward strand.
CCACAAATTGTCCGACGAGTATATTTTCTCTTGTTACAATACAATCATTTGCATCTGAAACTTCCAGATGATACGAACCCGGCGCCAAATTGAACAGATCCCTCGATTCAGAAATCAAGGCACCGCCTAAGAACCATTTATATTTATAAGGTGGCGTTCCTCCACTCACATTGGACAAAATTTCACCATCCATACCCATAGAATTCTTGACTTGAATATTCAATACAATCTCATCTGCCTGCGTAATGGTAAACGTATCTAAGTACATACAATTATTACCATCAATAAATGTAAGATAATAACTACCGGCCATCAAATGATTGAGATATCTGGAAGTATCTCCATTGGACCAAAGAAAATAAAAAGGTTGTTTTCCACTATACGAATAGGATAAACTACCTTCTGAACCTCCAAAACATTTATTGTTGAATATCAATTTATCCTGAATGCCTGGGTTTGGATCTTTAGATACCTGGGTAGAATAGTTAAAACTGCAATTACCAGTTCGGCTCATTAATTCTAAAAAATAATCCCCTGCTTGGTTGGCATCAACTGAATACGCTATTGTGTCCAGGCCATGTGAACTCGTCCACCGGTAACTAAAATTTACAGTATCCAAACCAAGACTTGGTTTCAGATTTATTTTTTCATGGTTACAATCTAAATGAGCATAACTTTTTATAATTTCCAAATTAGGACGATTCAACACCCGAATGTAAAGGGTATCGACTCTTGCACAACCTTTCGCAGAAACGTATTCCAGAATGTAATTACCAGTTTGTTGGATACTGCTAAAATCGCCCAAATCAATTTGGGCGTAATTTATAATGGTTGTATCCAATCCTCTCGGACCTCTCCATCGAAAAGACCCCATCAAACTATCCTGTGCTTTCAATCGTATGGTTGAACCCGCACAAATTTTCAAGGTATCGGTTTTCTCAAAATTCTTTTTATTTACTGCGACTTCCAGTTTTACAACAGCAGGCGCGCAATCTGGTAGATCAATTGAATAAAAACCACGACCATATGTAGAGATGTAAAGTTTTCTTTGTGATGGATGAATTTTCAAATCGGTAACTGCTGTATGCGGTAAATTATTACCATAATATTGCCAATCTACATTGTCTGCATCTGAAAAGAATACGCCAAAATCAGTACCTGCAAATAAGGTGTTTGAGGCTTCATCATAGCTAATACAGGATACAGGCGTATTAACAAAATTCTTAGTGATATTGGACCATGAATTTCCTTTGTCTTTAGAAACCTGCACTTTTATTGCACCGTATCCCCCTCTGGTACACCATAATTTATTGGTATCCTTTGAGTGAAATTCAATGCCGGTAATTTCCAGATTCGTTATCAGCGAGCTGCTTTTCCA
>CAYMGR010000158.1:1800-5098 GCA_964389985.1 uncultured Saprospiraceae bacterium
CCGATATTTGCAGTAATGTCATCGAGATCTGAAAATCCATTGGTTGTTCTGTAAACTGCATTTCCACCCCAATATTCTGTATACGCTATATTTGGATTTGTAGGGTCTATCACTTGTGACATGGCATCGCCTCCGTTGGTATTCGCCCAGGATCCATTGGATCGTTTAAGCCAACCTCCATTATCCTGACTCCCACCAATTATTACAGGAGGGATGGTTGTTGATATCGCTAATTTATAAAATTGAGTAATAGCCAAACCATTCACCAATTCATCCCAGGATTCAGTCGATTCATGGTAGCGGTACAATCCGCCATCACAACAAAAATAAAGTTGATCTTTTAGTTTTGGATTACAGGCAATGAAATGATGGTCTGCATGAATTTCCGGATACCCTTGTCCACTATTCCACCAATCTGAAATTTGCTGCCAGGTTTTTCCTTCATCCTTTGATTTATACAGCACAACGTATCCACAATACAATACTGATTTGTCCTGTTGCGAAAAATAAAGAACGGTATTTTCCGGCATGTCTGAAACATAGTTAAAATCTCTTCCAGAATTTTTTGATAAGTAAAATTTTTTAGCACCGTCCACACTCATATTCACCCCTAAATATTCCGGATCGTCGAACGTTGTTGTTAAGCGAAGAAATACTTTTTGCAATCCAAAATTACTAGCCTGTGCGAATGAATTTCCACCATCGGTCGATTTAAAAACATTACATGTGCCCCAATAATCATTTAGCGCGGCATACACAACGGAAGTATCTCCCGGTTTAAATTTTACATCTGAAAAATTTTCGGTTCTGATTTTTATCCAGCTATTTCCCCCATTAAAGGTTTTATAGATTCCGTCACTTGTTGCTGCAATTAATATCGATGAATTCAATGGATTCATCTCCAACGCGTACAATACTTTATTGTCAGTAAGCTTCCAATTTAATGAAGTTGGATTCCAGTTTTGGCCTCCATCGGTTGTTTTATAGACTCCCATTCCATATTGCCACCAACCATCCTTTTCTCCCAAACTCACATAAAGTGTATTCGGTGCTGTTGGGTCCACCAATACAACACCTACTGGCTGGTAGGGTAAATTGTCTGCAATAGAGGTATAATTTACCCCGTTATTGGTTGTTTTCCATAAGCCCCCATTGGGAGAGGCCACAAAAAATGTACTGGTTTGATTCGGATGGAACGCAATATGGGTCGTTCTTCCCATTCCCCAATAGCCCCCGGAATTCCGGGTCGGACCTTCATGCTTCCAACTTAAAGCATTTCTATAAAGACTTTGAGAATGACTTAACACCTGATTGTATAAACTCCAGTCCCTTTGAAGGTCTGGAAATTTACGGTCTTCAGTTAGCCGATCTCTCCAATACCATTTCCATCGCTCGAATTTTAGTTTTTCATCGTCCAAAAACTCCTTTTTCTTGTGTTTTTTACGAAAAATTCCTTCTCTGTATGAGGCCTCTTCCAGCTTATTTTTTCCGATCAACTTGTCTGCCTTTAAACAGATTTCATCAAAGGTTTTACCTTGTTCTATATACTCTTGTAATAAAATTTTCTGAGAAAAAACAGTATGAAGGCTGCCTACCAATACAAATAAAAGGATGCTAATCCGCATGATGTAATTTTTGACAAAAATAAGGATTTTAAGGCGAAGCACGGAGGGGATCTGTCTCCTGAAAATATTTTGCACGTTCCGCATAAAGCGTACTATATTTGGATACAAAATCGCTCAGATTTTTTACAAAAAATAGCTATATGCCTCGGTTTATTAAAGTATTATTCATATTCTATATAGGAATTCAGCCGTTCCAACTCAGATCCCAGGATGGTGTGGAGGACTTTCTAAACACCTATATAGATGACAATACAGGCCCTTATGTACAGCCTTTATTTGAGTTAATGACATCTAATTTAAATACAGGTTTAAGGGAATGGTCTGCGATTGACAGTTCGTTTTATTTGAGAATTGGGATAACGGTAATGAGTTCGTATCCCTCTAATAAGCAGCGAAGCTTTACGGCCAAAACAGATGAAAAATTTGAACCCTTTCAAACTGCTGAAGCACCCACAATCATTGGTGATGTTGAGCCTGTAGAGGTGGCTGGAATCAATGGAACCAGCTATATCTTTCCGGGAGGTTATAATTTAAAAGCACTTCCCATGGCCAGTCCCCAATTGACTATAGGAGGTTTTTTTCATACCGAACTATCCGGCAGATACTTTGCCATTGAATTAGATGACAATCTGGGAAAACTATCCTTATTGGGTCTGGGGATCCGACATGCCATAAATCCTTATTTTCCCAAATTACCCATTGATTTGTCGGTAGGATATTTTTTTAATCAATTTAAGGATGATCCCTACATCGATACCAAAATGCATTTAGCCTCTTTACACATCGGTAAATCCGGAAGCTGGTGGTCTTCTCAATTAATGCTTGGGTATCAAGATGCCACTACCGATTTAACTTACAGCTACCTTCAAGATGACCAACAAAAAACAAAAAATATTAGCCTTGGAATTGAAAATCACTTTGTAGCTGAATTATCTGCTTCACTTAAATTATGGTTATTAAATATTCACGGCGCTTTTAATTATTCCGGACCTCTTACAGGGTCTATTGGACTTTCTTTAGATTTTTAAAATCATTATAATGAAAAAACTTTCTTTGTTTTCACTTTTGTTTATTCTACTTTCAGGATGTTGCGGACTTGAAGATTATTTGGGTGGCTCTGATGACGGATGTACCGATCAAATTTTTACAGAAACCCGTAAAGTTCCTATAAGCTCTCCTTTCACTATCAATGATAGTAAGCCATTTGGTTATGTTAATAAAATTACTGCTGCTAATATTCGAAAAGCAATGCAGATTCCTCAGGATGCCACCATTAAAAAAGTTGCATTCAACTCAGCTAACTTAAAATACACCAGTTTTCCTGACAATAATTGTAGAAGTTTATTTGCTGATTTATATGTAGTTACAACCGATGGTACATTCAACTTTGTGTTAATTCAACAACAAAATTTATTGCTTCCTCTTTTAGCTGGAGAAACTCTTATTAACTCGCAACTGAATTCAAAAGGAGTTACAGAATTGCGTAGAGCCATTGAACGCTATGGATTAAATACCATTGATACAGATCTAAGTTTTACATTTTCAGGTGATGGTTTACCTAAAAATTCATTAGCCCACTTTTCAATTGATATTCAAATTGAAATTACAGTTGTTTACGAAGTTTGCCGCTATGCCCCTCTTGGCGCTGGTGAACGAGTATGTAATTAATAAAA
>CAYMGR010000159.1:0-5022 GCA_964389985.1 uncultured Saprospiraceae bacterium
GCATCCATTGTTTTGCTATTATCAAAATCGGCTGCAAAAACTTCTACTGGCTCCTTTTGTGATGCTTTATACTTGCTGTTATGTCCCAGATTTCCGGCAAGAATATCCGGATCTCCATCTCCGTCCATATCTTCAACCGTCAATGACTGCCACCAGCCTTCGGTTCCGGATAAACCGTACTCAGCTGTTTTATTTTCAAATTTTGAACCTGTATTGATCCAGATACTGATAGGCATCCATTCTCCACACAATACCAAATCTAATTTGTGATCGCCGTTTAGATCCACTGCAAAAGCATCTTTGACAATTCCCAAATGAGGATCCGAACCAAACCAATTCTTTATTTCATTACTAAACTTTCCGGATTGATTGAGCAACAACATGGATTCTTCCGCAAACGGATAAGTTGCCGGAGTGACTCCCCCTCCAACAAATAAATCTTCCATTCCATCTCCATTCACATCAAAATGAATTACGCAAGAACCATTTTGTGTCTCCTGAGGAATTTTATCAGTGGCAAGAGTAAAATTTGCTTTCCCGTCATTCAGATACAATCGATCCTGATACATGACACTATTTTTGTCCCAATCGTATCCACCACTTACGACGTATAAATCCATATCCTGATCCTGATCGGCATCAAAAAAAATAGCGGAAACGGCTTCATAAACAGAATCTGCTTTAAATGAGGCTTGTGGAGCTTCAATAAAAGCTCCTTTCAATTGAAGATATAATTTATTTTCCTGACCATGAGCACCTCCCAAAAAAACATCATCCGTTCCATCCTGATTCACATCGGCAATAGCCAGTGCAGGACCTTCCGTTGAATTCTTTAAGTGAATAATGGGTTCCCGTTTAAAATCGGTAAAATAATTTTCATGGTGAATAAATGGAATTCCAACCGGATCTTCCCGGATCCACTTGCTTGCCTGAATATCTTTAGAATTTGCTTTTGGTACCAGGCTACCTTTTGTATATTCAATCACATTATTCGCATCCATTGCCAGTCCGGAGTAACGCATTTCTTTACCATCCGGCCAAAGCACTGAAACATAATCCACACTGGATTCCATTGGCAATCCAAAATGGATAACCGGATCAACTGAAGACATAAAACCCCTCACCGGATTGACGTATCGAAATTGTTTCTGTCCGGTTTTTTCAACCAGTGTAATTACAGCACCAATCGCACTCGTATTTTTACCGGGACCCACTAACTTCAATTTTATGAAATGATTTTTATATTTCTGGTTGGCTTTGTTTTCCAGAATAAATACAGGATCATTAATATTATTGGTCACTAAATCCAAATCTCCATCATTATCCAAATCGACATAAGCAGCTCCGTTGGAATAAGAGTTTGGACCCGCATTCCAGGCGTCACTGACTTTTTCGAAATTCAGATTCCGTTTATTCTCAAAAAAGTAATTTTGAATTTTTTCCTCCGGACAAACTTTTTTCCATTCAGGAAATGAAACAGCACCTCGTCCACCTGTTGCTTTCATTAAAGAATCCAATGCGAATTTTTTATAATCCATATTGGTGACATAGCGCCGATAACCATTCGTAATATAAAGATCCTGATCTCCGTCATTATCATAATCGGCTGCAAGAGGCGCCCAGGACCAATCTGTATGTTCCAGATTTAATACAAAACCGACATCGCTGTAACTATTATTTCCATTATTCAGATGCACACAATTTTTAGAAAATTGTGCTTGCAATCCATAATTAACCATTTTGAAAAAACGGTCATAATTCTGATCATCCATTAAGGTTTTCTGCCGAAGATTGTCTTCCGGCTTCATATCAACTGTCATCAAATCAAAATGACCATCATTATTCAGGTCAAATATTTCCGAACCCATAGAAGAATGGGATTGGTGATTAAAATACTTTTCAAAAGACTTCGAAAAACTTTTATTTTTATTATTAATAAATAAGATATCCGGTTGCAGATAATCATTACAAACATACAGGTCAGGATAGGAATCATTATTTGCATCCAAAACACATAAGCTGAGTCCAAAAGCGACATTTCCAATTCCGGCTTTTTCAGAAATGTCTTTAAATGTTCCATTCCCCAAATTTTCATACAAGCGATTGCTTACATACATCCGACTGGTGTCTTCCGGAACATAATATTTTCCCTTTGCATCCTGGAAAATATAAATATTGTTGATATCCTGCCAACTGACTGGATGATTCACCATAAAAACATCCAGGTCATTATCCAAATCCATATCAAAAAAGTAAGTCTGGGTACAAAAACTTGGATCGTTTAGATTGTACTCTTTGGCACGGTCTGTAAAACTTAGATTCCCATTATTGATATAGAGAACATTTTCCCTATACTGTGGATCAAATAAGCCACTTTTACATACATAGATATCCAGGAGACCATCTCCATTCAAATCCACCATAGAAACGCCTGTTTTAATTCCAAGCCCTCCATCCACACCGGCTTCCTGGGTAATATCTTTAAATTTGAAGTTACCTAGATTTAAGTATAGTTTGCAGAAACCCATGGTTGAACTAAAATATAAATCCGCAAGTCCATCCTGATTAATATCTCCTGCTGCAACGCCACCGCCATTATAGAAGTATTCATAATTAAACATATTAATTTCATTTCCGTCCTCGACGTAATTTGAAAATTTAACATTCGTAAAATTTGAATCTAAAAGAACAAACAGAGGATCTTTTATTGCCTGGACGGGATTCTGCTCCTGTTTACATTGAATTATACAACAAGCAGTACAAATTAGTAATAGGAATCGTTTGACTTTTGAGTGAAGTTTGAAAGCCTTAAGCGAGTAGAATTTTTTGTAATTCAGTATCATTCCGGTTTTTAATCGTGGTTCAACATATCATCCGGAAACGCGATTCAATCTTTGGCAATATTCCAAAACTACAAAACAGCGGCTTCCAAAATACAACCGGCTGAATCCAGATATGATATTTTTTTTTAATATCAGGTTTAAAAAACGAAAGCTTACCTAATGGCAAGCTTTCTATGGAGATGCAAAATTATTTAGAAATTCCGAAATTCCTTACTTCTTTTCTTCCATTGCCGGAGCAGTAGGGGTTGATTCACTTTTAGTCATCCCTTCATCCATTTTTGGGGTGGAAGGCTTTGCTTTATAAAGTTCAAAAGCTAAAGTTAGCTCATGGGATCCATTATTAAAGTTTTGGAATTCAAGATAAGACTGATCATATGAATACATAAAGCTAAACCGATCAATCCTTACACCGGCCAACATAGAAACCCGATGCCAGGAAGGATTATAACTGTAGGTAAATCCGGCAAACAGTTTGTTATCCAGCATTTTAGCCAATACGTTTAAGTCTGTACCGAAAGGGACATCTGAAATCTTACGCAAGCCAATGGATGGTTCAATCACCATTCTATATTCCGGTAAACGCCAAATAGCTCCTAAGAAACCTGTAAAACTTACCGGTTTATCTTCTTTTGGGCCAGTAGTTGTCTTATTTGAATCATCCAGTCTGGTTTCGACTAAATGTGGAATACTGATCCCGATTCTAAACTTGTCCTGAATTTCAGCATAAAAGCCAAAATCAGCTCCAAAGTACTTTTCACCATTTACCGCACTATTGATATAGGGATCCGGGCTTTCGTGTAATGGATCTGTAATCGCTTCATTATCAAGATTATACTGAATATATGCCCCTGAAAGACCAAAGGCCATCCTCATGTTGTCGGATGGTTTGAAATTATAAGCATAATTTAATTGACCTTGAAAGCGATTTGCCACTCCAAAATTTTCAGAATAGATCATAGCTCCTAAGCCCATATTATTTGCCGGACTGGCGTCGATTCCAAGGGTTAAGCCTTTTGGAGCCCCTTCAAAACCTGCCCACTGATTTCTAAAATTAAAAAGCAGATTTGAAGTCCCGTTAAACCCGGTATTGGCAGGGTTAATGAGGAATAAATTTGCATAATAATGGTTATAAACAGCTTGTGTTTTTAATGCTTTTGCGTAATCCTGTGCCTTGGCTAGATTTAATGCAAAAATTACAATTACACCACTTAATATATAATATTTTTTCATAATATTTACTTTGAATGGGTTAGTCATTAGCGAACAATTGTTACCGTTCCCTTGTGGTACGTATCATTTTTTCCAGGCTCTGAAACTTTCAAAACCCACATATAAGTTCCTTCCGTCAGATTATCTCCTTCGTCATCAACTCCATTCCAATCGTTTACGTAGTTAGTTTTTGCATAAACCTGATTGCCCCAGCGGTCATAAATGGTTAAGACATTATCAAATAAGTTAGCACAGGAGATTTCTAAAACTTCATTATAACCATCTCCATTTGGAGAAATGGCTAAACGGCCTTTGTAACAATCTGTAGGTTCATTTCCTACGCAAACAGTGAAATCTTCTTTAGCGGTGCATCCATTCACATCGGTTACCGTTACTGTGCATGAACCGGATACCAGATTTTCTGCTCTATTCAGGGTATTACCATTGCACCAGGAGTAAGTAAGCGGACCTGAAGCACCCGTAACAATCGCTTCATAACGCCCATCGGTAGCAATATTTGTGCTTGCACATGCTATTCTCTTTACAGTAATATTGATCGGCAAAGCATCCTGTACGGATATGTTAGAAGAAACTTTTGAATTTCCAGCTTCATCTGTCACCGTAACCGTGTAGGTCCCCGGGCAGAGTCCAGTTGCCACATTAGAGTTTAAACTCGCATCATGAGACCATTTATAACGATAAGTATGAGGTCTTGGATCAGAATGTGTAACTGTTACAACTAATTTTCCATCACAACGGCCGGAGCAACTGATTGCCTGTCCATTTGCTTTTGGGTCAATTTTTAAATCAACAGTAATGGTTGGCGGAATGGAATTTTCCGGGCTCACGAAATATTTAGCGCAAACCTGACAATTATTTTTGTCCGTTACACAAATGGTAAAGGTATCAGAAGGTACATTCTTAAGATCCTCTTCATTACTGACTACTTGTCCGTTTGAGTTTTTCCATT
>CAYMGR010000160.1:0-2999 GCA_964389985.1 uncultured Saprospiraceae bacterium
TGTAAATCATTAAATGAAGAGATAATCGTTGAGCGTTGAGTATTCGTATTCAGCATCAAAGAAGGATGTCCCCAGATCTCGCAGATTTTCGCAGATGGCTTTTTCTAATCTGCATGTGTTTGACTTAAGCAGCAAAGAAGGATGTCCCGCAGATCTCGCAGATTTTCGGAGAGGGCATTTTCTAATCTGTATGTGTTTGACTTAAGCAGCAAAGAAGGATGTCCCGCAGATCGCGCAGATTTTCGCAGAAAGCTTTTTCTAATCTTTATGTGTTTGACTTAAGCAGCAAAGAAGGATGTCCCGCAGATCTCACAGATTTTCGCAGAGGGCATTTTCTAATCTGTATGTGTTTGACTTAAGCAGCAAAGAAGGATGTCCCGCAGATCGCGCAGATTTTCGCAGATGTTAGATTGGGCAGTTAAGATTTAAACTTCTCACCTCTATCAACTTTCAACTATCACCTCTCAACTATCATCTATCAACTATCACCTCTCAACTATCACCTTTCAACTATCACCTATCAACTATCACCTTTCAACTATCATCTATCAACTTGACTCCTATCTTGCAAATGCAGTAGCCCGTTTTTCGCGGATGACGGTTACTTTTACCTGGCCGGGATATTGCATCTCATCTTGAATCTTTTGTGAGATCATGAACGCTAAATCATCGGCATATTGGTCGGTCACTTTTTCACTTTCAACGATCACGCGTAATTCACGACCGGCCTGGAGCGCGTAGGCTTTTGAAACGCCTTCGTAGGTCATGGCCAGTTCTTCCAATTCGTTGATTCGTTTTAAGTAGGATTCAAGGATTTCTCGTCTTGCTCCCGGACGAGCACCGGATATGGCATCACAAGCCTGGACGATAGGAGAAATAATATTATTCATTTCTATCTCATCGTGGTGCGCACCGACTGCATTGATGATGATTGGATTTTCATTGTATTTTTCACAGAGCTTCATTCCAAATAAAGCATGGGATAATTCAGATTCTTCTTCAGCAACTTTACCGATATCGTGCAGCAATCCGGCCCGTTTTGCCAATTTAATTTGTTTCGGATTCAAGCCTAATTCTGCCGCCATCACTGCGCAAAGATTGGCTGTTTCAGAAGAGTGTTTTAGCAAGTTTTGACCATAGGAAGAACGAAAACGCATGCGTCCCACCATTTTAACCAGGTAAGGATCCAGACCGTGAATATCCAAATCGATGATGGTCCGTTCGCCTATTTCTACAATTTGTTCGTCGAGTTGTTTTTTAACTTTAGCAACCACTTCTTCAATACGAGCAGGATGGATTCTTCCATCTGCAACCAAGCGTTTTAAAGAAAGTCGTGCAATTTCTCTACGGATCGGATCAAAACTGGAAATCACGATGGCTTCCGGAGTATCATCGACTACAATTTCAGCCCCGGTGGCAGCTTCCAACGCACGAATATTGCGGCCTTCACGACCAATAATTTGTCCTTTGATATCATCGCTATCTAAATTGAAAACAGACACCGAGTTTTCGATAGTATATTCGGCACACATCCGCTGGATGGTTTGAATGACTATTTTTTTGGCTTCTTTATTGGCATTGGTTTTTGCCTGTTCGATGACTTCTTTTTCAATAATCAGAGCATCGTTGGTAGCTTTTGCTTTGACAGCCTGGAGCAGGTGTTCTTTTGCTTCGTTTTCGCTCATCCGCGCGATGAGTTCTAATTCTTTGATGCGCTTTTCATTGGCTGATTCGAGCTCTTCCTTTTTCTTGTTGACAATTTTCAACTGGAGGTCGAGATTTTCACGAAGCATTTTCACTTCGCCTTCGCGGCTTTCGAGGTCCTGGGTTTTAGCCTGAATTTCTTTTTCAATGGCCAGGGTCTTCAATTCCCGTTCTTTTAATTCGACCGACTGGGTTGTTTTATAGGATTCAAAATCCGCTTTGAGGCGAGCGAAATTATCCCGGGACTCCTGAATTTTTTGTTGCTTGATGGTTTCATTTTTCTGTTCTGCTTTTGAGACAATTTTTTCTGCCTTCATTTCAGCTTCAGAAACCATGCGTTGTGCGGTTACGCGTGCTTTTTCTACTTCCAGATCACTGATCCGGTTGATTTCTTCAAGTTTTCGTTGATTTGAACGTCTGAGTATTGCATATACAATGAAATAACCGATACCCATTCCGGCCATAAGGCCCCCAATAATTGCTACAAGTACATCTTGCATCGTGATATGATTTAGCAGGTCCTGCCAGCAGGAATAGAGTGGTAAATTAGTACGGTGTCATTTCCAGAATTGAGAGCTTTTCCAAGCTATTAGCTTAACTGGATCCCTTTAAATCTAAATGTTTGAGCGAAAATGACAAAACTATTTATTAATGACGATTACGAAAAAATAGCTACTAAATCACACCACACATATTCTCCGGACTCATTACAATTTCTTGTAATTCAGACCTTTATATATAAAATAATAATTAAATATTAGAATTATGCCTTTAAGGCATAGCCCTACACTGCAAATATAATGAGGAAAATTTGAAAAATTGTTATAAATTGTACCTGAGAAGTCCCATTCCACCAAACTTCCGAATCATTCCGCCCAAATCCCAAGAGTCAGAATGATTCAAAAATAAAGCTATGAACAAACAGATTTACAAAAAAAACCTAAACCCTAATCTACAGATTTTACTGTTTTTAGTATTGCTGTTTGCTGTTGTTGCGACCGGAATTACGGCCGATCCCGATTATATTAAGTTAAAGCCGAAGATTTCCTGCAATGATACGGATAGGCCCATTATTGAAATCAAAACAGGTAATTGTCAACCCGCACATTATGATGTAATCCGGAGTCAATGTTTAGGTCCTCTGGAAATTAAAGCTGAAGCAACGGATGACCAAACGCCTGAAGAACAAATCCTGTATAGTTATTCTATCGATTTCTACAATGACAATATCGGTCCTTACAATGGCTATGATATTAAAGTTGGACCCTTGTCAGTTGAACAAAAGAAATCCGGCC
>CAYMGR010000160.1:3099-4996 GCA_964389985.1 uncultured Saprospiraceae bacterium
AATGGCTATGATATTAAAGTTGGACCCTTGTCAGTTGAACAAAAGAAATCCGGCCTATTCCCGCTTTTCCATGATAATCCATTCGCCTATGATTCTTTTGATACCAAGAATGCTTTCGGGATCTATCCAATTGGAATCCATAAAATTTGTTGGTTTGCTACTGACAGTTGCGGGAATACAGGTGTACTTTGTAATTTGTTTGAAATTCAGGATTGTCAAAATCCAATACCTGAAAAATATTTTTACCAATTTAAATATCCAATACCAATCCGACGTGCATTTGCTTTTAATGTAAAGGAATTAGGTATCATTGCAAAAGATAATTGTAGTAAACCAGGAGAAATTTATTATTCATTTAGTCCTGAGCCATATGACACTATTTTAATGATTTCTTGTGATGATTTTTTTGCCAACACAATAGATTGTTATTCTGCTGAGCTTACCATATCCGTTTTTGTAATAGATCAAGCAGGAAATTTCGAAGTGGTCAAAGTTAGTATAGTAATTTATGATCTATATGATTTATGTTGTGATCTTGTTCCTCGTAGCATTATTTCCGGGCAAATATTGTGTTCATCAAATGGAAAGGATTCGATCAATTCAAATAATATCTATGTAAAATGTATGAATCAGCATGACATAGTCATTAATAATTATGTTACTGACAAATACTATTATTATGGGATTCATGATTCCGGAAATTACAAATTAAATGCAACAAAGCGTGGATCACACTACGATAAAGTATCCGCTTGGGACTTGATTAAAATCCAGCAACATCTTAATGGACAAGTTGCATTTACTAATCGCTTCCAAAATTTTGCAGCCAATGTAGTTCAGGATGACTTAATTAATGAGTTCGATTTAAGTCGTATTCAAAAACTGATCCTACACGCTGTTGACAGTATGGAATCTACTCAAGACTGGTATTGTATTCCTGTAAGATACAATGATACTTTGCTAAATAGCTTTGACGATTTTCTAAAATTCAGTATGGGTGGAAACATCAAACGAATCATTGATTTTAGATTGGTTAAGATGGGAGATGTCAATGATTATTCGATGCCAGAGCAATATGTCCCTCCACCAATTAATTCAGAACCCTTAAACTTTACTTACAAAGATCAAAATTATCAACCCAATGAATTGATAAACATCAAGGTGAAAGCCAAAGAATTTAAAAATAAATTTGGGATACAAGGCAGCATTCAATTTGATACCAATCGCCTGGAATTTGTTACATTCAATAATTATAAGTTGGTTGGGATGACAGATGCAAGTTTTTCTGATCGTTTTGCTAAAGAAGGCTATTTAACATTTTGTTGGTATGATCCTAAGGGTGAAGGAATCAGTTTGCAAGATTCGTCTGAATTTTTCAGCCTGAATTTTAAAACTAAAACATCCGGAAATCTGTGCGACGCATTGCAAATGAATCGTTCCATTACAGCGTTAGAAGCATATAATAAAAACAGCATCCAAACAAACATCCGATTAGAATGCGAACCACTAACAGACCTCGAAAATGTTAAAAATAAGCATCCACAGGTTTGGCCAAATCCATTTACCAATCACCTTTACATTGTTACGGATAAAAACTCAATCCCACTAAAAGTTCAACTCATTGATTTAAATGGAACTTGTCAATTAGAACAGTACATACCAGATCCAACAAATCAAACGATTTTTAATTTGGCAACATTAGCTTCCGGCATGTATCTCATTAAACTTCAGGATTCCAGACAAACTATCGTTTATAAAATCCTTAAGAATTAATAAATCATTGAATTTTTACATTAAACATATATTTAATATTTAACTAATTATATTTAAGCATTTTACGATGTAATTTTTATACAATACGCTCAAAATATATGAGTTATTTTCCCAATTTACATAG
>CAYMGR010000161.1:0-4959 GCA_964389985.1 uncultured Saprospiraceae bacterium
GGCTTTGGTAATTTTACCTTGCAGTGAGCTAAAATAAAGTACACCGGTATTGTCTGCTACAGGACCATTTTGATTTTCAGGAGTATTGATGACATTGCCCGCATTTTTAACTTCGAGACTTAAATCCTCTTTTAATGTGGCTAATAATTCAATCCCTTTTAATTCGTTTTGGGCCAGCATTTTTAAATTCTCATCGGCCCCAGTTTCTATATATTTTTTAAACTCTTCGGAAGCTTCTGTATAGGACGCATTCATTTTTAATGCTTTTCCATAATAAAAACGGGATTCAAAATATTTATTGGTTTTGTCCCGGGCCAAAACGCGATTATACCAATTACAGGCTTTATTATAATCGCGCAATACAAAATGCGCGTAGGCAATTTTTACAGCAATATCTTTTTCTTTGGCGTCTTTGTAAGCTTTTTCATATTGTTCTAAAGCTCTGTAATACTGTCCTTTTTCGATTTGTTCATCGCCGGATTTAATAAGCGCATCTTTCGTATTGCCGGTTGCCGGTTGAGCATAACCCATGTTGCTTAAAAATAATAAAGCAAGCAATAATATACCAGAAAATAGTTTACTTGAATTCATAATGCTTTTTTCAATTCTGAATTAAAAACGAGGACAGAATACTTTAGGTTTCGGATTGGGTTTTTTGGTAATGTTCCCCATGTACATAATTCCTAATTCGATAGCACCAAATCCAGATGGATCTTCTGCTTTAGTTAATCCGGAGACTGTTTGGTCGTAACCAATTTGAGCTTTAATTTTTCCATAATTCATTCCGGCCATAATTTGCAAAGCATCCCCGAATCGATAACCAAAACCTGCATTCAGTCTTATTTTCTTTTCAACGTTAAATAAATAACTTGCCATACATTGGGCAACTGTTTCATTAAATTTATCCAGGTTACGTAACCAAAGCATGGGTATTAAATCCACTTTCTCATTTAGATGGTAGTCTAAAGAACCGTGTGCCGTCCAAAGCATTTTTAATTTGTAGGAACCTGTACCTCCGGAAAGGCTGAAACTTGGTTGAGTAATATGAGCAGAAGAAAGTCCGAATTTTAGTAAGTGCTTGGATGTAGAAATTGGTGTTGTAAAAGCAAGTCCACCCGAAATATCCTGATAATTGGCTTTTCCGGATTGGAGTTTCGCATCATCCGGTGAACTAGTAGCGCCTGAATTTAATTCGTCATAAAAATTTCCTTTTTCCGGGTTTTTTGCATTTAAACTGACACTTCCAAATTGAGCACCGATAGAAAGATCCCCTTTGCCAATAGCCAGGTGGTAAGCACCGGAGGCTAAGAATCCCCCTTTTCCTAAGTTGATTTCACCCGTTCTGTCCTGGAAAAAGGATATAGCAAGTGAAGTCCAATCTTTTGACCGAAAAGCAAAGCCAAAATTAACATCCATCCCAAATAAAGGTGTTTTATAAAGGGATCCGGCACTACCTATAGAAGCCCCCTGATCCCGATAGATGCCACTCAAACGATACGTTCCAAAAAAACCACCGGTATTAGCAGGATTTACGTGAATTGGAGCAAATTCATATTGCGTAAAGTGCAAATCCTGACCAAAAAGGCCTGAAATCATGAATTGAAAACCAAAAAATACAGCCGTTTTAAAGAATTGCTTCATACATCCCATTTAAGGTCGAAATATACTGCTATTTGGCGGTTGGTTTTATGTAAAACGTTAAAAGAATGGAATTTTAACGATTTCACTCCATCTTCAAAAACTGCAACAAATTAGACTGACTTGCGTAGGTAGCTGATATGTTTTCTTTTGTGAATACGCTTTTTGTATCTCCATAAGCCATTAGTTTTTGGTTGATTAGGATGACGCGGTCAAAATACATCAGCACACTATCCAAATCATGATGAACTACCAATACCGTTTTTCCCTTGCTTACCAGCTCCTTCAAAATATCGATAATCTTATTTTCAGTTTTAATATCGACTCCTACAAATGGTTCATCCATTAATAAGATGTCGGATTGCTGACACAGCGCCCTGGCTAAAAATACCCGTTGTTGCTGCCCTCCAGACAATTCGCCAATCTGACGATCTTTCAGTTGGACAATATCCAATTGTTCCAACGCTTCACCAATTATTTTTTGGTCATCTGAATTAAATCGATCTAACAATCGCTTATGCGGAAAACGACCCATTGCAACAATATCATAAACAGTTGCCGGAAATTGCCAATCTACCTCATCTCGCTGGGGTACGTAGGCAATTTTTTTAAGCATTTCTTTTGAAGCAGAACCCATAATTTTAATATCCCCTGAATTAGGCTCCAATTCTTTTAATATTGCCTTAAATAAGGTGGATTTGCCTGCACCATTCGGACCAATTAAGCCATAAATAAAGCCGGCTTCTATCTTTAAATAAATATTATTCAGGACCCGCTTGTTTTCATAAGCGACTGACAATCCGTTAATTTCAATGGTATTCATGAGAGGGTTCTTTTTTTAAGGATGAATATCAGGATGGTGAGGATCAATCCAAACGGAATTATAAAAAACCAAAAACTATTCGATTTTTTTTCATCAGATGTCGCGATTTGCGGATCTATTTTCTTAGTTAAAGCATCAGCAATCGTATTCGCATTATTTTTTAATAGATTGATGTATGTATTGGCCGGACTGTTCTCATCTCCTAAGGAATCAGCATATAATTTACCTCCTATAACGATTTTATTTTCCCGGCTGATTTGCTCCATTAATTTTGGATTGATCGTACTTTCTATAAAGATCGCAGGAATTTTCCGGTCTTTGATTAATTGATTCACGCGCATAAAATCTCCGGTTTGGACATCTGCTTCGGTGGACGTACCGATCAATGATTCAACTTGCAATCCATACCGATTACCAAAATAGTGAAACGCATCGTGCGATGTAATTAATATGCGTTGTTCCAAAGGAATGGAATTGATTTTGTCTATAATGTATTGGTGTAAGGCTTCCAATTGTTTCTTGTATCCCTCGTAATTTGCCTGATAGGTAGCAGCGTGTTCGGGATCCAGGCTCTTTAAGGCTTCCGTGATGTGACTGGAATAAATCATGCCATGCATGGCATCCATCCAGGCGTGTGGATCTGTTGAATTCTTAAAATGTGGATTGGTGATGGGTGTAATCCCTTCTGTAATAATAATGGATTTCGCTTTCGTACCTGAAGAATTGATTAATTTTTGGAGCCAACCTTCAAATGTAAAACCATTAATAAAAATAAGATCGGCTTCATTCACTTTTCGAACATCATTGGGTGTAGGTTCGTATAAATGGGGATCTGATCCGATGGGTACGATGGTTTCAACATCAATAAATTCACCACCAATCACACGGGACATATCAGCCCACATGGATGCCGTCGCTAAAATTTTAAACTTAGCTTCGGCATGTTCTACCAGAATAAATAGTATAAAAAGAAAGGTCCCTTTTTTCATAAATGATGTTGATTATGGTTTAACCAGGATGTCTTGAGAAACTTGTTGCGTGATTAGAATTTCTTCACGATCTGCAACTTTAAGTTTGATGGATTGATCGTAATCCTGAATACTGAGAATTTTAATTTGAGCTCCGGGTTTCAAATGGATGCTGTCCAGGTATTTTAAAAAATCCGCATGGTGTCTTTTCACGCCAAGAACGGTCAGTTGCTTACCGGATTCTTTGATGGAAGCAAGACTGACCTGATTTCTATAAGTGAAATTTCCGTTTTCATTTGGAATAGGATCGCCGTGTGGATCAAATTTGGGATAAGCTAAAAAAGCATCCAATCGCTCAATGAGTAAATAGGATTGGATATGTTCCAATTGCTCAGCAACATCATGCACTTCATCCCAGTTGAATCCCAGCTTATCGTGAAGAAAAACCTCCCACAAACGATGTTTACGCAATAACATGATAGCCCATTTTTGTCCCTCTTTGGTCAGACTGACACCGTAATATTTTTCATAACTTAACAGAGATTTTTCTGTTAGTTTCTTAATCATATCGGTTACAGAGGCACTGGTAGTTCCAAGTTCGTCTGCAATCGATTTTGTACTAACTGTTTGATCAGCAGAGCTTTGTGTTATTTTATAGATGGCTTTCAGATAATTTTCTTCTGCTTGAGTGAACATTTTGTATAAATTTTAGACAAAACTAAATTATTTATTAAACATAGCCAAATAAATTTTATCAGATGAACCAAAAATTTGAAATTTTATCAGAAATTATTAAAAATCGTCGGGCTATATTTCCTACAAAATATAAACCCGGTAAAATTTCAGCAGAAATCCTTGAGGCTATTCTTGAAAATGCCCGTTGGGCACCAACCCATAAAAAAACTGAACCCTGGCGCTTTGTTTTGATTGAATCTGAAGGCTTAAAACAGTTATCAGATTTTTTATCACAGCATTATCAATCAAAAACTACTGAAGAAACATTCGATCCCGTAAAGTTTCAAAAAGCAGGTGAAAAGCCCCTTCAATCTGCCGCAGTGATAGCAATTTGCATCCAAAGAAGTCCGGAAAGCCTGATCCCGGAATGGGAAGAGACAGCTGCCGTAGCCTGTGCGGTTCAAAATATGTGGCTAAGTTGCACCGCTTTAGGTATTGGATCTTATTGGAGCTCGCCTGATGCCATTTATCACATGAAGAACTTTCTACACCTTAACGAAAACGAATATTGTCTGGGTCTGTTTTTTATGGGCTGGTCAGATTATGATGCTCCGGCTACAGAAAGAAAATCGCTGGACCTGATTGTAAAAAAGCTGCCCGATTAATCTATTCAAATCTTTTTAGTAGGTCTGTCCTTCGGACTCATTGCGCCTTTTTTTGTGGTAGAAACTGAATCTTTGTAAAGTTTCAGACGATGCCTTACATCCCACTATGTATTAAGAATTGCAGCATTAAGATGCCTTCTTTTCAGAATTTCAATTTTTTGTACATAAATCAAGATCAAATTTTGCTGAA
>CAYMGR010000162.1:0-4869 GCA_964389985.1 uncultured Saprospiraceae bacterium
CCTACTTTACAAAAATACATTCCGGGTATCAGCTTATTAGGCAGTTGGATCCATTGTCCAACTACTTCCTTTTGAAATACCAGTTTTCCATCTATGCGATAAAGGCTTACTGGAAGCCTGTTATCATTGCCATCCCATGTCAATATCTGAGTGAAAGGATTATAATCCACGGCTAATTTTTTGTGGACTAGCTCTTCATTCAATTGACTCAGATCAGACAATTTTCGTTGAAACAATCCTTTATCTGTTCCTATAAACAAATAGTTGGAAGTCCTGTACATGCATTCAACATTGACTTCTGGCAGTCCTTCGTTGAAGGCTTTCCAGTTTTTATTGAGTGTGGTGTCTAAAACGGACACACAATAATAGACTCCTGTTGGTGCGGTGGTTCCTGAACCGGAATGGTATTTAATTCCTGCAAATAAGGATCCGTGATTCCCGTATTGCATACAGCCAACTGCAGCTTGTTCGAGTCCTAATGATTCCAATTGAGGCTGATTCCAATTGGATAAAACAGATAAATTACCGGAAAGTGGGAGTAACCCACTGCTTCCTACTAAAACCTGTTCTTTGTTTAATCCGGGGAATAGTTCAATGATATTTACATATTTTGTACTGAGCAACTTAGGTTGTGTCTCCTTTAATTTACCAAAATAGATGGCACCATAATGGTTGGCATCCGAGCCTGCCAAATATCCTGACTGATCAGGAAGGACTACAATACTCAAAACAGGAATGTTATTTAAAGCCAGTTGAATCCAGTGGTAGCCTTTATTTTCAGAATACCAAACTCCATTATCGGTAGCAGCATATATATTTTCATGATAATCCAAAGCAAACTCATAGATCCGACTGGCAGAAATTATGGCTTGGAGCGGATTGAATTTGAATTTATTTATATCTGCAACATGCATGTTTGTAGCTGTTGCAGCTATTATTGTAGAAGACGTTGCACAAAAAGCATCTAGCCTTTCATTTGGCAAACCATTATTTAATTTAAACCAATCAAATTGATCTTCTGAATCTAGGCCATTTATGAAGATCCCTTGATCTGTTCCAATCCAAATCCGGCTAGAAACATATAGAATAGAATGGACACCCGAATCTACAGGCAGCTCTATTTTCGTCCATTGAGCTGGCAAGCTCAAACAGCTAAAAAGGAAAGCGAACCAAATCCATTTCATACAAATGTTAAATGATACAAACAAAACTAAGCTTTCAACGCATAGGCTGTTCGTAAAATTTCACGATAAAATGTACTAAATGCTTAATTGATGGGTAAACCAATCCAGAGGATTCACTCCGGTTTGGTTCCGGAAGTAACGGGTAAAATAGCTGGCACTGGAAAATCCCAGGCGGGATGCCACTTCTTTTAAGGATAGTTTGGAATGAATTAGTAAATATTTGCTCCTTACGACAATTGCCTCGGCAATGTGTTCCGATACATTCTTTCCAGTAACAGATTTTAATACTAAATTAAGGTAATTTGGTGTAATGTTCAACAGATTTGCATAGTTCTGAACTTTTTGCATAGGAGGTTCCGGACGAAATAATAATTTTCGGAAATTACTGGTAATCAATAAATGAGTATAATGATGATTTACTACTGGAAGTTTTGATTCAGGGAATAAAGCCAAAGCTTTCAAAAACAATATGTGAATACCTGAGATAAACAACTTATCCACAAACTTTAAATTTTCATTTAATTCCCGTTTAAGCCATTCTATGATCCGTGAAAATTCATCATAGTTTTTGGCTTTTAAATCCATGGGAACGGCTGCATATTCGCCCATTACAAATGGAAAATTAAAGAGGATGTCTTTATGTTCGGTGTATTGCATTAAATAGTTCTGATCATAAGTTACCACCATCATTCTCTGATGGATCAATTCTGCCGGCAGGTCAGCGTAAGCTGATACAAACCAAATTCTTCGTTTAAAGATTCCCCTTTTTTTTGGCTTTATATTTAATAGTACTTTATTAAAAGCCCAATATTTTTTACAAAATTCCTTATCGATTAATTGATTCGTACTTGCATAGGGACGTATGATCATAATTAAGTTGGAATGAAGGATTCCCACAAATATATGCAGCCCTAACTAATTCGTCTGAAAGCAGCAGATTTAATTCAAGCAAATCTAAAATCTAAAAATTAAGTTTTACTTAGATTGCCTGGTTTTTAAAATTTGCTGACTGCTACGTTCCTGTGATTTTATGCTCTGATGATTTGTTTTTGCCCTAAGACTTACTTTTTCATGATACACTTCATAGGATTCGTATCCTTTGCGAACTGCTTTTACTTCCCAATCAAAATTGAAGTTTCCTTTTCCCGATTGTAATTCTTTCACACGAAATCCCTGATCATTCTTTTCGATAACCGCTAGTCCAAATGTTTCAGCAGAACCAGGAGTCAACTGCACTGTAATTGAATTGGGATTGATTACTTTTTTAAAATGGTCAGAAAATGGAATAAAAACTTCTCCTTGTATTAAATGGCTTGTACCTCTTTCGTAGGCTGCCGCTTCAGGTCCTTCAATACAAGCATACCAGATTTCCTGATTTTTATTGGCAGGATCATCCATTCTGAAATTTTTAATATCTGCAAATACAACACCTTGTCCACCTGTACTCAAATACATTCCGGCAGCATCCCCACCATTTGAGTCCCCGATTCCGAGCCAGGGATAGGATGGCCCATTCGTAGAATAGCCAGCATAAACCAAATATTGATTGGTAGTAGAATTATTGAGCTGAAACTCACCTGCTGAATTAAATCCATTCAGAGATGCGACTTCCCGATTGGTTTTGGTTGAGAATAATCCGATGTAAGGTTGGGTCTGATCGGAAGCCAACGAAGTGATGGATATCCGTTCTTTTCCGGCTTTGTCAAAAGCAAAGAGTGCACCTCCGTAATTTGATGAACTTTCAATACCGAGTATATCTCTTGCTCCGGAATAATAATACATAGTACTGTCCCGCACATCAAGTCCACTAAACTCCACCGGACTATCTTTTGATTTTCGTTCGATAATTAATCCTGAACCATATAAATAAGCTGCTCGCTCCGGACCAGTCATTTCAAAACTTATTGCATAAGGATTGATAGCAGAACGTATGGACTTATTGGCAGGATCATTATTCCAATATTCTGATTCCACAAAAGGGTTTGCGGAAATAAATGAATACCTTCCAAATAAATATTTATTCCCATAGTACATATAATCGGATTCAGGAGCAAAGGAATGCAAAGATTGCATGGCGCCCATTCCTTTTCTAAGTTGTATTCCTAAAGGGGAAACGGAACTCGAATCGGTTCCTTTATAACTTGCTAAAATATTTTGCGACTGAACCACAGCATTGGCAACATTTAATTTTTGAATGGTTGCTGGATCTTGTAATTGAATCTCGTTTCCCACCCGTTTCCAATCGCTTGCAGCGGGCGTAGACCCAATTGGAAAATGTTTCCATTCCCCTTGTGAAAAAACCAACACATCTCCTGAATCCGGTGCGGTAGTTAAAAGAGGATATCCATTCAACTTACTCACTTTAGGATTGGGATAGGTTCCACTCAAGTCCCCTGATGCCGGACTATTAATCAGCAAATCATTACTTCCATCCGGGTCACCGGTATTGCTTATTTTATTTCCTTCAATCAAAATGCCGGGACCTGCATTGAGTTGTGTTTTGTCTGCATACAAGGCATACGGCACACTTAAAAACGGACTCACATTTGAAAGTTCATAATTAATACCGCCATTGGGATCTATTTCCGTTTTTAGAAATAAACTTCCATCAGACCACTTGATCTGATCAAACGCTCCGGAAACCGGAAAACCATAACCCAATAGTAAATTGACCAATCCAAATTCATTAGTAATTGCCCGGTGTTCTTCAGAAAAAACAACTTGACCACTGGTGCCTCCCTGCAAAATAGAAAATCGAAAATTAACATTTCGGCTTCCTAGCGGCTTACCGGTATTATCGCGAACAATCGTCTGAAAATTCAGACCTTTAGGAACTTGACCATAGCTTGTAAAATTCAACATACAAATAATGTGAATGATTGACAAGAATTTTACGATGGGTTGATTCATTTTAATTGAATTAATGGTTTTGAAATTTAGATTTAAATTTTAGATATTATAAACGTTTGCTTTGAATGACTCTCTCCCAATTCAAATTCAAGAAAGTAAATACCCGCTTGAAGACCTTGCAGGTCAATGCTGTTATGGACCAGTTTGGATTTATTTAATAAGATCCCCTCGATGCTAAAAACCGAATAGATAATCGATTCATTTGACTCGATGTGTACCCTCAAAAAATCAGATACCGGATTCGGATAAACTCGTTTTATTTTAAGCACCGGATGGTCAACACCTGTAACAATTATGGGATCCGGTTGAATGACCCCACAGGTTGAAACAGACCCTGTTGGACTTCCTTTAATGGTTGCGCTTACAATTTCTCCAATAGAGTAGTAAGCAAAATAATTTGAATTCTTTACAGAGCCTCCGGATGCGTCAATTGCATATTGAGCTGGCACACTCTGGCCAAAGAACAATAAGGCCAAAATACTTATTAAGCAGACTTTCATGAATCAATAATACAACAAATTGTACCATTTGCTGATGACGATTGTCAGGCTCCATCCTGATAATTATTTAAGCCTACTATTCAATCTCAATCGATTTACAGTTTGATTAAGCGTTTCTCAATTCCTTTTTGATTTTCAAATTGAACGTTCAATCGATACACCCCGGGTATTAATCCCGGATCAGAAAAACTAAATTGATGTTGCCCGGGAGTAAATGATTTATTCTGAATGAGATCTACTAATTTCTCTCCGGATAGTGTAACTAGCTGAACGCT
>CAYMGR010000163.1:0-4866 GCA_964389985.1 uncultured Saprospiraceae bacterium
TACTATTTTATTACCATAGGTAGTCCATGTAACTGAAACTTCGTCATTTGGGTCTAAAGAAACATATCCGTTTCCATCGCCTAAATTGGATTCTATACTATCGGGCATGGCAATATTGCCGAACCAAAAGGTATCAGGGATAACAAATTCTTGAGTTAATCCTGCATGCTCATCAGAGAGAAAACAAAACGCAACCAACGTGTCTCTTGCGTAAGGAGATTGGGGTCTATTCTCCACATCATACAAGCTTCGCTCAATGGTATCAAACGTCATTAGATTCAGTAGTACGGCACTGTCAATAATGGAGTGATAATCAATCATGAGGTTTGCAATAGGAATAGCCCCTGGTTTTGGCCCACCTGTCATATAGGGAATATACAAGTCTTCGGAAGGAGCTGGATTTAAGGTGTCTATCCATGCCGTATAGATTTGTGCATAGAACCAACCCCATAAAGTAGCTTCGAGTGCAAGACTGTCAGAAGGTAATTGTCCGTCGAACTTTTTCCAATCAAAAAAGTTAATACCTTCGTCATATAAAACCCCAGAGGTAACTTCTTGCTTGTCTAGATAACGAAGTAATTGAAACCTTTGGTTCATGATTCCCGGTGTACGGTCTATATCAGGTTCGTTGGACTGAGATGTACCTTTAAAAGTAATAAAGGCAAAAAGGAGTAGTAAAAGATTTTCACGTGTTATAATAAGAAATTTTGAGTTAAAAATGCTTGTTATGATGAATCGGGCTATTGCAGTAGCCCGATTTTTATTATTTGTATTTAATATCAAATCTGCCTTCTGTTATATATACGCTATCTTTTTTTATCGGATCATACGCAGTAAATTGGAAAGTTCCAGCAATAACAAATTTCAAGGTATCTAATTTTAGGATACGTATTAGATTGAATGAATTAGAATCCGAAAGCTCATAATTATAATAAGTACCCGATTTATTGGTAGTAAATACGATATTTTCCGTAGAATTTATGATAATTTGGAATGTTCCGGTATCAGGGCATATGGCATTTACTTGCATCCATTCGTAATGACTTATTCGATTAGCTTGTGCTCCAATATATAACCCTCTTTTATCATTGTAATAATAACTTAGTAAGGGTCCGGTAAATACGTCTCCAAGTGGCTTATACGGTAACCATACTTCACCATTAACTTTACACCCAAAGGTATTTTTACCCTCCAGGGTTATTGGAGGTAATTGAGGTATAGGATCTACTTTGTCGTTTCGACTGCAGGATGGTAATGAGGTGAAAAATAGAATACCTGTTAAAACGGAAACAAAAGAATGACATTTCATTTAAAGAATTATTTATAAGGGTAATTAAATAAATAATACTACCTACTTATCCTAATTTGATTATTGAATGTATTCACAAATGCGGTAACTGAGCCGCTCAATTCCATCAGACCTCAAATTTATAAAATAAAAGCTAAGGCGATGTTACTTTAACATTAATCTTCTCATCTCTATAACCAACTGAATATTAATACTATACCGCCAAATATAGAATTCATCTAGAAATAAATGCGCTGCTTAAATTACAGAAATACGAAATTTGGTCTTATAATTCAATTACTTGAGAGACCTTTAATATCTGGAATCGCTGCTATTACAATGATAAATTACTTCATTTTTTACCTCTTAGATAGGAAATGATTTAGAAATGTGATTTGCTTGAACCTTGTTATTTTAAAGTGCATGAATATGCACTAAACGGTCTACTCGGCTTACCATCAATCATCAGCTTCAAATAAATCTTGTAGTTAGGAAGATTAATAAAATCCTCAACATCAAATTCCGGAAACATTTCCTTAGCCATCTGCATAGCATCCTCAGTTCCGAGTCTAAATGAAATTATCCTTCTGGCATTGCCAAGTAAAGCATATTTAATATCATCATCTAGTTGAGCCATATACTAGTGAGTATGAGAAATTGAATAAAAAAAGCCGGTCTGAAATGGATCCAAACCGGCTGAAAATACCTTAATTAAACCTATAAACTTAATCTTGAACGATCATCCGATCTGAAACTGAACCATAACTGGTTGATAGTACATAATATAATAATCCACTCGTACTGAGATCTTTTCGGAAGATTTCCAGTTCATTGCTTCCTTTCTCACCTAAAACTTCTTTTGTATAAATCAATTTACCGGTGATATCAAATATCTTTAGATAACATTCACTAGCCTCCAATAATTCAAATTTCAAAATGGATAATTCTGCAAATGGATTCGGACTTAGTGCATAATTTAAAATTAATGCCTGGCTGTTTGAATTGACTTCAGGGAATGCTATGGATAGATTGTAAGCGATCTCATTTAAATACCATTCATTTGAAAACCCTTTCAATCCATCAAACAACACGCGATCCAGTTGCCCGCGATGCAATGGTTCCAAAATAACAGAAAACAAAATATCACCTGCTTTCAATTCCTGATTAACCGTAGTTGTCCATGCTATTTTTATTTGCTTATCCTGAACAACATATTCATCTGACTTGAATGCAATCACTCCTGATTTCAACTCCAGAATGTTTACATTGTCAAATCGGCTACTCAGGCCTAATTGAAATCCCTGGATCGTTTGATTTTTAGAAGCTCTGATATCTAACTGATAGCTTCCGTTTGCCAATCGGGTCAACGGACCATAATGCCAGGTCGCTGTATTCGCACGGCTTGTAATTTGTTTTTTACTCAGTTGAGGATTCGATGATAAATCCACATCTCCCGTTTTGATTCCCATAAAATCTGCCTGATTAAATCGATCCTGCAATTCTTTGCTATCAATAAAACCAGGGGCTTCCCAAGGATTCTGAGGATCTTGAAACTGGTAATAAGCCGGTATAAATTTCCACACCGGAGTCGCATTAGGGAAATCGGTTGTAATACCCAGGATGGCTCTCCGAATGTCGGATACATCTCTTGCAGTAATACTTTTTGAATTATTCACATCAGCTGCTAAAATTTTATAAGCCGAATTCAAAGATTTTAATCCTAAAATATGTCTTTGAATTAATACAATATCTAGTGTAGTTACGCCATTGGTTATGTCATCGTTTTTGCTCGCGGTCAAATAAAAATCTGTAGCTTGTAAATCCTGGAATGCAAACTGTCCGTTAGGATTTGAGGTTTGTTGAAAAATCGAACTTCCGGTATTGGGCTCACGAAATGCAATATCCACATTTCCTATCGCATCCAAATTCTCCTTATTGATTTTTCCAGATAAATTAAATCCCGGACCGTTTGTTGGACAAACATTATTATTGTCCTGAATCCGAATCGTTGTTTCACAATAATCCTGATTACCATATTCATCGGTAACATACACACGTACCGTTTTCGTGATACTTCTTTGTCTGAATAAGCTATCGCAATTGTACGTGATTGAAGTCTGATTTACATCCGGTGAAAACGAATATTTTAATTGATCCGTTTGGGTGCAATTGTCAAAACTATTTAAGTTTAAATCTTTCGCCCATACGGTAACCGTACCATTTCCTTGCATGACCACTGTTACGATTCCATTCAAACAGTATGGCGTTGGTTTTTTGCATTCATTGATTGTAAAGACCTGATCACAGGTCGAACTATTTCCACATTGGTCGGTCAATATCCATCTCAATCGATGCGTACCTATAGGTAAAACACCTGCCGCCGTATTTCCTGATTTTATAGCTGCAAAACTTCCATCATTATTTTCATCCAATCGGTAATTCCAAATAAGATTTTGAGGTTCAGTGCAATCATCAAAGCCCTTTCCTTCTAATTTATAGCTGCCTAAACATTGTTTAAGAGTGCTATTGTAGAAAGCATTTTGATCACAGATCGTAACCGGTCCACAGGACTCGATGGTTGGAGGTTCTGAACTTTTGACGGCAATCACCTGAGTAAATTCCCACCAGGTACTTGGATCATTCCGATCATACTGACACCAATCAATGACAACCCAATGTCTGATGATTTTAAAACACGTACTGTCCGCTACAAATAATTTAGTGTCGGTGTAATTTGCTGCAACCTGAGCACAATTTTTATTTTGATACCCGGGATAACCTGTTTGATCAGGATGGGTCTGTACTTTATCACAAGAATAAATTTCAATTTTCTCTTTTGGCCAGGTAATATCCAAATAACCAAATTTATGAGAATTAATGATCGTAATCGTTTGATGGGCTTCTGCACTTAATCCTTGACGATCCGTCACTGTAAAATAACGGGTAATGGTACCGGAATTACACTGTATGTTTTTCACATAGCGTTCTTCAAGATGCACTTCACAATTATCAAATGCAATTCCATCCCGACCTGCTACATAATTTGACTTACTATAAAAAGGATCAGCAATAATAATTTCTTTGCGATCAGACTCTTTATAGCGCACGACCCCAAATTGACTTAAATTATTCCAGTCTATTGGAAAGGTACACTCCACCGTAATATCTGTTGGCGGGATAATCACCGGAGGTTCTTTATCCTGCACGGTTGCTTCAATCATACAGGTATTTTTATTTCCATAATAATCGGAAACTTCTAAAACCACCTGGATGGTTTTACCTACATCTTCGCAGCAAAACCAAACGTACTCATTAAATTTATCAGATCCAGTTTTACATGGATCATCCATTCTACGCACTAAAAATGTATCGATGCCACAATTATCCAATGAGCCATCATCAAAGGTATAAGCATAAGCTTTTGCGGTCCCATCTGATCCTAAAGCAATAACGGTTTTTTGATCACAAACAGGTATAGGTGCTAAATTATCCACAACGCCCACTTCAATGGTGCAGTTTGATTGGTTTCCACATGCATCAGTCAATTGGTAAACGATCCAAATCCGACCTTCAGGTGC
>CAYMGR010000164.1:0-1811 GCA_964389985.1 uncultured Saprospiraceae bacterium
CTGGAATTCCAATTGAAACGCTTGCACTAAAATGATCGGCCATATTATTTTTGAAGTAAATTATTTAAGGTAATAAATTGAATCGATTGAAGATTAAAGGTTTTTAAATTAGTCCTGCATTCAATTTCCAGGCTTTCACCAGGATTCATATCCATAAAATTTGGAAAAAATTGAACCGTTTCATCTTCAATTATATACACACTTTTAGCAAACTGTTGGGCCTGAATCGTAAACCGATAGCCTTTTTCTGTTAGCTTTAAATCGCGAACTTGAAGATTTGGATTCTGTAAATTTAAATGTTTAAACCGGTCAAAAAAACAAGTCGATTGGCCCGTCCTGTTCTTACTTCGCCATTTTAATAATAAGTAATAGTCTTGAGTAAATTCTAATTTAGCTAAATGGAGAGGAATCGTTTTGATCCATTGCGAAGTATCAGAAAAAAGTATACCTTCCCAATGATCATAGTAAATAAAATTCCCACTAAAATCTTGTAATTGAATATCCAATTCAACCGACTCATCCAGAACTAAATCTGAAATTCCATGTATCGAAATCCCACTGTCTGTTTCAATCGCTGTAAATAACAAAGGATCAAAAGCTTTTTTGACTTGATGCTGTAAGGCTTTGTAACGGCCACTGTGTTCAATACTTGACCATGAAATTCCTGGCCAGCAATCATTGAGTTGCCAGTAAAGCGTCCCCATGCAATAGGGCTTTGCCAGTCTGTGTTTTTGGATTATCCGACAAATTCCTTCAGCCTGACAAATCTGATTTAAGTAAATTAATTGTTCAAACGTTTGCGGTTTCGGATAGTCTCGTTCAATATATTGTTGGATCAAATGCGTTCCTCTTGGATGCTTTTGGTGAGATTTCAAACTCCTTGAATCAACATCCAATTCATCTTGTTTTGCAAATGTTTTAATGGTAGAAAGAGAGGGTAGGGATTGAAATCCAAATTCACTCATGAATCTTGGTATTCGCTCATCCAGTTTTTCAAAAGGCATTTCATCGTGCCACAAACCCCAATCATGGGCATCACCCATTTGTGTAAAACGTTTATCGCCCCTTCCAAATAAAGGAGACGATTCCCAATATGAAGTTTGGTTGCTGTATTTTTTCACCGCATCGGGTAAAATAGATTGAAAGACATCCATATAGTCTTTCCAAATACGTTCTTGATTGGTAGGTGAAATGAGAAGTTGCCAACCCCATCTGTGCCAACCTTCGTTGTTTTCATTATTTCCGCACCATAAAGCGATACATGCAAATTTGGAAAGTCGCTTTACCTGATAACTGGCTTCCAAAGCAACATTGGTTTTAAAACTTGTATCGCCGGGATACATCGCACATGCAAACATAAAATCTTGCCAGATTAAAATGCCGCGTTCATCACAGGCTTGATAGAAATCCTCCGTCTCATATTGACCGCCTCCCCATATTCGGAGCATATTGAAATTGCAATCAACTAATTGATCCAATAAGCTCAAATTGTCAGCGCTTGTTGCATTTAATATGTCTTGTGGAATGTAATTTGCACCCTTACAAAATATTTTTTTTCCATTTACTCTAAACATAAAAGCAGAACCATCTTGATCGATTGGGGTGTCTAACTCAATCGTTCGAATTCCCTGTTTCCATTCATGAATTAAACTTCTTTTACCGGGTTCTAGCAGAAATAGTTTGCAAGGATATAATTTTTGTTGACCATATCCATTGGGCCACCATAACTCAAACTCTTTTAATTGAATCGGATGCGAGCAATAATTTTCACCAAATTGAGAAGAACAATCTAAAGGAAATATCTGACCATT
>CAYMGR010000164.1:1911-4810 GCA_964389985.1 uncultured Saprospiraceae bacterium
AGCAATAATTTTCACCAAATTGAGAAGAACAATCTAAAGGAAATATCTGACCATTAAGTTCTAATTCAAAACTTCGTAAAATGGAGTTGCCAGATTGAAATTCCATATTTAAACTCAATTGTGCTAGGGTGTCTTGAATCGATGAGGTATTTAATGAAACGTGTGTCAATTTAAAATCATTCCAAAAAGTAAGGTAAGGAATGGCAGTAATGCCACTACTTTCTAGATGGGGTCCAAAATCCCAACCAAAGTGATATTGTGGTTTGCGAACCATTACACGGTGTCCTCCTGGTAAATTTGTTTCGAGTCTTTGGTAAAGGGAATCAGCGATTCGGCTGGAAGATTGTATTTGGATTACAAGTTCGTTATACCCTTGCTGTATAAATGGTTTTATATCGTAATTCCAAAGTCTAAAGGCATTGTTGGATTCACCAATCAGTTGGCCATTTAGGTATAATTGGCAATAGGTATCCAATCCAGGACATACCAATTCAATATATTTTTGATTTAAATGGAAAGAATCTAATTCAAAAGTTGTCTTAAAGGTCCAGTCATTCAAACTGACCCACTTTAAATCGTTTTCGTTATCTGAAAAGTAAGGATTTTGAATTTTATTATTTTCAAGTAGTCCTGAAAAAGAATTGCCCGGCAAACTACATTTTAGCCAATTCAAGCTGTCGGATGCTCTAAATTGCCATTGCTTATCTAATTTAATTTCCATTTGGCAGTAGGTTTTACCCAGGAAAAACACAACAAAAGCAAAACTTAATAAATTCCCTTGCATACGTCACAAAATAAAAAAGGCTTTCCGGAAAGGAAAGCCTTTTTGATATAAATTAAATTTATATTTATTCTGATTTTGCCGGAGCAGCAGCTGGAGCTACATTTTCAGTCTGTACGGAAGCCGTAGACTTTGATTTGCAACATGCTTTTCCTCCTGCAGCACCTTTAGCACAACAAGCCTTTGAACTGGAGCATGATTTTCCAGTACTTGCACCTGCCTCAGCAGCTGGTAAACTGACAAAAGATGCAGTTGCCTCATCATATTTTACAGATGTTTTGCTGACGTTTCCTTGAGCATCTTTAGTGGACTTAATAAAACAAACTGTACCGTTTTCACATACTTTTGTTTCAATACTTGGATCATTTGCAGCAGCTTTCATAGCTGTTTCGCTAGGTTTTACACAAGATTTAGCTTCAGCACTTTTTGCACCATGTGAACAAGTTTGAGCAGAACTGGATGCTGAAATCAAAAAGACAAAACCTAATAAAAGAAAGAGATTTTTCATAATTTTAACTGTTTTTTTAAATTGTTGTTCAAAGATAAAACGTCTGTTGAATAAGTTTAGTTCTCAATTCTTACATTTAACTTGAATTTAAGATAAATACATTCGATGTTTTCCTCTAAATTACAGATTATCAGACTATTGGCATCTTTATTGTTCTTCATTTCCTGCAGCTCATCCAAGCAAGGGTCCAATCCTGAATTTATTCGGATTGGAAATGGAGGAGGATTTTCAGGTTTAGAAACCATCTATACCCTTAAATTGAACGGACAGGTAGAAAAAGGGAATGAGCTGATCGGAAAATTGAAAAAAGCCGATCTGAATCAAATTTTAAGAAATATTGAAGTGCTCAATTTGGATCAAATAGAGCTGAATCAACCTGGGAATATGTATAAATTTATTGAATATAACCTCAAAGGCAAGATTCATCGAATGACCTGGGATAGCAATTCTTCAGAGGTTAACAATAATCTAAATTTATTTTACAATCACTTGTTCCATCTAATACAAAAATTAAACACATGAAATATACTTTAAGAATTTTTGGAATTGCTTTAGCATGTTTGTCAACCCTTCATGCTCAAATCTTAAAAAAGCCGCATCAGTTTAAATATGGAACTGGTACGGTTATAGAAAATCCAATATTAACTAAACCCAATAGCAATCTTCCAAAAATACAGGCAAGTTCCATTGCTTCTATAGCTCCTGTTTACAAGAGTATAAAGCCTCAGAGTTTAAAAACCTCTTCAACTGTTCAAATCATAAGCATGAATGAAGGGGGTATTCCAAGTCGTTTTTTAGCCTATCATCAGAAGAATAGCCAACAAACGTCCGATGCACAATATTGGGCGGAACAATTGCCAAAATCCTTGGGATTACCTAATTACGCAGCAACAGATTTTTCAATTCGTTCAGAAGAAAAAGATTCTCAGGGAATCATTCACGTGAAGTATGATCAAAAATTTGAAGGAGTTCCGGTTGTCAATGGGGAATATTTTGTACACATATATCCTGATCAGAAGGTGATGGCACACGGCTCTGTAAATTTACCGGATACTTATTTACAAGCTACCATCCAAACGAGTCAGGCATACGATGCAGCAAAAGCAGCGTTTAAAAAAATGGGAAAGTCTTGTCAGGAAGCTCAAGCTGGAGATGCGCCTTTTCTAAAGCTGGGATTGCAAAATTCAGAATTGGCTTATTGGTTGAATCCGGCAGACAATCAATGGCATCTCATCTATAGTTTGGATATTTTCCCGAATGCAATGGACCGTTATCAGGTGTTTGTAGATGCTACAACGGCTGTCGTTTTAAAAATGGAACAAAAACGTTGCATGTTTTCAAATGCATGTAAGGCCCATAAATCGACCATGGATCAGCCATTGAGCCCTCCGCAGGGTGCTGAAGTTACATCGGCAAAAGACTTATTGGACGTTACACGAACGTTAAATGTCTGGAGAGACAATTCAACGGTCTATATGATTGATGCTTCTAGATCTATGTTTAAGCCGGGTTCGTTTAGACTGGATGATCCGGTGGGAGCCATTTGGACCCTGGATGCAAAAAATACCAATCCAAATAATTTAAAAGTTGATCAAATTAAATCAACAAAC
>CAYMGR010000165.1:0-3071 GCA_964389985.1 uncultured Saprospiraceae bacterium
TTTTGTTTCTCATCCAAAGATTCTGAAAGCATGACAGCCAGATCATTCAGATTCTTCATAATCCGGTGTTGGTTATTCGATGCCTCTGCACTGCGCCGTTCCTCCAACAGGTCGATCCCTTTTTTAAAATTGTCGTTGATCTCGCTGATTTTTTCCATCACAAAAGACTGGATATCGACATTCCGTTGACTCAATACTTCCAGGCTATCCTGAACG
Source organism: uncultured Saprospiraceae bacterium (assembly GCA_964389985.1). Taxonomy (GTDB): domain Bacteria; phylum Bacteroidota; class Bacteroidia; order Chitinophagales; family Saprospiraceae; genus Vicinibacter. The sequence goes on from CAYMGR010000165.1 coordinate 217, forward strand.
ATTTTAAAATTATCCTTTATCTTAAACTGATCTTGTAATAAACTCAGATAATGGGGGGTCTGCGGATTTAATCCTGCCATTGCATCACTGACCTGCTCCTGATCAAACGATAAACCCACTAAGTTTTCTAATAATTGTCGAAGCATCCGGGCATCCTCTTCTGCTTGCTCTTGCTCCGATTCCTGCATCTCAGATTCCATTTGCTTGGACATCTCTTTCATTTTCTCAGAGGCCTTTTTTTGTTTCTTGGAAGCGCCACTGTTATTCGATTTGTTTAATTCATTTTTAGAATCATTCAATTCATTTTTGATGTCTTTACTTTGCTCCTTACGGTCTTCCATTTTTTCAGGAGTCTTTAATGCTTCATTTTTCTTTTTTATTTCTTCCTGTTTCTTAGCCAGATCATCGAATTTTTTGTTGATCGAATCCTGTTGATTTTTTAAGGCATCGAGGGACTCAGATTTCTGTTCTGTTTTTTCTGCTAATTTGTCTTGTTGTTCAGCCAGCTTATTCAATTCATTAATCTGATCTTTTCTGTTTTTTTCTAACTCCAGCTGTTTGAATAGCTGCAGCAGACGATCCATTTCTTTGGTCAAGTCTGTATTTTGTTTTTCAAATTGCTCAGACATTTGGATGGCCTGATCTTTATTCAACTCATTCATCAAATCCTGAATTTGCTGCATGAGTTTTTTCATTTCATCCTGACCGGTTTCATTAAACAATTTTTGCAATTGTTCTTGTTTCTCCTGTAGATTTTCATCGGTGTTTCGCTGCTTCTTAAGATTTTCTTCGAGCTTCTTTTTGGCTTCTTCAAATTGCTCCTGCAACTTTTTTTGTTGCTCGGTCATTTTTTCAAGGTCCTTCTTAGTCTGCCAGTCCAGACTTTTTTTCTGGCGCAATTTATCCTTGTAATCGCCAAGCTTTTCCAATAATTTTTTGGATTTTTTTACTGCATCTTCGAGATTGTCTTTAATAGCTTCATTGTTGACTTCTTCTTTTTGAGCGAGTTCTTCATCCGTTGCTTCCTTATAACTCATGAACTGACTCCTCGTTGATTTACTGCCGTTGACCGCATCATTATCCCAAACTTCAAAATAATAGTTGATCACGTCACCAGGCTGCAATTCAAACTGGCTGGCATCAAATACATAATTAAAATTGCCGCCCAAAGCATTTAAATTGGCAGATACCGGAAGGCTTGTCAAAATCGTTTCGGTCCCATCCTTCTTTTTAATGGAATAATTAAAATTCAAATTTTTGACTCCGTAATCATCAGAAACGGCACCACCATAATAACGAACACTCCAAGCAGTGCTATCCTCAAATTGGTCTACCTGAATCTGGGGATGTTGGTCCGGGATGATGTTAATTTGATAGTTGACTGAGTCTATCTGGGCCAGCTTGTTGTTTTGGAGATATAAAGTATAAGACAAATCCTTTAAAGCTTTTTTGGATATCTGAAATTCTTTTTCAGAAACATGATTCAGTTCAACTTTTGAGACATCTTCCAAAGTTTTGAAATACAGATGATCCGTATAAAGCATATTAAAATCCCATTTGATCTTAGTTCCTACCGGTACGATCAAGTCCCCGGTATTTTCAACCACTTCATTTTTCTTTCCGATATAGGACGGATAATCTAAATGGACTCTAAATGATTCGATCAGAGGTTTTAGAATAACCTCCAGTTTATATTCAGGAGATTGAATGCTGCCAGCTACTAATTTAAAGGGAAGATCTTTTTGTACATTGCTAAAAGTATAGCTGAATTCATCCGCATTCATTTTCTTAAGCTTGTACTGAAAATGATCCACATCAATAAATGCTTCAGCCGGTATCGTGGACCCATCTATTTTTATTTTTAATTCAAAGGATGCATTTTGTTCAACTTTTAAATCTTCGTTTACCAATTTAAAATGGAAGGGTGCTTCCCGTTCAAAGTCTTTATTAATTTGAATGAGTCGCTGGGTTGGTTTTTGAATCATGCCGGGAGCCCAAACCAATAAAGAGAATAAAACTAATAGCGGAGCAATGGCATATTGAATATACTTTTTATTTTTTTGAAGATCTATAGCTTGGACAAAAGGAACGGGATGGAGCTCAATGGATTTTTGTTGAATGCTGGCATCAATTAAACTGCGATCTGTATAATTGATCGATTGTGATTTTAATTGGAGGACATTCAATAATTTGTCTTCTACATCTGAGAAGTGGGTACCGATAATTTTAGCCGCTTCTTCATGTGAGATTAATTTTCCCAGGCGGAAATAATGAAACAAGGGATTGGCGATCCAGTACCACAGACTGAATCCAAACAGGCCCAGATAAGAAAAACTTAATACCGTCCGTACCGATTTGCTAAAATAGAATTGGTTCTCCAGCAAGTTATAAGCTAAAAAGACCAAAGTGAGCAATCCGGTAAAATACAAGGCACCCCGAATCAACTGATTCATGTAAAATTTCCGGGTAAACTGATCAATTTTAAGAATTAACTGATCATAGTAATTTTCATTCCATAGCATATAGAAGTATCAATAAATTCAAACGCAAAATAGTTCTAAATAATTCCAAAAACCAAATATTTAACTCTTTCCCAATCCCACGGACCTTTAGAAATCAGTAGTCAGTAGTCAGTGGTCAAAAATCAGAAGTCAGTAGTCAGAAATCAGAAGTCACCTATCATCACTGACCTCTCCCCACTGACTACTGACCACTGACCTCTAACCACTAACCTTTGACCTCTAGAAATCAGTAGTCAGTATTCAGTAGTCAAAAATCAGAAGTCACCTATCATCACTGACCTCTCCCCTTTCACCTATCAACTAACCCCTATCAACTAACCCCTATCAACTAAC
>CAYMGR010000165.1:3171-4789 GCA_964389985.1 uncultured Saprospiraceae bacterium
CCTATCAACTAACCCCTATCAACTAACCCCTATCAACTAACAAATCTTCCCCTTTCCAGTTTAACCTGAAATGTCAAAGTCTCTTAAAGCATTATTTAGGCTTACCTTTTTGTCGGTTGATTCTTTCCGCTGACCTATAATTAAAGCACAGGGGACCTGGTAGGGTCCGGCCGGATATTCTTTGGTATAAGAACCTGGAATCACTACCGATCTTGGAGGTACAAATCCTTGATATTTAATGGGTTCTGACTTTGTAACGTCAATAATATGGGTGGATCCGGTGATGACAACATTGGCTCCCAAAACGGCTTCGGCACCGATATGAGCACCTTCAACGATGATGCATCGAGACCCAATAAATGCGTTATCCTCGATAATATTTGGTTTTGCCTGAGGAGGTTCAAGGACACCGCCTATTCCAACTCCACCCGCGAGATGTACATTTTTACCAATTTGGGCGCAGGATCCTACGGTAGCCCAGGTATCAACCATGGTTCCCGATCCCACATAAGCTCCAATATTGACAAAGCTGGGCATTAAAATAACTCCGGGTTCGATAAAAGAACCAAATCGGGTAACAGCTCCCGGTAAAGCCCGGATACCCAGTTTATCAAAGTCCCGTTTGGGCATGATTTTATCATAATATTCCAAATCTCCTGCTTGAATAAGCTTGTTTTCAGAAATTGGAAAATAAAGCAGTATGGCTTTTTTGATCCAATCGTTGACGATCCATTCCCCGTTTTTGTTTTCAGCAACTCGGATCTTGCCCGAGTCCAACAAAGAAATAACTTCGTGAATAGTAGCTTTTACCAATGGGTCTGACAACAAAGAACGATCTTCCCAGGCAGATTCGATAGATTGTATGCTTGCATTCATAATTAAAAAGTATATGAGAAGGCCAATATAGCAGAAATTATACCGACGAAATAGCCTAAATATATTTCTTCGTGTGTATGAGCTTTTAAGTAGAGCCGGCAGGTGCCAATCCACCCTCCTGCTATACAAGACAATCCAATCAGGTGGTGAATGGAAAAGGCGGATACGCCCGATTTATTAAACCGGAAATAAATTCCGGATAGGTCCAGGTGGTTCCATCTCAACAGGATCCAATAAGCAATAAAGGCTCCAAACGCTATGCTATGTAAACTGATTTTAATTTTGGTATTAATGGCGAAAGCCAAAAAAATTGAAATGATTGCAGTTAAAAGAAAACAAATCATTAATGCAGGAATCTGATCCTGAGATTTTAGATTGATATACATCCATAAATAAAATACAGCACAAATGATTAAGGGACCAAAACGATCAGTTCGTTCGCTCATTTGAAAACTTTTCATAAATCCGGTAAACCGCAATAGAGCAAATCCGATAGCCGGTACAAAGCAGGTATAGATGAATAATAAGATTAACAGCAAGCTTTGTTCCGTCCAATGGGAAGATCCAAACAGGTGAGGATTGTAGCAGAGTAATAAAAACACAGCATAAAATAATACCAACATCGGATGAAAAACGATCGAACTAATCTGGGCTACTAAACGCATGTTGGATTAAAATTAATTCTGAATAGACTTGAAGCAAAATGCGGCATACTTGTCAACTAAATTTTTTAAACAATTCC
>CAYMGR010000166.1:0-4782 GCA_964389985.1 uncultured Saprospiraceae bacterium
ACCGCCAGATATTTATAATCCTTTAATGCGTTTACTAATTTACATAACAGCATGAAGATACTCTAGCCTAGTCTGCATTGCTGAATGAATATTTTTTGCCTGATTGAACATGATCATTGAGCGCAGCCTACGCCTAGCGCATTGTAAAAATTGTTAATTCTTTGTCCTGTTTATAGTCAACTAGCATTAAATCAGCTGCTTTTTCCAATTTTTCTTCATCAGATTGATGAATTGTTTGAATAATCAATTCAATAATCTTCTTCCTATCCTGTAACGATAGATTTAAAATACTAGATATTATTTCGGAATTAGACATATTACAAAGATAAAATATTTTATTTACTGGATGCGATAAATTTATTATTTGGTTTAATCTCCATGATCATTGACGTAGGCGCAGCCTACGCATAGCGTTTGTTCATTGATCATTTTTTATTTGATTTTCTGAAATCAAATAAATTGGAATTGAAATTAAATTGGCCTTAAATGACATTCCTCATGGCGTAGGCTTAGCCTACGCCGAGCACAAAGAGCATGTATCTATCTAATTATTTTAAAACAATTAATTTTCGAACAGCTTGTCGTTTTCCTTCATAAATGGCTTCTACAAAATAAACGCCTGATGGCAGGTCATTTAATTCGATGGTGTGTTTTGACTTCATGGGGTAACTGTGTAGTTTTTCTCCAGTAAGTGAAAGCAGCTGGATGTAGTCCACTTTTAATGGAGTCTGAATTTTTAAGTTTCCTTGACTTGGGTTGGGTATCAGTAAGAAATAATCATCTGTATGCTGTTCTTGATTGGTACCGACGATCATCTGCACTTCAAACAAACTATCTTTGACCATACGATTACCACAAGCATCTGTTACGATCCATTGAATTTTGTGAATACCTACCGGATACAATCCACTGGCATCGGCTGTGTTGTTTGGATCTATGGCTCTTGGATTATCTGCTACAACGGGAGTTTTTCCATCCTTGTGCTCCTGGATACTTAAGGGTCCTGACTTATAATCAAACCCACCGGTATATTTTCCACTACCATCATTGAATTCATCTATTTGATAAGTGAGCTGCAAGTCATCCACCGCTGTACACAAATCTGTAACCAAAGCATGCAATTCTACACTTGCAAATCCACTGCTATCCGCTTTAGCGGGAATGACAATTTCGATTTCCAATTTTGGTGACTCCTGATCATTAATCCATATCAGTTGTTTAAATGTCCATCTGCCATCAAGTATGGCCAGATTTGGCGCATATTGATTCCAGTCGATGACAGTCCAGGTTCTAATAATTTCTTTGCAGGCATTCAGGCCATTCAAAATAACTTCATCCACATAATCCACAGTTATTAAATTACAATTTCTGTTGTTGATGATTTCCGGTCTTCCCAATAAGGGATTGTCAGGTGTGGTATCTGCATCACAATTATTAAAAACAATTGCATTCCCATCACAGTTACCCGGCCAGATAATATCATCTAAACTATCACAGGCTTGAGCTGCGTTAATAAAAAAAGGATGACAATCAACCACCCAGATCGTTTGTGTACCCGTTACGACGGTCGAATTCGGACCATGCACAATAAATTTTCTCGTTATTTTGCCTTGCCCGCCTTTTCTGGAATCCACGATTTCTATTTCCGGAATATTCTCACAGGAACTTAAACTGTAACCATCAAAACCCCAAACTAATTCATACACTCGATCCGGATGCAATGAATCATACAGCGATTGTGTATATTCACATGCGCGATTTGAAGCAGGAGGAGGCGATGGAGGATTCGGGTTTTCAGGGCCCGGATAACCACTTATCTCATTTTTAACACAGAAATTTGGACAAAGCTTATCGAGACTAACTACTTTTCTTCTTAGCGATAAATCATGAACGATTTTTCCAAACGTTGAGTCATTTGGGTTGGATAATTTACTAATGTCAATCGGGAATGAACAACTGACAACGACATCTGGTGGAATGACTAAGGTAGGAATACTATTGTCAACCACTTCAACCTTTGCAATACAATCTGCAAAATGATTTTCTAAAGATCCACCTGCAGACATCCTTTCTGGTTGGATCGGACCGGCACCCGGATTGCGATCAAACACTCTGAGGATGACACTGATTTCTTTTCCAACATCCCCACAACAAAACGTAGCATGGTCATCAAAATAAATTTGAGTTCCATCAATGTTGAGATTATCATCTCCATTTAGCATATTACATAAAGCATTCTCCGTTTCAAAACTATCATTCGTCCCATGCGCAGTGCCTTTTAAATCATCCAGGCGAATGATTTTAAAATAAATGCTTGTATCGCATTTTCCGGAACTTCCCTTATTCAACCAATTGGCAAATACTTTTGCTACATTCTTGCTGGGTAGTTGATTTTCTGATACCGTGACTTTCAATTTATCCACACAACTTGCCTGAGGTGGCTGACGATCTTCAACAATTAAGATGACTTCTTTCCTGCTGATCGTTCCACAACAATCGCTTGCCAAAATAAATCCGGAATGAATTCCCTTCGGCAAATTAGAAACCCGATATCCATTGGTTTCATCTCCGGATAAATCGCCCGCACTGCAATTAATAATGTAATGCGTTTCATTGGAACAATTATCTGTAATAAACGGAGGGGCTACTTCCCAACGCGCTTTACAATTTAGCAATTCTGTACTCAACAAAAGCGTATCGGGATATAATATTTCCGGGCCTTCAGTATCCAACACATGGATCTTTTGAACATACTTAACGATTTCATTCGTACACCAATCCACGACGGTCCATTCTCTATAAACTTCATAACAAATTAAATCGCTGGTCGTACATAAAGCAGAAACCCGATTGACAATTGAATCCTGAAAAGAGATATTTAGATCTGCACAATTTGCACCTGTAGGCATTCCTGTTCCTTCCCACAAAACGCGTTGATCGGAAGCCCAACACATTAATTGTGCTAAGTCCCAAGCCGGATGAACCGGATAATAAACGGAAACCGGATTTGGATGTCCAACATTTATATCGAGCGGATCAAGTATTTTATTCCAGCCAAAAATTTTAGGGATCCGTCGATCAGGATACACATCCGATTCATTTGAATTTGCAATCCAATAAGCGGAATCCAAAATAAAACCACCTACACAAGATGGAGCATTGGCATAATGTGCCGTGACATTCAAATTCGGATCAATTGAAGCCTGGCATTGTAGGCTAGGCCGATCCGTGCCGTCAAAATCCGGCGGAAAAACAACATCATTTACAGTACTGATGTTAACTGTAATGTGTTGTGTGCACTCAGCTCTTTTTCCACCTAAAGTAGTCACAAACCATTGGCGAATAATTTTTTGATCATATCCGAGTGCACAGCTTCCTTTGATTTTTTCATCCAAATAATTCAGTTGGTAATTTTGGCAATTCGTTAGTACCTCGGGCAAGCCCAAAACAAGAGGCCGGATATCGCTGATACAAGTTACAGTCGTATCTGCCGGACAAAGAATGTTGACTTCAGACGTATCAAGTACAATTAATGTTCCGGTACAACTATAACCGGTGAGGGGATCTGTTACCGTATAGACTATCGTTCGGTTTTGGTCTTTATAATTTAACTGGACGCCATCCATTCTGGCATCCCGATCAATGATTGTATTGGTGATCCAATCTTTCAGTTGTATCGTTTCATATTCATTACAAGGTTTAATCGCACTATATTTTAGCAGCCATTCCGGTAAGATGGTCAGTTGGCAGAAATTATTGAAATAGAGTTTCACTTCGTTGGTCTGGCATTGGAATTCCGGATCATAGGTACACGCACAATCTACTACCCAAATCGATTGGATATCGGCGGCAATTTTAATTCCTGAATCAAAAGCTTCATAAATCCTTTGGATCTCACCAATCCCATTTTGCCTGAGGTCTACTACCCGAATCTTAATAGAATCCAGTACCAGTCCTTCATAATAACCATCCAGTCCCCAATACATAAGGTACAAATCATCCGGACTGCTTAAATTATAAAATTGACTAAAATAATCGCAAGCCAAAGATGCGGGTGATGACAGATCATTGGTATCCAAGCCTGGATATTTGGAATAGGGATTTGGCAAACAATAGGACAAGCAGACCACATCAGTGGTCATCACATTATCCCGATCAATGTCATTGTCGTGTAAAAGCCCAAATTGGGCATCACTGAGGTCATTCAGGCGTGATAGATCAAACACATAGGTTTTGCTGACGACGAGATCTGCGGGTGCAATCAATTCTATATTTTGGGCGTCCATTTGAATGCCGGTCATCCATAGGATAGCTACAGCCAGAAATGTAGATAATTTGTTCATATTCAGTTATTTAAAATGAGTAATAGGTCTATTAAGCAAGGAGCATATTTGCGTCATTCAAAAGAATTTGAAAAATGGAATCCTTTGAATCAAGCCAATTTATATATGCAATCTAAACAATATGAGTCCAGGAAATTGCGTGCTATTGAAAATAGGGTGACGAGCAATGCGCTAACAAATATAAACTATTCTCTAGAATTATTTTAGAAACAAAATTCATAATAGAATAAAATTAGAAAATGCTAGCTGTGGAAATCCTGCTGACCAATGAGCATGAAATATGTCCCGCAGATCTCGCAGATTGACGCAGACAAAGAAATTAATTCTGGGAAAATCTATCTGACCAATGAGCATGAAATATGTCCCGCAGATCTCGCAGATTGTCGCAGACAAAGAAATTAATTGTGGAAAATCCATCTGACCAATGAGCATGAAATAT
>CAYMGR010000167.1:0-4767 GCA_964389985.1 uncultured Saprospiraceae bacterium
TTATTTTTCCATTATTACAAGGATTCTATTGTTTACATTTTATGCTTCAAATTCCATTTCTTTGGATTAAAAAGAAGCGTTGGTAATGGATTATATAGATCACTACTTTCCCCAGCTCTTGACCAGTCAAAAAGAAGCATTTGGTCAATTAAAAGCTATGTATGAAGTTCATAATGCAAAAGTAAATCTCATCTCTAGAAAAGACATGGATGCGTTTTATTTGCATCATGTTTTGCACTCCTTAACGATCACCGCTTTTATCAACTGGAATTCCAATTGTAAAATATTAGACTTGGGCACAGGGGGTGGCTTTCCTGTGATTCCTCTGGCCATCTATTATCCGGAAATTCAATTTACTGCTATTGATGGCACCGGAAAAAAAATCAAAATGGTTAATGAAATTGCAAACGAATTGAACTTGAAAAATCTAACAGCGCTCCATCTCCGAGCAGAAGATTGTATAGAAAAATTTCATTTTGTTATCAGTCGGGCAGTTTGTAGTCTGGATCAATTAATTGCTTATTCCAAACCGCTCCTGTTAAAAGAATCCAAAAGCGCCTTGCCTAATGGCTTGATTGCCTATAAAGGAGGCGACTTGATTGAAGAAATAAAAGCTATCAAGAAAAAAGCCTACTTTGAAGTGTATGATATCTTTAAAAAATTCCCTGAAGAATACTTCAATGAAAAAAAATTAGTCTACTTACAATTACACTAAAGTTTATTATCCTTTGGTCCTCTGGACTTGTTCCAATATTGAAACGCCTTTTCTAATCAATTGAATTTAATAAAAAACAAGAACAAATTAATCTTCTAGATATTCCTTCAGCCCGATACTTAATATATAAGTCCAACCTTCTTGAAAATTTTCTTCTTTTAGTGCTTCGACGGATTCGTCAAACGCAATAGGAAACTCATGGGTTAATATCAATTTGCAGTGGCTCTCATCCACTTTTGATAGTTGCCAGCTCAAAATAGATTCTCCTTCATATCCCGGATAGGTCCAGCTGTAAACCAATTTTTCCGTTGGTACACACTCCTTGATCACACATCGGTGGTGCCATAAATCTTCATCCGGTGGACCAGCCCAAAAATTAAACTCATGTCCAATTTCCAATTTAAAATCCTCAATATCAAAATACCATTTTTTCATTTCGCCTTTGTCTGAAATGGCTTTCCAGAGCTTTTCTAAATCGGTTAGATAAGTCTTTTCGATTAAAATCATGGGTGCTGTTTAAATTTAATTAAGAATTGAATAGCTTTAAGCTGCTTTTGAAAGCAAGATATGAAAAAACACTGTTTACCCCTTTAAAAATATATACCATTCATTGATATGGAAATAGCTTTACTTCTTCTAATTATTTTGACCATCCTGGTTGCCTTTTTGGCATTATTTGATGGAATGTATTTACATCTTTTTAAATACCGCTTACAAAATCAGCCAGATAGTCGTTTGGAACACCTGACTCATTGCATGAGAGCGATCTTGTTTCCTCTGATTCTCTATTTCCTTTTTCTTCAACATATGTATGCTTCTTTTTTTCTGATAGGAATTAGCCTGGTAAGCATCGATTTATTTGTATTGATTATAGACGCCTATTCTGAAAAAGAAAGTCGGGCATTTATGGGCGGTTTACCCAGATGGGAATACATTTTACACCTATTTGTCAATGGCTTTCACCTTTCCCTGATCTTTGTTTTCCTTGCAATCAAATTAAAAATAAGTCAGGATGGTATCTATTTATCAAACGAACTGATGACTTCCAACTATTACCAAACGTTTATCCATTTAGTCGAATTCGTGTTGCCAGGCTCTGTTATTTTTGCATTATTCCATGTATTGACTACTGCTCAAGGCTCCAATCAGCTTGTAAATAAATATGTATTAAGATTACCCAACGTTTAAAATAAGTATTATGAACATTCGTCAGGCTGTCAGCACCGATTTAGAGCAATTAGTACCCTTATTTGATGCCTACCGCATTTTTTACAGTAAGCCAGGTGATCTGAATGCAGCACAGCGATTTTTAGCTGACCGCATTCAAAAAAATGAATCTGTAATTTTTGTTGCAGAGAGTCCAAATAAGCAATTAGTAGGCTTTGTCCAATTATATCCAATTTTTTCATCTACCAGAATGAAGCGATATTGGTTACTCAATGATTTGTATGTTATGGAAAATTATCGAGGGAAAGGAATTTCAATTCAGCTAATCGAACGGGCGAAACAACTTTGTATAGAAAGCCTTGCCGCTGGAATGATGCTTGAAACAGCCAAATCAAATACAATTGGGAATAAATTATATCCTAAAACAGGCTTTATCTGTGACCAAGAACACAATTATTATACCTGGGATGTGGAATAATTTCAATATTACAATACTGCAATGCTTCAATGCTCATCTTCAAAAATAATTTCAATTGAGTGATCTGATCATTTAAAAATCAAAGATTCATCAATTCTTGAATATTGAATTTCTTAGTTCTCATAATGACTTCCAAAACGGCCTGTGCTTTTAATGGATCGTTCATTAGAGAACCTAAAATGGATGGAACCACTTGCCAGGACAAACCAAATTTATCTTTTACCCATCCGCATTCAATTTCCATACCGCCATCCTTAGTCAGATTGTCCCAGTAATAATCAATTTCATCTTGTGTCTCACATTCAATCACAAAAGAAACTGCTTCCGTAAATTTATATAATGGGCCTGCATTGAGTCCCATAAATTTAGTTCCCCTCAATTCAAAATTGACTACCATGGGCGTATCAGCTGTGATTTTACTGTCTGCAAATATTGAACAATAAAAGCTGGCAGCTTCTTTTGCATTGCCATCAAACCATAAACAAGGATACAGAGCTTTTGACATCTACCGGTATTTAATGTGATTCGACATAGGATTTAAAATGATCCAGAATCGCTTGCCATCCTCCTCGTTGCAGCTCAATAGAATTTTCCGATTCTGCTTCAAACGATTCATTAATTTGGGTTTGTCCGTCTTGCTCAGTAAAATGAATCCACGCTTTGCGCTGATCACCCATCGTGTATTCTATTTTAGAATGTGGTTCAACAACATCATATATTCCCCAAAAATCAAAACCCATGCTTCCATCCTTGGCTTCCATTCGCGAAATAAATTTACCTCCGGGTTTTAAATCTACTTCAGCCCAGGGCGTATGCCAATCAGGTGAAGCACTATTCCATTTAACGATATGTTCCGGTCCATTCCAGCATTCCCAAACTTTAACAAGGGGTGCCTTGATGACTACCTGTAGCTCAATAATTGTTTTGTCCATAACATCAATTTGTGTCCGGCAAAAATAAAAAGTAATTCACCGAATTTTATACTATTTCAAGGCCTTCAAACTAAATGAATTCCAGCTCAATCCAACTAGCTTGCAGTTGAATCTTCCTGGTACAATCCATGAATGTTGTTTTCGGGATCCAAAAAATACGCTAACCATCCAACAGTTGGTATAGCCATCTTGGGAACGACCATTTTACCACCTGCTGCTTCGATAGCCTTGATCGTTATCTCCATATTTTCAACCTGAATGGAATTTACAATAGGTTGACCAGGATTCTTTCGTTTCATAAAGCCTCCATTAATCCCAGGTGTAGAAGCGTCTCCGGAAGTACAACTCCAATAATCTTCAGTCAGAAATTGCTGAAACTCCCAATTAAAAACGTTTTTAAAAAAATCCATTTGCAATTGAGGATTATCACAAGGAATTTCAAAATGTACAATGCGATTCATGTGGATTAGTTGATAGGTGATAGGGGTTAGTTGATAGGGGTTAGTTGATAGGAGTTAGTTGATTGGTGATTGGTGATGTAAATTATTGCGAGCAAAATTAATTCATTTAATTGGATTTGAGGGAATGTACTTTAGGACTAGATAAAGAATATGCTTTCATCAGGATCTCTAAAAAATCATCTTTTTCTATGGCTTCAATTTTTACATGGGTCCAACCCAGGCTTCCCCATTTTTTGGAAAGCGGCCAATAAATATCGGGATTTAATTTATTGTAAATGTATTGATCTGTTTCTTCTAATTTGACGCAGACCAGATTGGTTTTAGCATCAAAAGTGGCAAAAATTCGTTTCTTGGTTCGGAAGGATGTTTTTTCAAAATGTGCTTGTTCGGAAACATCTTCCAAACTACAACAAATAGAACGCAAGTCATCAATGCTAATCATAATTTATTTGATCAAAATTTTTTTAAATCCAATTGGGGTTTTGGTTTTGGAATTGTAAATTCGAATCAGGTATATACCAACAGGAAGATTTGTTTTTTCAAATACGGTTCCACTAGAAACATACCTGCCTGTAAATGTAAACATATCGGCTATTAAATCAGCATCGTCTGATTGAATTTGAAGAATCGTTTCACTTTCAATAAAAATATAATCTGAATCTCTTGTTATGTCTTTTGATAAATGCTTGGTTTTAGTTGTTTCTGCCTGTTCGTAACAGCCGATATCAAATGCATTGCCTTGTGGGCGTTTGCGATCTTCCAGATCAAATGATACTAGGGTGGAAACAAGATTGCTGCCTGCATTCCAAGCCGGACTGTTGTTTGCTAAATGATAGTCATTTGCGGTGGCATTTAAAAATACGCTGTTGTTATTTGTGATTAAAATTGAATGCGCATCATGGCCCAAGGCTTGCCAGCTTGCAAAATTAATGTATGAACTTCCTTGATTGAGCGTCATTTTATCATTCAACAAATTATAATCGCCAAAATAATTCGTGCAAGAACTTTCAATAT